>NZ_JBXWNS010000003.1:0-460081 GCF_059610485.1 Ruegeria sp. CDSC081 | reverse complement strand
TTTTTCTCAAAGCCTTGATGTGTCATCGCAATAAATCTGACCGACAGATCGCCAAATTGAATGCACACACAGCGTTTCAAACACGCTCAACCGAAAGGAACCAAGAAATGAAAAAGGCACTGATTTCTTCCGTCACCGCGTTCGCCATTGTTCTGAGTGCTGGAATGTCCATGGCGCACCCGTTGGATGGCTACGACCACCAAACTTCCAAAGCGGCTGGCCCTGGCTTCCATTTGAACTCAGAACTATCGAGTTCCGACCCTTGTGATTCATGTACAGATGCATGGGGATAAACTTTAACAGCGGATGCTTTGGACTGCGTTTGAGACGATGAGCATCCGCTTTCTTGCCCCAGCCTGCAATGTTAACCGATTTGCACATCCTGAGGTCGACCTAAGCGGTTCGAGCACTGCCCGGAGATTGGCCCGTCCAAGTCTTGTAGGCATTGCTAAACGCCGCTTGATCAGAATAACCAAGCGCAAAAGCAATCTCAGACAGATTTAGCTTGGGGTCATCAAGATACTGCTCTGCCAGCCTTGCACGGATGTCCTTTAGCAGTTGTTTGTAAGTTGTGCCTTCCTTGGCAAGTTTGCGCCCAAGTGTGCTGATGCTCATCCCCAGTGTCTTCGCGATATCATCTTGTGTTGGAGCGCAAAAAGACAGTCGCGACGTTATCTCGCTCTGCACCAAAGAACTTGTTTCACCTATTACTGGCGGTAAATCGTTCATCAACGTTTGCACATGTTTTTCAAGGTGCAGAAGCAATGCGGGGTCCGTATCCTTGATCGGGATATCCATCACTGCTTTATCGAACAAGATGCCGGGAACTCTTTGTTTCTGCTTGATATTGACTGACAATGCACTGGAGATTTGGGTCCGCTTTTCTTCGGTCAATTCATGCGGAAAGCGTAGTTCAAGGACTGGCAAGGGCGTCTCAGCCGCAATTTGAAGGCTGGTCAAAAAAGCAGACATTCGAAACTCATTGTGAGCTCCATCAGAGCGCATCAGTTCGGCGATGGAATCTATCTCCAGAAACATGCCACGTTCATCTTCATAGAAGGACAGTTTGGCAAAGCCCCGAGCCAAGCGAGCATAGTTCACTGCCTTCTCGATTGCCTCGCCAACGGTCGGAGAGTTCAAAACGACATAGCTGAGGAGTGTAGTCTTTCTGGGGTTGAAGGTTTTTCCCGCAGTGATCGCAAACAGGGGGTCTCGGGTCTCTTGCACTGCAAGCTCCAAGAGGCGGAGCTCATTGCGAACATCAATAAAATCCGGCGGGGTTTCGTGGAGATCAACGGGTAAGTTGGTCGATCTCAGAAGCGCAACAATATCTGAACCACGGTTTTCCAGAAGCCTGGCTATGTGATGCACACCAAAACCTGGAACATTCCAAGATTGGCCGTCAGAACTCACCTTGTCCTCTTTCATGCTCATATGCCGCCCGAGTCTGAAGTACCCTGCAAATCAGGGCGTTTTGTGGTTTAGGTAACAATAAGCAGGGTCCAAAAGCCATGCCAAGAAATCGTTTAAGTGCTGCCACAAGGCAGGCAGTAGCGACCCAACACAGGGCAACCAAAGCCCACTCTTCCTTAGCTTAATCTCCTGCCGGGTGGTCCGACGAATAGGCGTGGCTCTATGCAGCTACGTTGGTCGACCTATCCGCGGCTTGGCAACTTGAAAGAAAATGCCAAAAAACTGAGCTCTTCTCACAATATCCAAAGCTGTCGCGTTCCTAGGTTTGAAATGTATCGGCAACTTAAGGAGATCAAGAATGGAACGTATTAACATCATCAAAAAGCTCATTGTTGCACCAACCCTGGTGATTGCCCTGTCCACCGGAATGGCCATGGCAGAGCCGGGCCACCACTCGGGTACTGGCGCCCATATCACTCAGACTGGGATGTCTCGGAACGCCAGGCCTGAAACAACGGAATTCCCAACCGTTACCGGAAAAATTGTTAACCGAATAACAAACCTTTCCCCGTTGGAGGCGGCGCAAAATGTTGGAACATCCCACTGGATCGGAAGCAGCGACGGCGTTGCCGCCAACAATACAATAAACATCAATTCGGATGCCCATTTTATCGACCATGTGCCCACAGAAAACCAAGGCGGCATGGATTCCCCAGCTCCATAGTGTCACCGCGGGGCGTTTAGACAAGTTGAGGACCAACCTTCGCCCCGCATTACAGCCATTTGTTAGCCAGCAAAACCTAGACATACTTTTTTGCTATTTGGGGCTCACTGCACGAGGGACGACACATAGACCGGCGAAACTTCTGTAAAGGTTCGAAGAGAACTTCATGGATCAGCTTGGGCGTTGCTTATGTCCGCTCAAAAGTCCCAACTGCAAAAGGGCTCTGACCGGCCTTGCTGCACAAACTGGCTAAGGTTTAGGATTTCGCCTCCTCTAGGCAAATATATCCTGCGCGCTTTGTGATTAGTATGTCGATCGCTGTGTAGCCGTTCAGGATGTCGGTAAGTACCAGTAACTCTGTGACTTGCTGGTTGAAGTCGCAAGCCATCAAGCACCGGTCGAGCAATTTGATACAATCTATCTTGCCCTCGACGCGCCTCCGGCGATGATCGTTGTCTCAACCTTACCTGATGGCTCGAAAGAGTTTTTAGAGGCGCGCAGGGCCTCATTCCTTGCGCCGAGCCGTTTCAACGCTTCATTGTAGGCCAACCAGTTCGTCGTTTTGACTTCGTGGGGGTAAAGCTGTTCATACCACACAGCTATCACCTTGGATTCATGCAGTGAATTCTCAGACCAATTTGTGCGGAAAAGAAGGTTAATTGGTCAAACAGCAAAAAATCTCTGCAGTTGAAACCTTGCTTTATTGGTCGGAGTGAGAGGATTCGAACCTCCGACCCCTGCCTCCCGAAGGAACGGGCCTGACTTTAACCCATTGTAATTATTGTAATGTACTATCATTTCACTGTTCCTTTGTTCACGTTTGTACCGATCTATATCCGGAAATGATCTGGATATCAGATTGCATCCGCCGCTCCTCTCTGGTGATCAGGGTGATGATGCCCATAGTTCTTCTCAAGCGTTTCGTGGGTCATACCCAGGAAGCCGCAGGCGTCCCACTTGGGCGCCCCCTTTTGCATTAGCCAGGTCGCACAGGTGTGCCGCAGAGTGTGTGGAACGACTTTTCGGTCCCCCTCGGTCTCCAAGTCTGCCGCCACAACGGCAGTCCTAAATGCGCGTTTGACGTTCTGCAGTGACTTGCCGCGATGGGTGACTACGAATTCGTCTACCGGAAACCGCCTTCGTCGGCATAGCAGGTGCTTCTTCAGACGCGCAGGCAGCCTAGAACTCGGGCGTTCCTTTTTCGTGCGGCGCCGTCCAACGGGGTTCCAGTAGATGATGTTGCTATGAAAATCGATATCAGACCAGCGCAAGGATAGGATCGCCTCCTTTCGCTGGCCGGTCAGCAATCCGATCCTAAGAAACAGAGTCAGGTGCTCAGTCTTTGACTCGGTCGGCACGCCATCCTCCAGAGGCGTATCGAAGCTCCGCGATACCCGGATTAGCCTTAGCGCTTCATCACATGTCAGGAATCGGATACGACCCTCGGGTTTCGGAGGTAGTCGGACCGTTATTTTGCGCGTGATTAGCTGATCTTCCTCGGCACGCCGGATAGCAGTGGAGAGCAAACTGAGCTCCCTTCGCAAGGTGCCGTCCTTCAGCCCCTTGTCTCGACGGCTCTTCCGGCGTTTCTGGCAGTATTCTTTAATGAGCACATCGTTGATATCGCCCACGGCATAGCCATCAAAAAACCTGATGATTGGCTTTGCTGCATTGGCTAAACGCTCCGGGTCAGTAACGTCGTCAAATCGCTTCGCCAGATAGTGCGAAACTGCGTCAGTCACATAGAATTCGTGTGGCTCGACCGCGCGATCCGGCCTGAAGCGCCTTAGCTTCCATTCTGCGAAGTAGAGTTCAGCCTGGTCGCGATCCCCAGTGCCAGTCGAGTGCTCACGGCTGCGTCCCCCTTCGGTCCAGTAGATGTACCAATTGCCATCGGCGAGGCGTTTTCGGTCGCGTGCAAGGCGGGGCGGGGTCGGTTTGCGGGGCATGCTTTCACCGTAAATTGATCGAGGTATCGTTCCCACGCACCATTGGGAATCTTGGGGTTTCGTCGGCCTGGGGCTGTATAAATATGATCCAGCATGTCTTCGCGGATTAGATAGCGAACGTTTGAAACGGGGATGCCCACTCGTTCAGCTAATTCCCTTGGTGTCTCGAGAATTTTTTGCAATTTCAACTCCTCAATGACTGCACACATATCGAGGCAAAATTTTCGTTTTGCGTTCAGATCGAAACAAAACTACGATAATGCTACCTAAAACGAACTAAATGCCTCTATGAGCGGTTACATTGAATAGAGATAACCATAATCGTGGTCAATGCAACCACAAAAAGGTACATCATGACTGTTCCTGACCTAGGGGTGCGCCTTGCGGCTGTCCGAACCGAGGCGCGTCTGTCACAAGAAGAAATGGCGCAACGACTTAGCATCAGTCGAAGTGCATATCAGTACTATGAACGTGGCCAACGCGACCTAACCGCCACCCTACTTCTGAAGGTTTATGAAGAATTCGATGTCGATCCGCTCTGGATGCTCGAAGGGGACACTGCTGAAGGCAAAAGCCGCCGACATTCGGAAATGGCGCATGCCTATCGTAAACTTGGAATCGCAGTTGAGCACAGAATAATTAATCGCGGCCTTGTTGTAGCACCCGAAAAGAAATGGGACGCTATAGATTTTCTTTTCAAAGAAGCTCTGAGCCCCGAAACGATTGAGGGCCTTAACCAAGTGCCCGATATAGCCAGAATTGACACCATCTTAAGGTTAGTCGCTTGATGTTAGAGAACGAAGTTTTGCGAAAAGCCGAGCAATTGAGGCCGCGCAAAGTGGGCGTGTTGGGCAAGGTAGATAGCATCCTAGAAGAGACCCAACTTGATGCACCGTACCAACCTGGAAGCTCCAACGGAGTTAGGCCGACTAGAGGTTGCCCGAATGCCACGGAATGTGAGGCCTGCGGAGGGATTGAGTATCTTTCTAGAGAGTTTTGTCGTTGCGGCCATTATTTACGTGGCCAACTAGAAGACGAGTACTTGTCATGGGTGCGTAGGCTGGAGCATGAGGTTGAAGAAATATCTACGGATTATTTGCAGAAGCAGAAGAAGTTGAAAAAAGGTTTGATGCTTACAATTCTTCTTCTCACCCCTCCGATAGCCGTTCAAGTTACCAGCCCAGATCTACTAGGGCTTTTCGCGTACCTTTGGATACTAGCCGGGCTTGTTGTTGTGTGTATTCTTGCGTTTATAGAAGCAAGACTTGCGCGCCCAACCAATGATGCTACTGAATTTCTGCAAAACTCCTCTCTCCAAGTCTATCTGGAACACAGAAATCTAATCTTGAACTCAAGTCCGGATGCTTCTGGATAGACTGGTTCCCTCAAAAGTATGATGGAAGCATGAGTTTTAGTTCTATCGATTTATTTGCAGACTGCTGCGGCCTTTCGCTCGGGCTTAGGATTTGCATTCCCTGGAACTTGTACTTCAACATTTGGTTGCAGCGCGTGTTTGTCCTGTTAGGATCATTGAAAATAAGAGATTTTTTCAGGCTAATATTCAGCGCCTCGACAGGCTCGTTGAGCCCGTTCCTGCCGTTTAGCGAGAGTCGGTCTTTCGCATATGCGGTAGGTCAAAAACCGCACATTCCGGACGTTCAAATTCCAGTGTCGGATGGCAAGGCTGCGGGACTTTGCTGCCCTACATGATGACCGATCAAACGTCTGCTTTTGCAGTGCTTTAGAAACATCGTGACACAATCGTTCAGTAATCAAGGGCACTGTGACCGCGGGGATTCACTCTTTAGACTCTTGATCTGACGCCTCGTCCGGCCAACCAGAAAGGAAAAACTGCCAGGTCGCGATGGTCCCAATCGCGCCAAACAGAATGGCCCAGAACAAGTTCCCGGTTACAAGCTCCAAGATCGCCCATCCAACGCTCAAGAGTGTGACGGCAACCCGCCGCCAGAGCGGAAGAAAGAAGGGTACGCGAAGTTCGAACATGTTCATCCGGGGATCACTCCAACGATGTGGAACACGCGATGTTAGACCTCTGGCATGATAGTTGCGCCGGTAAATGCAATCAACTAACGTCCTTCCCCACGGTTACATGTCTCAAGTTCTGTGCACACCATTGACCGTTGCGATTGTCGACGGTGCACGCAGCCAATATTTGATTCCTCGGCATCGTAGCGCACAGCTCCGGCAGCCACACCACGATGTCATTCGCTGTCACTTCACAACGTCTACCTTGCTTCTGTTTAGCGAAATAGCGATTGCAGCAATCAGCAAAACACCCAAGGCGACCTGGCTCCACGAAGGGGGTACGCCCGCGATTGTCAGCCCATTGCGGACGATTGTCAGGGTCAATGCCCCGATGATTGTTTTGACCACACTGCCATAGCCACCTGTCAGCGGCGTACCACCAAGCGCAACCGCAGCAATTGCGTCGAGCTCAATCATCAGACCCGCCTGGGGCGTCGCCGCTCCTGCCCTTGCCAGGTTGACGCAAGCCGCCAATCCCACCATCAGCCCTGCAGCGGCAAAGACCTTGATCTTGAACGTCGTGACATTGATGCCGACCAGGCGGAGAACCTTCTCGTTGCCTCCAACGGCTCGCAACTGTTGACCAAAAACAGTCCTCTCATAAAAGGCCCACATAAACAGCGCGACAATCGCCGCGAGGATGAAGATCGCGGGGAATTTGCCCATCGACAGAAGCCAAGGTGCTGCGACAGACGAGATGTTGGTGCCGCCTGACACGCTATCGTCCGTTATATAAATCGCCGTGCCGTCTGATGCGATAATCACAACGGCGCGCACGATGATCAGCATTGCCAATGTTGTCACAAATGATGGGATCTTGAGCAGTGAAATAATCAGGCCGTTGACCATGCCAACAAGGCCACCTGCGACAATTCCCAGGATCAAGCCCACATCCCCGAACCAGAGCATTCCAAGTGCACCCAGAAACGCCGAAAATGCCAGGCTTGACCCGATGGAGATATCAATTGAACCAGTTGTCACGATCATCAACTGCGCGAATGCCAGTAACATCAAGACAGGCGTTTGCTGCGCAATGAACGTCCAGTTGCGCATCGACATGAAGCGGTCGCCCGAGATCGCCCAGAACAACAAGATTACCAGAACAATGGCAATGAAAGGCACATAGTCTCGCAACATTTCGGCGCGTTTGGGCGTCAGGAATGGGCGGGAGGCGGTTGTTTCGGTCATGTCGTTCTCCTCATTCGCCGAGAGTTATGGCCTTCACGAGCCGGTCCGAGGTAATCTCGTCGCGTTTGAATTCGCGCGATGTGACCCCGTGATGGGTCACTACGATACGGTCAGCCAGGCGGCGCACCTGATCGAGATTGTGGCTTACCAAAAGGAATGACGTGCCCTGCTTGTCGCGCACATCCTCAACCAATCGCTCAACTTCCGCCGTTTCATTCGGTCCAAGTGCGGCGGTCGGTTCGTCAAGGATTACGATGTCGCTCCCCCAGGCAATTGCGCGCCCGATCGCGATACTTTGTTGTTGTCCTCCGGACATGGAGGAGATTGGTTGCGACAGATCCTGAACGGTGGTGACATTGAGCTGCGCGAGGGCTTCACGGGTTTTTTCGCGCATCTTTCGTTCATCCACAAAAATCCCCCATTTGCGGGGGATGCGCCCCAGAAACAGGTTGTAGGGCGCCGTCATATTGGGAACCAGTGCCAGATCCTGATAAACGACTTCGATCCCGCATTCCTGCATATGCGAAACACTGTGCTCAGCCCGGGATACTTCCTTGCCATTGATGATGATCTGTCCGCCGTCCGGAACATGGGCCCCAGCCACAACCTTCATCAACGTTGATTTTCCGGCACCATTTCCGCCCACGATCGCGACAACTTCACCGCGATGAAGATCAAAGGAGCCGTCACGCAATGCCTGGACACCACCAAATGACTTCGAAACGTGTTTCACCGAAAGAAGAGGTTGAGCCGTCTGGTCATTCATAGTGGGTTCTCCTTCATTCCTATCCGCTTGCTTCAGCAACAAGGGCTTCTGGCTCGGCTCTGGGAGAACCGAGATAGGTTTGTGCAAGTACGTCCAGAAAGGCCCCGCGCAGCACAGTATCTTCACTTTGCTGGCTCAGCTCGATGTCGACGGCATCGTAGATGCTTGGCAAAACCGTCGCTTTTACATGGGTCTTGATGTGTTCCAGAAACCTTTGACCGAACCCGGCATATTCATCTCCGATCACAACCAAATCCGGATTGACGAAGTTGATGCAGTTGGTGATGCCTTGCGCCAGATAGCGTGCAACCCTGTGCACCTCTTCGCTGGCAAGCCCGTCTTCCGCTGCGTATGCGTCAAGGACCTGAGAAAAATCAGCGTCTGAAGTCAATGTTGTACTGCTGACGTTCTCTGCGCGCTCCCGTATGGCACGCAGTAGCGCAATGCGCGACGTGAAGAGTTCCAGACAGCCTCTATTTCCACATTTGCACTGCTCGCCATCAACGCTGATGGACGTATGCCCCAATTCACCTGCAAGACCTTGCGCACCCCGGTGCACATGGCCATCCACGACAAGCGCCGAGCCGATCCCCTGACCGGCAGACACGTACAACATGACCTTGGCCCCCAGCGCCCGGCCATGATGGCGCCATTCAGTCAAGGCTGCTGCCTTGGCGTCGTGTGTGGAGTGAACAGGAATGTCAGGATAGCGGGAGCGCAGCTCGGGGATCAGATCGAAGCCCTGCCATTGAGGGCTTTCAGTCATGAGGATGACACGTTCATCGCGCTCCAGGAACGGGCCAGGAACAGCCACGCCAATGCCATCGACCTGTTTCAAATTGCCAATCTGGCGATCCAGTGTCTCGGAGATCTCCTTGAAAGTCTGCTTGGCGGACCCGTCCCGTGCGATGGGGAATTCACTGGTCTCCAGCAGGTCACCGCGCAGATTAAATGCAGCAATGGAAAAGCTACGGCGTTGCAATCTAAGACAGAGGATGTATCGCCCGGAACCAACAAAGCTGAGGTTGATCGATCGCCGACCACGCCCCCCACGAACAAGTCCCACTTCCTCAACGATGCCATTGTCAATAAGTGGTGCTATCGCACGTGTGACAGTCGCCTGATCCAATCCGGTGGCTACGCTGATTTCCTTGCGCGAGCATTCTCCCATGTCGTGCAAAGCTGCAAGGATGGCGCGCCTGTTGTGGCCTTGAATACCTTCGATCGACAAGCCTTTTTGAGCAAGTTTCATGTCCGAACCCCAATTTTTTCAATTTGGCTCAAACATAGCGAGTTTTGCTTGCAACCTGCAATCAACTCTCGGGTGCTACGCATCGACGCCCTCCTGAAACAGGATGTCGGCGAATGTAGCACTTTGTCGGATCCTCTCCGCGTTGGGCATGTCGGTCTTGGTGATCTTTTCCCGCGTCTCGACTTCACCTCTGCCGCCACGCTCGTGGCGTCGCTTCAAGCGCTGCTTCAGGAGTTCATCCGGCGTGTCTACAAAGATACGCAGGTCGAAATGCGATGCCGCTCGAATCCAAGGCGCTTCATTCATCAGAATGTAGTTGCCCTCGACTATGCAAAGGGCCTCGTTTCCTTCGATCCTGGCGCCTTCTGGGACCGGGTCATGTATGTGCCGGGAATATCGCGGCCACCAAAACGCATCTCCCCTGGACAAACGTTCCACCGCGTGGGCAAACGCGTTGCCATCAAACGTATCGATACGGCCTTTCACGCTTCTAAGCCCTTCGGCCTCAAGCTGGGCGTTTGTTTTGTGAAACCCGTCCATCGGGCAGTAGGCAGCGATGTGCCCGGCAGCGCGTAGATCCTCGGACAGCCGCTCGGACAGCGTAGACTTACCCGTCGCCGGAGGCCCTGCAATTGCTACAATGAGCGGCGGTTGACCTGCACTTATCCGCTTTTCAATTGCGCCCAGAAGGCTGGCATAGTCGGCGAGGTGCTCAGGCATCCATCCAACTCCGCGTACCCGCATGGGTGCATGACTTACCCGCGATCTGGTTGGCGATATTCAACGCATCTACAAATGACCCGGTCTCGAGATACGCGTGGCAGAAAGCGCCGTGATAAATGTCTCCTGCGCCCAAGCTATCGACAACGTCCACCTCCAAAGCGGGTATCTCGCCCCGTCGTCCCTGATCATGCCAGACGACCCCAGCGTGACCCCGTGTCATTGCCCAGCGTTGGATGTCCAGTTCCTCACACATATTGGCAAAGGCGCGCAGTCCCTCGGGACAAAACACGTCGCTGACAATTGGAATATCGGCCAGCTTTAGAAAATCCGGTGACCAGTCTTTCCAGCCGCCGCCATCCAAAATGATTGGCCCTTCAAACGCACGTAAGGCGTCAGCGTGCGCCGCAACAAAATGCCGTTCGTACTGGTCGATCTGAATCAACCCGTATCCTTCCGTCAGGATCAGACCTTCTTGAGAACGCACCTTTTCGCACTCATCCCCTGCGCCATTGACAATCATCCTGGCCCCAAGGCTCCGGGTTGAAACAACTGTCGAAAGAGGGATGCGATAGTCCGGGTCATTACTGATGTCGTGCACCGTAACGTTCCTGTCCTTCAGATCGGACGTCAGCATTGTCTTCATTGGGCCCGGCGCGCCCAGCGATGTGGCCAGCGCCGCCGTTCCACCAAGATGGGCGAACGTAACGGCAGCGTTCAAAGCAGACCCGCCCGGGATCACATCATTGCTCAAAGCCTTGGTCTTCCCGTCCGGACCCGGAAAATCCTCAACAAGCGCGGTGACATCCATCACCGAGCGGCCTATGAACAGCGCCCGGCTCACGCGGCCTTCCGGGATGGATCGAGCCCGCCATCAGCATACCGCTTTGCCATTTCTGCAACTGGGATCGGCTTGATTTTACGCCCGTGGCCCGCCACCCCGAACCTCTCGAACCTGTCACGGACCAGCGTTTCAAGCTCCGCCATCCCGGCCAAGATAAACGCCCGAGGATCGAAATTCGATGGGTTGTCCCGGGAGAAGCGCCGCATTGCGCCGGACATGGCCATGCGGCAATCGGTGTCGATGTTGATTTTTCGAACACCATGCCGGATCCCGCGTTCGATCTCTTCGACGGGGACGCCCCAGGTTTGTGGCATTTCACCGCCAGAGGCGTTTATCAAGTCCTGCAAACCCTGTGGCACAGAGCTCGACCCATGCATGACAAGATGGGTATTCGGCACGCGACGATGGATCGCCTCAATCTGGCTGATGGCCAGGATGTCGCCATCCGGTTCCCTTGTGAATTTATAAGCGCCATGAGACGTCCCACAGGCTATCGCTAGCGCATCGACCTTGGTTGTAGCAACAAACTCCGCTGCCTGATCGGGATCGGTCAATAGCTGATCGTGATCCAGTTTGCCCTCTGCCCCGGACCCGTCTTCTTCACCCGCCTCGCCGGTTTCAAGCGATCCAAGAACACCCAGCTCTCCTTCGATTGAGGCACCCGTCCAATGTGCGATCTGTGCAACGCGAGCCGTGATATCGACGTTGTGGGCATAGCTGGCGGGTGTCTTGCCGTCGCCCATCAGGGAGCCATCCATCATGGCCGAGGTGAACCCCGCAGCGATGGCGCTGACGCAGGCCTGCTCATCATGGCCGTGGTCCTGATGCAGACAGATTGGGTTGTCGGGATACATGGACGCCAGTGCGTTCACTATAGCGACGATCATCCGATCTCCGGCATAGGCCCTGCGAACATTCAAGCTGGCTTGCAGGATCACCGGTGCATCGCAGGCGCGCGCAGCGTTCATGATCGCAAGGCCCTGCTCCATATTGGAGATGTTGAACGCCGGCACACCAAATCCTTGATCCGCCGCATAATCAAGCAATTGTCTGAGGGTTATGAGGGGCATGGCGAGGCCTTTACTTGCGGAAGTTGAGATTGTGGAATTTCGCCGAGCCTTCCTGAACAAAGAGACCCCAGGCATCGGTATTGGAGATGTCATAGACCCTGAAGGATGCAACAACCTGCCCGGCCACAAAGCACTCGATGGCCGACCCGTTGCGCAGGATCTGGACCCGGTAACACCCATCCTCCGGTGTGAAGGCGAGCGGACGCTCGACCAATGGGCTGTCGATCTCCTGACGGACCTCAATGCCATGCCGCTCATTGAGCACCAGGCTGTCCCAAAGTGGATCCATCGCGGCAGGCCAGCGATCAAACAGGACGCGCTCCTTCATGGGCTCGATTGAAAGGCTGTAACCGCTGTCCAGATGATCGCCGCCTCGGGGTTCGATGAGAATACCCACAGCTTCGGTGGCGGGATCAGGTTCAATCACTACATCGAGCAACACGTCATCCCGGTTCGGACCGTCGATGAACGCGTATCCGTATGATCCTGTCGCATCACACCGAGGGTCTGCATCGCCGGTCCAGTCTCCCAACATGGGGCGCAGCTTGTGGGGCACGGTCTCTGCGTAACTCTGGTCCACGTTATCGGGCAATTTGCAGGTCAGCGTGCCGTCTGGCAGCGAGACAAGTTCGCGCGGGCTGCCCAGTTCTCCGCCCCAAACCCAGCTGCGCTTGGGGCCATGATGCTTGCGGAACGGTATCCATGCGAAAC
Organism: Ruegeria sp. CDSC081; assembly: GCF_059610485.1. NCBI lineage: Bacteria > Pseudomonadati > Pseudomonadota > Alphaproteobacteria > Rhodobacterales > Roseobacteraceae > Ruegeria > Ruegeria sp. CDSC081. The sequence continues at coordinate 447,398 of NZ_JBXWNS010000003.1, read as the reverse complement.
TCATGCGACGGTCGCCATCGCTGGCCGATTTGGCAGCGTAAAATCGACGCCCGTCAAGACTGTCGAGCTTGCGGCTTTCCCAAGGACCATCCGGGGATTTTGACACCCGATACACTGTTTGCATTCGTTCCGAGTAGCGGCTTTCAACCAGATACCACCAGTCGCCCAACTTGAAGATTTCCGGGCATTCCGGGCAATGCGTCAACATCGAGGACGCCAGCGGCGGGCCAACCTCCCAGCATTCCAGATCATCGGACGTGGCAACGGCAACACAGCCCCGGCGAAACTGCGGACCTTCCTTGAGGCGCGCTGAGATCAGCATCTTGAAGCACCCTGCCTCTTCGTCGCGGTAGACAAAGGGGTCGCGCCAATCGACGGTTTCGTACCAGCGGTGATCGGGGAAGATCATCGGGTTGGATCCGGATTTCTCCCAGGACTTGAGATCAGTCGATGTTGCCTTGCAAATTGACTGCGGTGAAGCAGATTGACGATTGTAACCTGTGTAGAAGAAGTGAAACACGCCCTTGTGCTCAATGACAGAGCCGGTCCAGATCCCATCGCCGTCGCACTCACCGTGCGCGCCGGGGCCAAAAGCGTCGGGCATCACCTCCCAGTTTACGAGGTCATCTGACCGAAGATAAGCGGTCGAGACGCGCGCCCGCTCAACATATTCCCACGCGCCCACAGGGGGTTGGGAAAAAAACAGATGCCACGTGCCATCGTGGTAGAATGGCATTGTATCACCAGCGGCAGCACCGCGCTCCGGAGCGTATCCGAAAAGTCTCATCTGCGGACCTCGAAAAGAGTTTGGTTTTTTAGTCCCCCGACCCATTGAACCGGGGGAGGGCTCGCTGCGTGCAAGGGGAGTTATTGCACGTAGTCTTGCCAGTTTGCCTGCCACGCGTCGATGAAACCGGGCAAATCAGCGTCGGGATTATGGACCTTGCTGAGGCTGCGAACGGTTTCCGGTGAAAGAATACATCCGTTCAGAAGACTGTTGGCATAGGTATCCACATTGTCGGCTGTTACCGGAATGAGGCCGACCCGCGGCTGGGTGTCTTCAATCGGGTGACCGTGCAAGTAGTCATAGAGTTGGATAAGGCCGAACCCGCCAACCATCCAATGGCCACCGATCGAGAAACTCAGTTTGCCATCCTTGATGAATTGAGCGACCTGCTCGTCAATGTCGGTGGTTATGATGGCGATGTCGTCACGCCCTGCCTGTTCCACCGCAAATTGACTGCCGAGACCGGCGACCGCGCCAAGCACGATGATCGCGTCAATCTCGCCGGGTCCGAAGCGGGCAATGAACTGCTCGGCATATTTCTGGCCATTCTCCCGGTTCAGACGATCCCAACTTTCAGCGATCACTTCGACCCCTGCCGCGTCCAATTCCGATTGAACTCCCGCCCAGATTTCTTCCGCAGAAGTCACACCTTTCTGGTTCCAGACCATCGCGACTTTCTTGTGTCCGAGATCTGCGGTGGCTTTGCCGATTGCCTGACCCCAAGTGTCATTGTTCTGGGTCACCTGCGCGATGAAATCCTCACCTTCATAGTCATCGTCATAGCTGGACACCACCAGTCGACCGACGGCAATACCAGGAATATCATTCTCTTCGAGAAGACGCGCGACCTGGATACCGGCCGGCGACGTCAGCGGGTTGAAGATCAGCCCGTCCGGGCCGCTTGCGATGATGGATTCAGCTTGCGCCGCGTGCTGTTCTTCCGAGTTCTGATCGTCAAACTCCTTCAGCTCGACACCCAGCGCTTCAGCGACGCAGCGTTCAAAACGATGGCGGTTGATAACCCAAGGGTTTGTTTCCGGCTGGCCAAGGTCAGCGATTACCAGATCGGTACGAGCTTCGCTTTGAGCCGTTGCCACGCTCGCAAGCGGCAACATGGCTGCTGTCACAAGCAAAGGCTTGAGCATCTTGTAGGTCATGATCTCCTCCCTGGAGAGTTTTTCGCGTTGATTGCGGAGAGGTAAACTCCTATTTAATGCGTACTGCAATTAAATGCAGTTTGCAAGTATATATCCAATCCGCTGAACCAACCCGGGAACTTTGAGGTTGCGAAGTGGCAAAAATCCAGGCTTTACGGCTCAAGCAGTCAAGGCATCAAGTTCCGCGCGAACCACGCGGTACGGCAGGACCCGGTGTCCTGACTCAGGTTCCGAGCGGTGTGGATGCCCTGGGCGTGGTCCTCGTAATAATCGGCGTAGTCGTTCACAAATCCGCGCAGATGTCGTCTGCACCTGTCAACGGCGACTGAAATCGGCCATTCGCTGCAACCTGAAGAACGAGCAGGTTGGGCTCGAAGCAGTCATTCGCTGCAACTTGCTTGAACGACTGCTACGCGGACTCTCCAGACATTGGCCTTTGGGCATGTTGCTGACGCAGCATCCGTTTGCATCTGCGGCACGTTCGATGTGGCAGCGCAGCGCAAATCACCGAAGCAGCCGCTCGACAGCGCGGATTTGGCTGAGACCGAAACTGTAGTTTCGCCGCAGCCTGGTCTGACAACTCAGACGCGGATGGGGTGGATGGCGCCTGCAGCCAACCGTCGCGCTTTGCGGCATACTGTAGAAGTCATCTTCTGACAGGAAAGGAACCCCACCATGGAAGTTACAACAGTTGGACTGGATCTTGGTAAGGACGTCTTCCAAGCTCACGGCATCACCGCAGACGGGGCGATTGTTTTCAATCGAACAATTCGACGCAAGCAGTTGCTTAAGTTCTTCGAGAAATTGCCGAGTTGCCTTGTCGGGAAAGAAGCCTGCGGGTCGGCCCATCACTGGGCGCGCGAGCTGACCGAAATTGGTCATGATGTGCGGCTCATGCCTGCGGCCTATGTCAAACCGTATGTCACGCGCCAGCCCGTGCCTGCGGCGAAGCCAAGCTAGCCCGTGCAGAACTTGGGGTCGAGTTTATAGTGGACGCGGCCTACGATTGATCTGTTGCGGGTTTCGGCTTCGCTCAATCGCACCGGCAACAACGTCAACCAGATTGCGCGGCGCTTGAACGAGGCGAGCGGTGTGCTGTAAGCGAAGTGCTGCGATTTTGTAGATTGGCGCACCTGTCATCAGATTGGGACCTTCTCAATCTGATGACAGGAGGTTCCGATGGTGGAACATTATGTACCCGCGCTGCGCAAGTGCTTTCTCGAAGACATGCGGACCGCGGGGCTCAATACCTGTCGATCAAGTATTCCGAGCGCCTTGACGAGGCGAAGGTCGGTGCCTCGGTCGGCAGTAGCGGGGACAGTTACGATAACGCCCTCTACAAGGCTGAGGTCATCGAACACGAAGGCCCGTGGAGTGGCAAGAAAGACGTGGAAATGGCAACCCTCAATTGGGTCAATTGGTGCAACGAAAAGCGCCTCTTCGGCCCGCTCGGGTATATCTCACCCGCACCAGCAGAAAGGAACTTCTACAACGCAGATTGCGCGGCTAAGATCGCCGTAGAATGACAAACTCAAACGTCTCCGGTAAACTCGGTCTGGTTCAGTAACCATAGAAGCCGGTAGTCGTTTAGAACTCTTTGGAGAGAGCCATGATCGTCTCGGTACGCTTGACACCATCGATTTTATAGATCTGCTCCAGCACGAGATTCAGACGCGGCTTTTCGATGGGATTGATGAGCAGCGCGAAGTCGTGGTCTCCTACGATTCTTAGACAACTTGCAACCTCTGGCATGGTCGCAAATTCGCGTGCTGCTGCTTCCCCCTTGCTGCGGATTTCCATGTTTATCAGTACAATTGCCCCTATGCCGCCTGTTTCAACGGTCGAAGGTTCCTTGATTGTGTAGCCAAGAATCTGCTGAGTTTGCTCCAGTCTTGAAAGCCTTGCCTGCACCGCAGTGCGCGAACGGCCAACCTTCCTCGAAAGATCGGTGACGGGCACACGCGAGTCCCTGCGCAGCGCTTCAAGTATTTGCTCGTCGATCTTATCACGCATTGATATCCAAGCCCGTCCCAAATTGCAGATTGCCTAGTGTATAGGCATATTGCCTATGATTTCAATCGATTTAACAATCGACAGGACGGGCCGTTTTGACTGACATCTTCGTTATGGACAACGCAACACTATTGAACTCGATTTCGTCCCGTGCGCGGGCTTTGGAAGCCTCCAAGATCCGCGAGGTTGCAGAGCTTGGCATGAAGCAAGACGGCGTGTTGCCGCTCTGGTTCGGTGAAGGCGCCTGGCCGACCAATTCACTGATTGTGGACGCTGCAATTGCCGCGCTCAAGGCTGGCAATCATATGTACCAGCCGAACAATGGCGCGATGGCGCTGCGGCAAGCGATTTGTGCTTATAGCAACGAACTTCTGGGCAGCCGTCTGAAACCGGCTCAGGTCACAGTCACCCCTTCCGGAATGCAAGGCCTCATGCTGACGGCTGAATTTCTTGTGACTCCCGGCGACCGGGTTATCGCAGTGGAGCCGGGCTGGCCCAATATCATCGGTGCTTTCAAGGCGACCGGTGCAGAGATTGCGAGCGTGGCAATCGTGCCGAAGGGCGGTCATTGGGCGCTCGACGTGGAAGAGCTGATCGCGGCGCTGACACCGGGCACCAAAGCGGTGGTGATTAACTCGCCCAACAACCCCACCGGCTGGACCATGTCGGCCGAGGAGCAGCGTCTGGTGTTGGAGCATTGCCGCCGGCACGGCATCTGGATCGTTGCCGATGACGTTTATTCCCGGCTCTACCGCCATGGGCGTCACGCGCCCTCATTCCTGTCGATTGCAGAGCCTGAGGATCAGCTGATCTCTGTGAACTCGTTTTCAAAATGCTGGTCGATGACCGGATGGCGGCTTGGCTGGATCGTGGCTCCCGCCGCGTTCGAGGGGAAGCTGGGTCAGTTGACCGAGTTCAACACGTCCTGCACAGCCGGCTTTGTCCAGGAGGCGGGTATTGCAGCCCTGCGCGGCGGCGAAGAGGAAATTGCCAGCCTGTTGAGCAAAATCCAGGCAGGGTATGAAATCACGGCAGAACGCCTCAACGCTTTTTCGCGGGTGGAGTTCATTGAGCCTGATGGTGCTTTCTACTGCTTCTTCCGAGTTGACGGGCTGACTGACAGCTTCGCTGCGGCTGGTGAAATCCTTGAGCAGACCAAGGTCGGGCTAGCGCCGGGCGTGGCGTTCGGTCCGCAGGGAGAAGGTTATTTGCGGCTCTGCTACGCGCAGCCGGCAGAAGTGCTGGAAGAGGCCTTCAAGCGGCTCGAGCCGTTCCTCTCGAAGTGATGCCTCAATATCGGGGAGGAAAGACATGACGTATCAACTCAGCCTTGAGGGTAAAACCGCGCTGATTACTGCCGCTGGGCAGGGTATCGGGCGTGCCAGCGCCGAGGCCTTTGCCCAGGCTGGCGCCTCGGTCATTGCCACAGACATCAATGAGACTTCGCTAGCTGAGCTCAATGCGATTGACGGCATTACCGCATGGAAACTGGATGCAACCGATCCCGAAGACATCAAGCGGGTACTGCCTGAAGCTGGTAGGCTGGATGTGCTGTTCAATTGCGCTGGATTTGTCCATACCGGCAGCATCCTGGATAGCACCGAGGAAGATTGGGACTTTGCCTTCGATCTGAATGCCAAGGCCATGTACCGCCTGTGTAAGGCAGTCCTTCCGGGCATGCTTGAACAGGGCAAGGGGTCGATCATCAACATGTCCTCGGTGGCATCCTCCTTGAAGGGCGTTCCAAACCGCTTTGTTTATTGCGCGTCCAAGGCAGCGGTCATCGGCATGACCAAGGCGATCGCTGCTGACTACGTAACCCAAGGCATCCGTTGCAATGCGATCTGCCCTGGCACCGTAGATAGCCCATCGCTGCACGACCGGTTGCGGGCCACGGGCGATTGCGAGGCGGCGCGGGAGCAATTCATCGCGCGCCAGCCTATGGGGCGCGTTGGCGATGCAGACGAAATTGCAGCGCTTGCAGTTTACCTTGCCTCGGATGCCAGCGGATTCACCACGGGCCAGGCCCATATCATCGACGGCGGCTGGGCCCTCTGAACGGAGACTATCATGAAACTTTTGCGTTATGGCCCGAAAGGGCACGAAAAACCCGGTATCGTCGACGCTGACGGTGTTGTCCGCGATCTGTCCGGCTTGGTGGATGACATTGCCGGTGAGGTTCTGACGGATCAAGGCCTGGCCGGCATTGCCGAAGCTGACCTGTCGTCGCTGCCTGCCGTTGAGGTCGACCGTTATGGGCCCTGCGTCGGCGGTGTTGGCAAGTTCATCTGTATTGGGCTCAATTACTCCGACCATGCCGAGGAAAGTGGGCTGGAGGTGCCGCCGGAGCCGGTGATCTTTGCCAAGGCGACTTCGGCAATTTGCGGTCCCAACGACACGGTAGAAATCCCCCGCGGCTCGAAGGCCACCGACTGGGAAGTTGAACTGGGCGTCGTAATTGGCAAAGAGGCAAAATATGTCGATGAGGCAGAAGCTCTCGAACATGTTGCGGGCTACTGCGTGATCAACGACATTTCCGAACGTGATTTCCAGAACAAGCGCGCAGGGCAGTGGACCAAGGGCAAATCTGCCGACACGTTCGGTCCTATTGGACCTTGGCTGGTGACCCGCGACGAGGTTTCTGACCCGCAGAATCTGCCGATGTATCTGGAAGTGAACGGAGAGCGCCGCCAGGACGGAAGCACGAACACAATGGTGTTCGGGGTGGCTCACATCGTCTCTTACCTGTCACAGTTCATGAGCCTGCAGCCAGGCGACATCATCTCCACCGGCACACCTCCGGGTGTGGGCATGGGGATCAAGCCTGAGCCCGTATACCTTAAGGCGGGCGACAAGATGGAACTCGGCATCGAAGGCCTGGGCGTGCAGCGCCAGGACGTTGTGCAGTGCTGACCTTCTCCCCGGCGCCAGGCCGTTCACCCCATTGGCGCTGTTCCTGGGCCAGCTATATTGGTTGCCCGGTCCATCTTTTCCCGAGGCCTACATCCATATCGGTCTCAAAAGGCAAGCCCAGTGAATGAAGGCTGCCTGTAGCCGTGATTTTCATCAGGAGGACAAAGTGATGGAAAACCAAGTTGCAATCGTAACCGGCGGTGCGCAGGGAATAGGCCTGGCTGCGGCTCGGCTTCTGATCGAAAAAGGTGCGAAGGTCGTCAGCTGGGACATTGATGCAAGCAACGGGGACGCAATGGCTGCTCTGGGCGGCAATGCTTTCGCGGTGGACTGCGATATCACCGATCTGTCTTCGGTGGAAGCGGCCTACAAGCGTACTTGCGAGGCAGCGGGAATTCCTTCGATTTTGATCAACAGTGCTGGGATCGCAGGTCCCAACGAACCGCTGGACACCTACGATCCCGAAGCTTGGCGCAAGATCATCGACATTAACCTGAACGGCACATTCTATGTGAACCGCGTCTGCGTTCCTGGAATGCGAGAGCAAGGCTATGGACGCATCCTGAATGTCGCGTCCATCGCAGGCAAAGACGGCAATCCTAATGCTTCCGCCTATTCGGCTTCCAAGGCCGCGGTGATCGGCTTGACTAAGTCCTTGGGCAAGGAACTGGCTGGCTACGATATTGCAGTAAACTGCGTGACGCCGGCTGCGGCCCGGACCCGGATTTTCGACCAGATGAGCCAGGAGCACATTGACTATATGCTTTCCAAAATCCCTCGTGGCCGGTTCCTGGAAGTCGAAGAGGCCGCGAAGATGATCGTTTGGGCGGTTTCACCTGAAAACTCCTTCACCACTGGAGCTGTATTCGATCTGTCTGGCGGCCGGGCCACCTACTAACTCTTGTAAATTAAGTCACTTGGAGGAAAACCCATGACAGATAATGACAAAAAAGCCGCTCTCACCGAACGCCTTGCAAAATGCTACAGCGGTGCAGTTTATGACGCCCTGCGCGAGAGAGGGATAGACAATACTGTTCTGCCCAAAGACATCCGGCCGATTGACGATACTCATGTTCTTGCTGGTCCCGTTTTCACAATTTCAGGAACACCAAAACCTGGGATTAGTGCTGATGATGCTCTGCTGGCTTGGACGGGTTTCCTTTCAACAGCGCCGTCTGGCCATGTCGTAGTTTGCAATGGCCACACTGACGACATCGCGATGATGGGGGAACTGTCTGCCGAGACGCTCCAGATGCGCGGTGTGCGCGGATATGTGACCAATGGCGGGTGTCGGGACAGCAATTTCATTCGTAACATCGGTTTCCCCGTTTTCCATCGCTTCTACACCGCCCGCGATGTGGTGGGCGCATGGTCGGTCGACAAAATGGAAGTCCCTGTGCAGATCGGTGACGTTGTCGTTAAGCCCGGGGATTTTCTGATTGCCGACATTGATGGGGCCATCCTTATCCCAGGTGAAATCGCAGAAGAGATCGTGGTTGAGGTCGAGGAAGTGATGAACACCGAGAACAAGGTCCGCTCGGCTATCCGTAGCGGGACGGATCCGAAAGAAGCCTACCTGACCTACGGGCGCTTCTGAGCGGTCAAACTGGCGTAACAGCACTTGGAGATACGAATATGCATATCGGTTTGCCTGACCAGGGCTGTTTTGTTTTGCGGGTCTGGAATCCAGCGGTTTCAGGGCCTTCGGTTTGCCACTTGCGCGACGGATGCATTGTCGATGTGACCTCGCGTGAAGTGGCAACAGTACGCGACCTGCTTGAGCAGGACGATCCGGCGGGCTGGATCAAGTCTGCCTCAGGCGAAGCAGTTTGCACGCTGGGCGAGCTCGAGGAGAGTTCCGTCGAACGGCCTGATCCTAAATTACCCTATTTTCTGGCGCCCTGCGATCTGCAGCCAGTTAAAGCATGTGGCGTGACCTTTGTATCCTCAATGTTGGAGCGGGTGATTGAAGAGCAGGCACTCGGTGATCCTACCAAGGCCAAGGTGATCCGCGGGCGCTGCGAGACTATTTTAGGCGATAGCCTGACCGGGATTGTTCCCGGGTCAGACCAAGCAATTCAATTGAAGAACGCGCTTCTCGCCGAGGAAGCCTGGTCGCAATACCTTGAAGTCGGAATTGGCCCGGATGCAGAAGTTTTCTCCAAGGCTCAAGCGCTGTCTTCGGTTGGCTGGGGTGCAAGCGTCGGCCTGCATCCAATGTCGCGCTGGAATAACCCGGAACCGGAGGTGGTTCTGGCGATAAACAGCCGGGGTGAGGTCAAGGGTGCCACGCTCGGCAACGACGTGAACCTTCGCGATGTCGAAGGCCGCTCGGCGCTGCTGCTTGGAAAGGCAAAAGACAACAATGCTGCCAGCTCGGTAGGACCTGCCATTCGCCTCTTTGATGGAACCTATTCGATCGCGGATGTGCGTAAAGCGGAACTTGATTTGCGGGTTACCGGGGAGGATGGCTTTGTGATGGACGGTCACAGCACAATGGCCGAGATCAGCCGCGACCCGCTTGACCTGGTTGGGCAGGCTTATGGTGCGCACCACCAGTATCCCGATGGTTTCATGCTGATGATGGGAACCCTTTTCGCTCCAACCCAGGACCGTGATCACCCCGGGGGTGGTTTCACGCACAAAATGGGCGACGTCGTGACCATTTCAAACTCTGATCTGGGTGCTTTGGTCAATACCGTGCGCCTTTCTACCGAATGCCCGCCCTGGGACTTCGCAGCCTCGCATCTGATGCGCAATTTGGCCCGCCGTGGCCTGCTCTGAACGGAGACACTCATGCTAAACGGAAAACATCTGATTGCCGGCGAATGGCTAGGCAGCGCCAGCACTTTTTCATCACAGCCTGCTCACGGCTCCGCCCATAACTTTGCTGTCGGAACGGTGGATCTTGTCGGACGTGCCTGTGAGGCGGCTGAAGAGGCTTTCTGGTCCTATGGCTACTCTGGCGTGGAAAAACGTGCGGCGTTCCTGCACCGGATTGCGGATGAAATTGACGCCCTTGGAGATGAAATCACTGAGATCGGAAGCCAGGAGACAGGTTTGCCCGAGGCTCGCTTGACCGGTGAGCGCGGTCGGACTGTCGGCCAGCTGCGCTTGTTCGCAGAGCATATCCTGAAAGGCGATTATCTGGACCGTCGCCATGACAGCGCCTTGCCTGACCGGCAGCCGCTGCCGCGGCCTGAGCTGTATATGGTTCAGCGGCCCATTGGCCCGGTTGCGGTCTTTGGTGCTTCGAATTTTCCACTGGCCTTCTCGACCGCAGGGGGTGACACCGCAGCAGCATTGGCCGCAGGCTGCCCTGTAGTGGTCAAAGGCCACTCAGCGCACCCGGGAACGGGGGAGCTGGTGGCTCAAGCCATCGACAAGGCCGTGAAGGCGATGGATCTGCACCCTGGCGTGTTCAACCTGATCCAAGGAGGCAAGCGGAACGTAGGAGCTGCGCTGGTTCAGCATCCATTGGTTAGGGCGGTTGGCTTTACCGGTTCGCTGGGTGGCGGGCGGGCCCTGTTCGATCTGTGCGCATCCCGCGAAGAGCCTATCCCGTTCTTTGGCGAACTTGGCTCAGTCAATCCGATGTTCCTGCTGCCACGATCTCTCTCCTCCCGTGCTGAGGCAATGGGCGAGGGCTGGTCCGGCTCCTTGACTATGGGAGCCGGCCAGTTCTGCACCAATCCAGGGATTGCCGTCGTGCAGTCGGGCGCAGATGCCGAACGTTTTGTTGCGGCAGCTACCAAGGCATTGGAGCAGGTTGGCGCGCAGACAATGCTGACTGACGGGATCGCCGCAGCCTATCGCGATGGGCGCGACCGGATCCGCGCCAATTCCAGCGTGCAGGGAATCCTCACCACCACCTGCGTCCTGCGCAATGCAACGCCGTACCTTTTCCGCGTCACTGCGCGTGAGTGGTTGGCAAATGATGCGTTGGCCGAGGAAGTCTTCGGTCCGCTGGGCCTGGTTGTCGAAGCAGAAGATGCGGCCGAAATGACTGCTGTTGCGAAGGGACTTAAAGGGCAGCTGACCTGCACCGTCCATATGAGTGAAGACGACACTGCCCAGGCGCAGGCCTTGATGCCAATCCTTGAGCGCAAGGCGGGGCGAGTTTTGGTCAACGGCTTTCCGACCGGCGTCGAAGTATCTGACACGATGGTCCATGGCGGCCCCTATCCGGCCTCGACAAATTTTGGTGCGACCTCGGTGGGTACTCTGTCGATCCGACGTTTCCTTCGGCCTGTATGCTTCCAAAACATGCCAGAGGCACTGCTGCCTCAAGATCTGAAATGAACGTCCAAGGATAATATTATGGCTAAAATGTACAAAGGCATCTGGCCGGTTGCCCCGACCCCTTTTCATGACGATGGAACACTCGACCTTGAGGGTATGAAGCGCGTGCTCGACTTCATGATCGATGCGGGCGTCGATGGCATCTGCATCCTTGCGAATTACTCCGAGCAGTTTGTGCTGTCTGATGAAGAGCGCGAAGTGCTGACTCGATTGTCGCTGGAACATGTGGCGCACCGGGTGCCGGTGATCGTGACTGTCAGCCACTTCGCAACCCAGATTGCGGTGGAGCGCGCGCGTCTCGCGAAATCGCTTGGCGCCAGCATGGTGATGCTGATGCCCCCCTATCACGGGACAACGCTGCGGGGGACGCCGGAGCAAATTTTTCAGCAGTTTGAAGCGGTCGGCGAGGTGGGCATCCCGATCATGGTGCAGGATGCGCCGATGGCCGGCAATGATCTGACTGTGCCGCTTCTGGTCAGGATGGCCCGCGAAATCGAGATGGTGAAGCTCTTTAAGATCGAGTGCATTCCGGCAACCGGTAAGCTGCGCGAGCTTATTGCTGCAGGCGGTGACGCGATTCAAGGCCCCTTCGACGGTGAAGAAGGTATCACATTGATGGCCGACTTGGATGCCGGAGCTACTGGCACCATGACCTCTGCCACAATTCCCGACAAGATCAAGCCCATTCTGGCTTTGCACGCCGAAGGCAACCGCGAAGGTGCATCCGAAGTCTACCGTCAGGTGCTGCCGGTGATCAACTTCGAAAACCGCCAGTGCCTTTGGCGCGCCTCAAAGGCCGCGATGATGGAGGGGGGGTGATCAATTCCGACTGCTGCCGCCACCCGATTGCACCGTTGCATCCTGAGACCCTTGCGGGGCTCTTGGATATTCTTCGGCCGATTGATCCGCTCGTCCTGTCCTGGGGCAAGTGAAGTAAGACTGGGCGGTTGCATCGTTGAACCAAAAACATAGGCCGCAACTGCCCCGCTCGGCCAACTATGGCATGATGAGAACAGTTCTTGGATTGGTGCCTTGCGGGAGGAGCCGGTGATTTTCACGTTCGCGACATAGGCCGCTCCCACATTCTTCTCAACCCAACGAGACCGTATACTGCACTTGGTCGAAATCAATACGATAGAACGCGACATACTTTAACGATGTGAGCTAACGCTATCAGTCAGGATCAATTCTGTCGGGACGAGAGTGAGTTTAGTTGGCGCTGTCGGATCCGAGATACGGCTTAGCAGATGTTGAATGACAACTCTCCCCATCTCTTGCAGATCAATGCTTGTCGTACTCAGCGGCGGATTGGTGTGTTGCAACTCATCGATCCCCTCGTTCGCGATCAACGAGAAATCTTCTCCGATTTTTTTTCCCAACCTCTGCAAACCGGCTTTCAGTCCAAGGGTGACGATAGCATTATATCCGATGGCAGCAGTCGGCGGATCTTCGACATCCAGAATTCTCGCCGCTGCTTCGTATCCCTGAGCACGAACAGGGCGGCATTCGAAAACAAGCGCACGATCGAACTCTTGACCCGCTTCGTCAAATGCTTGCCTGATGCCTTTCATGCGACGGTTAAATGGGGAAATATTGACTGTGCCGCCAACAGCGGCAATGCGTCTGTGACCAAGGTTAAGCAGATGTTTTGCCGCCGTGTAACCCGCAAGTGTCTCATCAGCCACGACTGAATCGATGGGATAGCCACTGATCTCTCGCGAGACACACACTATTGGGGGGCTGAATTTCTTCATCTCTTCCAGGTCGGTCGCCTGAGTTCCAATCGCAGGAACCAGGACGATGCCATCTGCATTGTACTCAGACATTTTCCTGATGAATTCGGATTGTCTCTCCACTTTTTCATCCGTATTGCACAGGAAGACCGTTTTTCCTACTTTGGCAAGTTCACCTTCAATCGCTCCCAGAATCTCGCTGAAGGACGGGTCGGACACGTTGTTAAGCACGATACCCACCGTGTCGGTCTTTGACTTCCTCAATCCTGCCGCGGAACGCTGATAGACATAGCCAGATTCGCGCAGCGCTTCTTTGACCCTGGCGCGCGTCTGGTCCGAGATTCGGCTGTTTTCCTTCATCGCCAAAGAAACAGTTGCAGTGGAAAGTCCTAACTGTTTTGCGATTTGACTAAGGGTCGGCTTCTGCATTCTTATTATTTTTCCTATGGTTATGGTTGCCTAGGGTAGTAATTTCCAACGTTCTTTCGGGCAAGTTGCCCATGAGAAGTCAGAGTTAATCGATTTAATTTGATTTGTAAAAGTTAATCGATTAACTTGAAGCGGCACCGACGGAAAGCAGTTTACGCATTCCGGAGCGCAAGCGCAGTTTCAACGGGAGGAAAACTATGAAACTCGGAAAATATGCATTCGGCATAATCTCGGGTCTGGCGTTGTCAGGCCTACTTGCAACAACAGCCCTCGCCGACACGGTCAGGCTGAAATTGGCCGGGACCTATCCAGTCAACCACTTCGGCCATGAGATTGTCGAAAACATGATCAAAGAGATTGAAGACGCAGACGTAGGCGTGAAAATCTCCTATTTCCCGGCCTCACAGTTGGGATCCGGCGAAGAACTGATCGAGGATGCCATTCGCGGCAATATCGACCTTGTACAAGCGTTCATCTACGCTCAGGCCGATCCTCGGCTGGAAGTCATGAACCTGCCAGGGTTGGTGACGACTTTTGACGAATTGAAAGCGGTCTACGGCAACCCGGACTCCAAGTTTAACCAGATCCTGGCCGGGATCATGGACGACCTGGGGCTGGTCTATCTTGCCAATACCGGCGAAGGGTTGGTCGGTATTGTCGCGAACGAAAAACCTACCGATTATGCCGGTTTCGGTGATAAGGGCGTGAACATCCGCGTCTGGAGTTCAGAGGTCGCCAAAAAGACCACCGAAAGCCTCGGGTATCGGACGACAACGATGAACTGGGCGGAGGTTCTGCCAGCGCTTCAATCTGGCGTCATCGACGGAGCGATCTGCTGTACGCCGGAATGGGCCTATTCGACCTTCGCGGCCGCCGGCGTGGGGAAATACTTTATTCCCGTGAACACGGCTATCGAAGCGTCATCATTCTATGCCAGTGGCAAGTCCTGGGAGAAGTTGAACCAGGAACAGCGCGACGTTATCCGGGCTGCCGCCGAGAGAGCCGCCAACGTTGCGATCAACACATCCTGGGACCGCAATCAAGGCTTCGTCGAAAAGCTGAAGGAAGCTGGCTGGGAAATTCTTGAGTACAGCCCTGAAGAGCGCGCTGCGATGGTTGCCCACATCCAGGAAAACGTCTGGCCGGAACTGGCGGACGTGGTTGGGCAGGACCTTATCGACGAGCTGACCGCCAAGTAACCAAGATTTTCTTTGGTTGCTCATTAATTGGGGATGCCGTGATTGTCTGGCATCCCCCTCTTAACGGGGAGTGAACTTTCGATGGTACTATTTGAAGATGCATTGCCACCCGGTCTGAGCCGGTTCGTTCGGCTGATGGTTTGGATCAAGTCGGTCCTGGTGAGCGTCGCTCTACCGATACTGCCGATCACATTCTTTTTCGTTGTGCTGTTTCGCTATGTTCTGGAACGCGATCTTTTTGCCTACGAAGAATGGCTCATGCCGATCTGCTTCTGGATCTTCTTCTTGGGCAGTGCGCTTGGCACTTACTACGACAAGCAGATCAATGCTGATCTTCTTGATACAGTCACCGAAAATTCAACACTGCTGTGGCTTCGCAAGCTCGTGATCCAGATCATCGAGTTGTCGATAACGCTGGTACTTGTTTACTGGGCCTGGCTGATGATTGCGGATGAGATCGCGGCATATCCTGGATGGAAAACCACCATCGCCCTGAAGATTCCGTTTATTGTTCCACGCTTTGGAATTTTCGTGGGGTTCGTGTTCATGGCGTTCTACAGCGCCTTGTCGATCTTCCTGATGCTGCGCGTGGGCCCCGATCGATATGCCGAGGCCATGGAGAATGCGCGACGGGCAGAGCCCGATGAGGAGGAGGTTGTGACATGGTAATCCTCATCGCCATAATCCTTATCTGCGTTCTGCTGGCAATCGGCGTCTCGGTTCCATTGGCCTTTGGCGGTGTGCTGATCCTTCTGGCCTATACCGGAGGGTACGATGTCTCTGGGTTCTTCGCGACGGGCCACTGGAAGATGAATTCAGTTATCCTGCTGGCCATTCCTCTTTTCATCATGGCTGGCGATATTATGCAGCGGGGCAAAATTGCAAAACCGATCGTTGAGATTGCCGAGCTCATGTTCGGCCATCTCCGCGGCGGGCTAAGTGCTGCCTCGGTCGTGGCCAGTGCGATGTTCGGCGCAATCTCGGGCAGTGGTGCGGCCACATTGACTTGCATCGGTTCGATCATCATGCCGCATCTGCGCAAGGCACGGTATCCCGCAGGCATTTCCGGCGCATTGGTGATCTGTGCAAGCCCCTTAGGCCTATTGATCCCGCCAAGCGGCGCGCAGTTGCTCTATGCCTGGGTCGGTCAGTTGAACGTTCTTGAATGTTTCCTCGCAACGGTCGTACCAGGGCTGATCCTTACGACCCTGTTGATCATCGTGAATTTCGTGATCCTTCGGAAGGATACCGAAATTCAGGTTACCGAAGTTCCGGACCGTTTCTTCCGTGCACTTGCTGGTAAAACAGCCATCGCAACACCGGCGATCCTGATGCCACTGATCATTCTGGGCGGCATTTATGGTGGCATCATGACGCCCACCGAAGCCGCTGGCGTCGCCGTAATTTATGCCATTCCGGTGGGCTTCTTCGTCTACCGCGGCCTGACACTCAAAACCTTCTATGAAAGTATGAAACACTCGGCGATCACGATCGGCGTGGTCATGGTCATGATCTTCACAGTCTTAATCGCCAGCCGCTTCCTGATTTTCGAAGATATTCCCGGTCTCGCCGAGGATCTGATCTATTCCATTTCAGATAACCCAATAATGATTTTCCTGATGCTCAATCTGGTCATGCTTCTGATTGGTATGCTGATGGACGATATCAGCGGAATCATCCTGAGCGCATCGCTTCTGCTACCCATCGCTGTTGGAGCTGGAATGGATCCAATCCACTTTGCCGCAGTTCTTGGTGTTAATCTTGGCATGGGCAACATCACGCCGCCAACGGCACCGCTTCTGTATCTCGGATCGCAAGTGACAGACGTGCCGGTCCGACAACTGATCTGGCCGACACTGATTTTCATCGTGTTTGCTTGGCTGCCAACTTTGCTGATCACCACATTTATCCCTGGGATCGCTCTTTGGTTGCCGAACATGTTCTTCGGCTCCTAGCAACACGAAAACACCAGCCAGAATAGAAAGAAGTTGGTATGCAAAACTCTGTTCCTTCAAACCGGGCGACGGTTGTCGTGGCTGAAATTCTGGCTCCGAAAGCCAATTTTGATTTCGCTGCCCACGCTCATATCACGGACAAGTCGTGATGGCGGACGCGCTCATAATCGGCGGTGGGCTGATTGGCATCACAACGGCCCACCGATTGGCCAAACGCGGCTGCTCGGTCGTGCTGGTGGAGGCCAACGAGGATGTCGGTCTTGGTGCCAACTTTGCAAACGGTGCGATGCTGGTGCCTTCACAAACTATGCCATGGAATTCGCCAGGGATATTGTCCACGCTTTTGAGGTCAATCGTGACACAAAATTCCGCAGTGCGGATCAAGCCGAAAGCTATCCCGTCCCTGTTCAAATGGGGCCTGCAATTTCTCAAGAACTCAAAGCCGCATCTGCACGAACTCCATACGCGCCGATTGCTCGAACTGGCGCTCTTTTCCATGGATGTCTTTGAGGAATACTACAAAGGATACGCAGACCAATTCGAACCCAAAAAATGTGGCACCATCAAAATCTACCGCGACCAACCAGGTCTGGAAGCCCAGATCAGATCCAATCGTCACCTCAGTGAGGTTGGGCTAGATTGGGAGGCACTAACGCCTGATCAAACTGTTGAGGCTGAGCCGCACCTTCAAGCGCTGGCCCCGCAGCTGGCAGGCGGAATTCGTTTTTCCGCTGATGTGGTGGCGGAATCGCGAAAATTCTGTCAAATCCTCCGCGATGACCTCGTCGCTTCCGGTCAGATAATACATGTTAGTTGCCAAGCCAATGAACTGCTGATGTCAGGCGAAAAGGTCATCGGCGCGCGTACAACAATCGGAGATATTCGGGCGAAGAATACCATTCTGGCCCTTGGGGCCAATACAAGAAAATTGGCTGCAAACGACGCAAGATCAATCTTGGTGCGCCCCGTGAAAGGGTACTCGGTCACATACGATACAACCGGCGTCAACGACCTGCCTTCGTATCCCGTTATCGACGAAGGGATGCATGTCGGGATTGTTCCAATAAATGGCAAATTGCGCGCTGTTGGAATTGCCGAGTTCGCCGGGCATGACGACACTCTAAGCCCCAAAATAATCCGGCAACTCGATCGCCTGACCAAATCCGTTTACCCCAACCTTGCGCAGACGCTTGACGGCTGCAAGCGCGAGCCGTGGACTGGATTCCGCCCGATGAGTGCTGACGGTTTGCCCTATATCGGCGAAGCATCCAGCAAGGGGCTTTGGGTCAATACCGGGCACGGCCATCTGGGTTGGACCCTCGCCACCGGGTCGGCAGAGTTGCTTGCTGACCTCATCATGGGCAAGCCAACAGCCTTGGACGCATCCAGCTATGCAGTAACTCGATCACACTAGACAGAAGATAAACCTAATGGAAGACAAGGTCATGAAAATAAAAGATATTCGCCTCACACGGCTCTTTTCCAAGTTCAAGACGCCCTATGTCTGGGCCATGGGCAAGAATCTTGGTCAAACAACAATCCTGATTGAGGTCGAAACGGATGCGGGCGTCGTCGGCTACGGCGAAACCGCCCCGACGATGACGTCCCCAGAGGCGATCCATGCGCTCTTACTAACCGCTAAAACGGTCCTGATAGGGCAGCCCATCACTCAGATCACCGATTTGATGAAACAGCTCTTTACGCAAAATTTTGGACATCACTATGCCAGCCAATCTCATCCAAGAATAGGCAATTTTGCGTTTGCAGGTGTTGAATTGGCCCTTTGGGATGCACTTGGCAAATCGTTGGATCTGCCGGTTCATGCCCTGTTGGGTGGGAAGATCCATGACACGGTGAGTTTCATGGGGTTTGTCCAGGGAGACAGTACGGAAGAGGTTGCAGCACATGCCGGTCAGTTGGCGTCGGACGGCTTTGAAGTGATTTACCTCAAGGCCGGATACACCAACGATAAAGATATGGCCAATGTCGAAGCTGTCAGAAAGGCAATTGGCAACAAGCGACTTCGGATCGACCCGAATGAGGCCTGGGACTTGATGGAGGCCCAGGTGATGATCAATAAGCTCGCCAAGTATGATCTCGAGATGGTTGAACAGCCGGTGTCGGCGATTGCCGGCGTTCCGGCATTGAAGGCATTGAAACAATCCTGCTCAGTCCCAATTGCCGCCGACCAGTCCGTGTACACACTAGAGGAGGCTCACTCGATGTGCTCCAGCGGTGCGGCAAGCCTGCTGACTGTGGGTCTGCACGAAACTGGAGGTATTCTTGGGTTCCGCCGCGTCGCTGCGATAGCTCAGGTATTCGACATCAACGTGTGTATTCACGGTGTTTGGGAGACCGGAATTACCACCTGCGCCTCGATACAAGCTGCGTCGGGTGTTCCGAATTTGGATGATGGCAATCAGATCATGTGGCAGCTCCTGCAAGAGGACATCGTCGAAAGCCCGGATCTGACGCCAAATGCCGGGAAAATTCCGGTCATGTCCGCCCCTGGCCTTGGATTTACCCTGAACGAGGACGCCGTTGGTCGGGCCGCAGAAGCCTACGACAAGAAGAATGGTTTGGAGGTAACATGATAGCATTGCAAGACAATTCACCTGCGGTCGTATCGCCCGGCATTTATCCAATGCTCTATGCGTTCTTTGACGATCGCGGTGTATTGCGCCAGGATCCGTTTCGGCGTCAGGTGGATGCGGCTTTGGGCACCCAGGCTGCCGGAGTTGCGATTCTGGGGTTGGGTACGGAGGTCTCGAAGCTCTCATTCGATGAGCGCGTCGAGGTCCTTGAAGTCGTCGCGAAGCGCATTGATGGACGCAAGCCGCTCTTAGCGACCGTCTATGGCGATACGATCACCGAGCAGATTGAGTTTTCGAAGCGAGCAATTCAAAGCGGTGCGTCGGCGCTGATGCTCCAGCCTCCCTCGCAGAAAATGGACGATGCAAAGCTGGCGGGCTTCTTCTCCGAGATTATCTCGGCGGTCGATTGCCCGATTGGGGTCCAGAATGCGCCGGAGTTCCTTGGCTTCGGACTAAGCAACCAGAGCTTGATCGCGCTTGCGAATGACCACAAAAATTTCACCATCGCGAAACTGGAATGCAACGCCGTCGATCTTGAGTCTGTTGCGTCAGAGCTCGGGGATAGCGTGATGCTTTTCAATGGCCGCTGCGGACTGGAATTACCTGACAACCTGCGCGCGGGTGCCAGTGGGCTGATCCCGGCGATTGATACGGTAGATAAGACCAGCGAAATTTTCGCTGAATTCACTGCTGGGACCGAAGAGCGGGCCGATAAGCTATATGCCGATCTATTGCCGGTTCTCTGCTTTATCATGCAGGGAATTCCACATTTCCTGACCTATGGAAAGATGCTGGCCGCAGCGCGTTTGGGAATTGAGCTTGGCGGCAGTCGAGAACCCTCATTGCCAGCGACTGATTTCGGCGCAGCATGCATCCACCGGTTCTCGAAACACTTGGGACCGTTGAATTGAGATATTCCGCAACATCACCAGCCATGAACAATGGCCCAAACACCAAAAGAAGAAAGTCATGAAAAATACTGCGCTACACATTTCGATTTCGTTCCGTGCCCGGCTGAGGAGGCTTTTCTAATGACCGTCGTAAACCTATCGCTAAGTGAGATACATGATCTCGCACTAGAAGCATTCACCCAAAATGGATGCGACCCTCAAAACGCCGGGGCCCTGACCCGGACGGTTGTTGCTGCTGAGCGAGACGGGTCTCATTCCCACGGCTTGTTCAGGGTGCCCGGATATGTGGCATCCCTACGTAGTGGGAAGGTCAACGGCGCCGCCGATCCGCAGATTTCCAACAAATCACCTGTAATTGTTAACGCGAATGGCGACGATGGGTATGCCCCCTTGGCAATCGAGCGAGGTATTCCAGCGCTGGCGAAAGCAGCGAGTGAGTTCGGTATCGCAGCAATGACTCTTACCCACACGCATCATTTTGCCGCCCTTTGGCCAGAAGTTGAGGCATTGGCCGAACAAAATTTGGCAGGGATGGCTTGTGTAAGTTATATGCCAAATGTCGCACCACATGGTTCAAACAAGCCTTTATTTGGTACCAATCCGCTCGCTTTTGCCTGGCCACGGAAAAACAAACCACCATTTGTATTCGACATGGCAACTTCCGCAATGGCCGGCGGCGATGTAGCAATTGCCGCAAGAGATGGCCATTCGGTCCCCCTTGGAACCGGATTGGATGAAAATGGCAATGAAACCACCGATCCGGCAGCAATCTTGAAAGGCGTTTTGCTTCCCTTCGGAGGGCACAAGGGTTCTGCTATTGCAACGATGGTTGAACTCTTGGCGGCTGGTGCGACCGGTGAACGGTTTAGCTATGAAGCGCAAGATGCCGACAACGGTGATGGTGGCCCTCCCCGTGGGGGAGAGTTTTTCCTGGCATTTTCGCCATCACTACTGGCCGGTGAAGGTTGGGAGGGCCATTGCGAAGAGTTTTTCGAAAAATACGAGGCAATTCCGGGATCTCGTCTGCCGGGCGCAAGGCGCCACAACAACCGCAATGATACAACCAACCGTGCCATAGATGCGAAACTTGTCGCCACCATTCAAGAGCTTTGTAGTCGTCCCGATTCGTGAATCAGGCACAAGATCGCCATTTGGTTGCCTGAGTTGTCTTTTGGAGGGTGTCGCATTTGATCGCGTTTACCCGCCCGATACGCAAGTATCGGGCACGCGTCCGCCCACCCGGGCGAACGCCCAGCACTGTAAGCGATACTTGAACTGCGACTCCTATTGGCGTTGAAGGTGATTGACGAATTGGAAGTTAATCGATTAACTTATGAGCATTAAGCGTTCCAGAACATGGGATTCGGCATTGCCCACATCAGCGTTGAAACTGGCCGGTTCCACGAACTGGGTGCCAAATGGGCACCCATGCCATAAAGGAAAAGAATGCCATGAGGTACTCAGGGCTAAGAGTCATTAGAGAGGCCTTGAATGGCCAAAAAGGTTGGAAGCCTGCTTGGCGCAATCCGGAACCCAAACCCAATTACGACATCATTGTCATTGGCGGCGGAGGCCACGGGTTGGCGACTGCACATTACCTAGCGACGAAATATGGTGAGAAAAGCATCGCAGTGGTCGAAAAAGGCTGGATTGGGTCCGGCAATGCCGGGCGTAACACGACAATTGTGCGTGGTGACTACACTTTGCCTCCAAATACCCGCTTCTACGATCACAGTGTTGGCCTGTGGGAAAAGATGGAGCGGGAGTTGAACTTCAATGTCATGCACTCACAGCGTGGCTTGTTGTTCGTGCACCACAACGACTCAGAGAGGGACGACCACTATCGCAAAACCAACATCATGCGGATGCAAGGCACAGATGGCGAGATTTTGGGGCCTGAGCAGGTGCGCAAGATGTACCCCTCGATGAATTTCGACGGACGTTTCCCTATCACGGGTGCCTATCTTCACCGGCGCGGTGGCACCGCCCGCCATGACGCTGTGGTCTGGGGATATGCGCGGTCGGCCGACAGGCGCGGAGTAGATATCCTTCAGAATTGCGAAGTTATGGGGTTCCGGATTGAGCAAGGTAAGGTCCTGGGGATTGAGACAACCCGCGGGTTCATCGGCGCAAGGAAGGTTGGTGTCTCGGTAGCTGGAAATACCAGCCGAGTGATGGACATGGCGGGCATTCGTACCCCAATCGAAAGCCATGTTCTTCAGGCTTTCGTGTCTGAAGGGCTCAAGCCCATCATTCCCGGCCAAGTCAATTATGGCGCAGGTCACTTCTATATTTCGCAGTCGGACAAAGGCGGCCTGGTTATGGGAGGCGACCTGGATCAGTACAATTCCTGCGCCCAGCGGGGCAACCTGCCGGTCTTTGAATCGGTGATTGAAGCCGCTGTGACCTTGTTCCCAATGCTGTCGCGCGCTCGTCTTTTGCGGGCATGGGGCGGTTTGCAGGATATGTCCATGGATGGCCATGCGGTGATCGACGAAACGCCGATCAAGGGTCTCTATTTGAACGGCGGCTGGTGCTACGGCGGATTCAAAGCAACACCCGCAGCCGGCGAATGCTTTGCTCATCTTCTAAGCACAGAACAGCCGCATGAACTTGCCAAGCCCTATCGTCTTGACCGGTTCCGGACCGGCTACCTGCTTGATGAAAAGGGCCAAGGCCCGAACCCGAACCGGCAGTAAGGAGCGGTCAAATGATTATCAATCACCCTCTTTTGGGGCCGCGTGACCGGCAGGAATTCACCTATCTCGGCGATGCTTGCCTGATTGACCGTCCCGACTGGCAGGCCGGGAACGCGATGGATCAGTTTTACGAATACGTCTACCTGCGTGATGATCCAGCCGGGGAGCACCGCGAGCTTTGGTATCACGAGCATGGCGACCGCTCGTGGCTAGTCGTAACACGCAACACGGTGACGCATGAAATCACTAATGTCGAACTGGCCAGCGATGTGGCCCGCAAGCAGGGGCGCAGCAAATGACCCAATCCAACCGTTTGAATGGCGGCCTGATCAACCGCGGAAAGCCACTGAACTTCAATTTCGATGGGCGTGCCTATCTGGGGTATGAGGGCGACACGCTGGCGTCTGCCCTGATGGCCAATGGCGTGCGTTTCCTGGGTCGATCGTTCAAGTATCACCGTCCGCGTGGTATTTTCACCGCTGGCTCCGAGGAGCCAAACGCGCTGGTCGAATTGCGCAGTGGAGCCCGGCAGGAACCAAACACACGCGCTACAGTAGCGGAGCTGTACGAAGGGCTGGTTGCTTGCTCACAGAATTACAAGGGCAGCTTACGTTACGACCTGCTTGCCCTGAACGATTTGTTCTCGGATATTCTGAGCGCCGGTTTCTATTACAAGACGTTCATGTGGCCGGCGGCTTTCTGGGAGAAAGTCTATGAACCCATCATCCGCTCAGCTGCAGGCCTTGGTCGCCTGTCTGGGGAAGATGACCCGGATGAATATGAAAAGGGCTTCCTCCATTGCGATCTGCTGGTGATTGGGGGTGGGCCCGCTGGCCTGATGGCGGCACTGACCGCGGGCCGTGCAAGCGCAAACGTCATCCTCGCGGATGAAGATAGCCGTTTTGGCGGGCGCCTGAACGTCGAACAGGAAGATGTCGACGGAAAGCCTGCGGTCGAATGGGTTGAGCAGACTGTGGCCGAGCTAACCGCGATGGACAATGTGCGCCTGATGCCGCGAAGCACGGCGATGGGGGCCTTTGACCACGGGGTTTACGGTGTGGTTGAGAGGGTGCAGGACCATCTGCAAACCCCTGTGGCAGGGAAGCCGCGGCAGACATTGTGGCGGGTTTATTCAAAGCGCGCGATCCTTTGTGCCGGGGCAACCGAGCGTCCAATTGCTTTCCCGGACAACGACCGTCCGGGGGTGATGCTGGCAGGATCGATGCGGGCCTATGCCAACCGCTGGGCTGCAACCCCCGCGCGGAAGGTGGCGGTCTTCACCAACAATGATGATGGCCATCGCACTGCGGTAGACCTGATGGCAAAAGGTGTTGATGTCACAGCCATCGTCGATGCCCGGCTGGATGCGCCGACACTGACGGATGTGCGGCTGATCAGTGGCGCGCATGTTATCGGCACCAAGGGGCGGCATGGCCTGAGCAGCATCCGGGTCCGTCAAGCGGATGGCCACGAGGAAACGCTAGCCTGTGGCGCCTTGGGCGTGTCTGGCGGCTGGAATCCCAACGTCCACCTGACCTGCCACCAGGGCGGCCGTCCTGTCTGGATTGAGAGTATTGCAGCTTTCGTTCCCGGCCGGAACATCCCAGTTGGCATGTCGGTGGCGGGTGCGGCCAAAGGCCTGTTTTCGACTGAAGACGCATTGCGCAGCGGGGCGGAAGAAGCTGTGGCTGCCCTGGAAAGCCTGGGTATCGCCGCCAGCGCATTGAAGCTGCCGCGCGCCGATAACGGCGCCTATAACCTCCAGCCACTTTACCATGTGCCCCATGGCAAGGGCCGGGCTTGGCTGGACCAGCAGAACGACGTGACCGTCAAGGACGTTAAGCTGGCACATCAGGAGAACTACCGATCGGTCGAGCATCTCAAACGCTACACTACTCTCGGCATGGCCACTGACCAGGGCAAAACTGCTAACGTCAATGCTTTGGCAATAATGGCCGAGCTGACCGGCAAATCGATCCCCGAAACGGGAACGACGATTTTCCGGCCGCCCTATACACCGGTTGCACTGGGCACAATCGGCGGGCGCACGGTGGGCAAACACTTCCACCCGACGCGCGAAACCCCGACTGACAAATGGGCCAGGGAACACAATGCGCCCTTTGACACTGCTGGCGACTGGATGCGGGCGCGTTGGTTTCCGCAGCCGGGCGAGACCCATTGGCGCCAGTCCGCTGACCGAGAGGCCTGTAACGTGCGCAAGAATGTGGGCATCTGCGATGTGACCACACTGGGAAAAATCGACGTTCAGGGCGCGGATGCCGCGTCATTCCTGAACAGGGTCTATGCCAATGGTTTTGCCAAGCTGGCAGTGGGTAAGGTGCGCTATGGCATCATGCTGCGCGAAGATGGCGCCTGTTACGATGACGGCACCGCTGCACGGTTGGCGGAAGAACACTTCGTCATCACGACCACTACAGCCAATGCCGGGGCGGTTCTGAGAAACATGGAATTCGCCCGTCAATGCCTGTGGCCGGACATGGACGTGCAGCTGATCTCAACCACCGAGGCCTGGGCGCAGTTTGCTGTTGCCGGACCGAAATCGCGCGAGCTGCTGCAGCGGATTGTGGACTCTGAGTTCGATATCTCAAACGAGGCATTCCCGTTCATGGCCTGCGGTTCCGTGACGCTGTGCGGCGGCCTGAGGGCACGTCTGTTTCGGATCTCATTCTCGGGTGAACTGGCCTATGAATTGGCTGTTCCCACCCGTTATGGAGATGCGCTGTGGCGCCGAATGCTAGAGTTGGGGCAAGATCTTGGAGTAGCTCCCTATGGTCTTGAAGCGCTCGACATCATGCGCATTGAAAAAGGCCACCCGACGGGTCGCGAACTCGACGGCAGGGCCACCGCACTGATGCTGGGTATGGGGCGCATGGTGTCCCGCAAAAAAGACAGCATCGGCAGCACAATGGACCAGCGGGAGGGGGTGACTGATCCCAATGGATTGCGCCTTGTCGGTCTGAAGCCCGTGAACCAAAGCGAAGTGATAACCGCCGGTTCCCAGTTGGTGAATGAAACTGCGCCTGTTCATATCGACAGCGAACAGGGGCATGTGACATCAGCCTGTATCTCGCCACATCTGGGGCACTCCATCGGAATGGCCTTTCTCAAAGGCGGTGATCAGCGCATGGGCGAGATTATCCGCGTAGTCGATCCCGTGCGGGGAACCGATGTAAAGGCTCAGGTCATTCCCACACATTTCTTTGACCCGGAAGGAGGGCGCCTGCGTGCTTGATCTTCAATCCATCACCCCGCTTTGGGGAGAAACGCCGCGTGTCGACCGATTCAATGGGCTGACAATCACTGAGGTTCCGAACCGGGCGCTTGCCTCGCTTGCATTGCGTAGGGGGCGCGAAGACGAAGGCCGGAAAGCGGCCGAGGCCATGCTGGGATTAGCTTTGCCTGCGGTCGGGAAGCACGCCGCAGCGGGCTCATACGCGGCTAGCTGGTTTGCGCAGGATCAGTGGCTGATCTCCGCAGAAATCCCGGAGCATGAACTTATGTCCTACCAACTCGCGGATGCCGTGGAGGGCCTAGCCTCGGTAACAGAGCAAACAGACGGCTGGTGCCGTTTTGATCTGGAGGGTGCGTGCCGGGGTGTGTTTGAACGTTTGAGCGGCGTCAATCTGGCTGCGATGGAGCCCGGGAGCGCCACACGCGCGCTGCTGGAGCACCTTAGCTGTGTGATCATCTGCTTTGAAACTGCCAGCCACTACGCGGTTCTTGGCCCGCGCTCTTACGCGCGCTCTCTGCACCATGCTTTGGAGACTGCCGCCCGTTCGGCCCTTTGAAATATCGGCTTACTTTCTGAACTAACCCGCCGCTACTGCGACCGCGGCGGAACCACGTACAGGAGACTTCCCATGACAACTGCTTGATCTTTTGGCCCTAGGTACCAAAGCTTAGGGTTAACCACGCAGTTGTCCAGTTTCGGCTTCGTCCGCGACTTGTGAATTCCACGTGTGATTCTCGCTGCAGCCTGTATGAATGACCGTTGCTTCCGCTGCATAGCGGCACCGAACTTGTTGCTCACTTGGCATTCCTGACGCTGCGAGTGCAAGCAGCGAGAAAATCCAAGGAACAGGTTGGGCTCGCACCGGACTTTCTCTGCGACGGGCCCGAATTGGTCGAATGAGCCCATTCCCGACTTTACCGGTCCAACAGAGCGCTGCATACGCATTCAGCTGGTCGTAGTCCGAAAGCGGACTTGAAAGTTCTGCACCAAGTGCGGAAAGCGAAAAATTCGCTGCAGGTGCGAGATCAAATCGCGTTGTGAAACAAAGCAGACGTCATGTCTAGCGACTTCCGCTGGAAATCTTAGATTACTCAAGTACATTCCAGTCAAATGCACGCTGAGATTGAATTTACGCATAGAGAACGAGGTAATTGAATGGGGGACAGCCAAATCCAAGACGAGAGTATTCGGATCGCGCATCTAACCATGTTGCAAGGCGTCATTACGAGAATGGGGGCAAACTCGTTTACCCTCAAAGCTCTTGCTGCGACGTTTGGGAGCGCGGCGGTTGCAGTCATGGCCACCGTGGAGACGCCTTCGCCATATTATGCGGTTGCAGCCATAGTGCCGATGATCATTTTTTGGCTGATGGATGCGCAGTATTTACGCCTCGAGCGAGCTTATCGAAAGCTATACGACCACGTGCGAAGAGGGGAAGAAATCGAAGCCTATAGCCTCGAAGCAACACCGTTCATGCAGGATACATCTTCAGTTCTTCGGCTGGCGCTTTCGTGGTCCGTGAGCTGGTTTTATTTGGCGATTTTTCTGTCGCTGGGCGCGGTCGCATCATTGATTTTTTGTGGGGTATAAATGGCTAGTATTTTCGGGGCTATACCCGCTCAAACCGCCAAGCGGCGGGTTTTCTTTTCCTTCCATTATCAGAACGACATCTGGCGAGTGAACCAGGTGCGAAACTCATGGCGCTACAACCATGAGAACACGCGCGAGTCAGAGGGGTTCTACGATGGAAGCATTTGGGAGAACTCTCGTCGAACAGGGCCAGATTCTCTTAAGAGCTTGATCCGAGAGGGAATCAAAAACACATCAGTGACTTGCGTTCTTGTTGGGGCGGCAACTTATGAGAGAAGGTGGGTTCGTTACGAAATCGCCAGATCAGTAATCAAAGGGAACGGGTTGTTGGCCGTTAGGATTCATCTCATGGGCAACCAGCAAGGATACGCTTCTCAAGCGGGGCCTAATCCGCTTGATTACATGGGGGTGTACAATACGGGCAACGCAATACGCTTGGCCGAGAGGATGAACGGGAAATGGGTGAAGTATGAGGACTATACTCAGGCGGTAGATCTTCCCGCAACTTGGATCAAGCCACACGACAACACTGTAATCAAGCTTTCTCGTTATGCCGGATTGTATTGCTATAGGACGAATGGTGGTGGCGCGAATTTTGCATCTTGGGTGAGGCAGGCAGCCGCTGACGTGGGTAGATAGATATGATCAGTCAATCTACTATTCGCACTTATGCCAGTCGTGCTGGTTCTCAAAGGTCAGATTTTGTTGTGAATCGAGCCGTGCGAGAAGGAAAGCAAACTGCTTTTCTCTCACATAGTCATCGGGATGCAGAGCTGGCGAAAGGGTTGCAAGGCTTTTTACAGTCGCAGGGGTGGCTCGTTTACATCGATTGGGAAGACAGATCGATGCCATCGCGCCCTAACCGCGAGACCGCGCAAAAGATCAAGGAACGCATCAAGCGGCTTGATTGGTTTTTGTATCTGGCGACGGCCAATTCATCTTCAAGTCGATGGTGCCCGTGGGAGATCGGATACGCAGATGGGGTTAAGCATATAGACAAGATTGTGATTGTGCCGACGCGAGATAGCTCGGGGCGCAATCACGGCAACGAATATCTCGAATTATATCGTCACGTAGAATCTGCGAGGGAAGGCGGATACGGGCTTTTCAGGCCAGACAATCGTGGCGTGTTGCTAAACAAGGTTACTAGTTAAGCACACCTGACAGTCCGCTCTAATACATTGAACAGCTTGCAATCTCGGAGACTAGGTCCAGACGCGTCGCCTCCACACTCGGTGCCACCGATCTCCATTCGGAATATCTGCACAGTGCATGAACGGCAGGAATACCGTGTGTACACAGCATCCTGTTTTCTGGTCGAAGGTCAGTTATGGGCCGTTGACCGCGTTAGACGTCCCCTGCATCATTTGAAAAACAACAGGCGCAGAGATGACCAAGAGTATAACTCAAGATGACAGGGAACTTCTTTTGGTGGAGTACCAACCTCTTAGGGAGGAAGTTAATCGAACCGTTGACCGAATGACGGCTAATGAACTTGCCTGCTCTGCGTTTGTATTTTCGATCATACTGTTTCAATTTTCTACGGACAATGTAACGTCTATACCAAACTGGATCGTGGTTCCGTTTGGAGCATCCTTGGCGATTGTCGTAGCGTTCGTGGGGTACGAACGTTCCAAGGTGTTTAGGCGCCATATGGACCAAGTTGAAAATTACCTGGCGGACATAGAACGAGCGCTCAGCGGTCAGTTCGGCTGGACCAATCATTATCGAGACGTCATACAGCCGTCTGATGCAAGACAGACCGGTTCTCGCCGAGTGCTATGGCACATTCTACGGTTCGTAGCACTGGCAAATTTTGTTTTCCAGAGTGCCGCACTTCTTAATCCGGTGGCCTAGCCTCCAAAACTTTCAGGATAGTTTTCTACAACAATGAATGACTGCTGTGCAGAATGCAATCGCAGCATTCGACCGCGCCGCTCTACGTCGGTTACGGGCCGCACGGAGCTATGCAAAGTCTACTTTTGCACCGTTGCTGCCATTGGTGATGATCAGTGCCGCCACCGCAGCGAAGGTCTGCTTGGTGGCCTTCCTGCCAAGTAGCCTGTGGCACGGCGATCGAGGGTCATCGGTCTGGATGCACGTTCTTAACGGGATTGGGCGGCAGTTTTATTGGGATTCAGGCGTCAATTCACTGAGAATACGCAGTTGAGCGCTAGGCTAGAACAACTTGGCCTATTTTGATCATTTTCGCATCGACCCCAAGTTCTGGTATCAAGTAGCCGTTTTTGGTCCTGAACACATTCCGCAAATACTGATTTCCGTCAGTGTCCATAAACAGACACCGTAAGTTGTAGCAATCGCCCCAAACCCCTGCAATTGCAACTAGTGGAATGCCTATCGGTAGCGAGTCGACTCTTTCAAATTCTCTGTAGTCAATCCCGCAGGCGCAGGATTGGCGGAAGCTCATGGTGAAGCGTTCGTGATGAGTGGGCATCGTCATTCCTTCAGATCAAAGATGGAAGCCGTAGTCTTGGTCTCGTTCAAGCAGCCCATGATTCAGCTCTCTTGCAGCAGAGTTTCGGCGGCTCTCGCTAGCTTCAAACTCGTCTGCAAGTTCTCTTCCAGCGTGGTGTAGTTCTGTTCTTCGGTCAGCAAGTCGGCCAATGTAGCTACGGACTTGAGATGTGATTTCATCAGCAGCTCGATGCACTGCGTTAAGCCATTTAGCCTGGCCTCGATCCCGGTCGTCGAGCGTTCTTCCAAATTGCGCAATTCCGAGGCGGAGGTCTCGCAAGCCGTCACCAACTGCTCGACGCACGCGAGCAAATCTCGCTCCAAGGCTGTCAGGGATTGGTCCATCTAGTTTGGCTCCACTCTGATGCAAGAAACCAATCGGCTCGCCACCGAACAGGTGCGCATGCTTGATGTTTCTGGCGGCAGGATCAAATAAGTCGCTCCCTCGTGAAGTACCGCCTGGATGCCCAACCTCTCTAGCTGCGTCGAGGCGGCTATCGTTGAGAGTTTCCAGCTCCACAGAAAAGTCAGTCCTAAGGTTGCTGCGATCAACACCATACAGGCCGTTATCACCGCCCAAGGTGAGATCTGAATCAGGAATTTGATCTTGTCGATGTGACTCTGCCAGGTCGTCCCGCTCCAATCCAAAAACGTGCGGGTATCGGCTTCGATTGTATTCCGCGCGAGTGTTACACATGCTTGAATATCGCTCCTGAAGCTCTGCAATTGAGAATCCATCAAGGCGGCGTGCTCTTTTCGGATCTTGTCCAAGTCCGCGTTCAATTTCTCGCTCAGCCGGGTCGGCTTGCCAGTCGTCATGGAAAATCTCTCCTTTCAATCGCCAGCGTTCGCCTGTGTCGGGGTCTTTGGCCGTGATGTAATTTTTGCTTACGCGGGGGATATCGAAACCTGCGTCGGTCAGGGCATCGACCATGCTTGCGCGGTCGGTGATGGTGCCGATGCTGATCTGGTCTAAGATCCATTCGTGGAGTTCTTCGCGGCCCTGTGCCCTAGTTGGGGCCTCAACGGTGGCTTGAACCTCCTGTGTGCGTTCCAGATCCATCGGATCGGCCCAGTCGTGCGTCTTGTTCATTAAGTCGCGCAGACTGTCATAGGCTGTCCGATAGCCAGGTGGTGCGATGTTGAGGCTTTTACCGGTTGTCAGCTCCAAACGCGGTGTACAGAAATGCAGCTCAACTCGGTCTTCGTGGCTGTGCCGGACCCAGAGCAAGTCGAATTGCTCACTGTCCATACCAGCGAATGCCAGTGCCTCGAAGGCGTTCATGACTTCGACCTGCTGGGCTACGGTGGGTGCGTCCTCGCTGGCAAAGCTGATGACGCCCGCGCGGTAGGTCCACTGATTGCGACTGGCGTCGATCAGGGCCTCGGTGCGGGTGGAATCGCCGCGCAGCACTTCAGGCAAAGGATCGCGTATGACCGTCATGGGCTGGCCATCAGCATCGCGGATTAGATCGCGATTGGAGTCATAGGCCAAGACCTCACGCGTGACGAGATAGCCAACTGGACCAGCACCCGCGCCTTTGCCATTGGGAAAGAACTTGATCAGCATTGTCGTGCCTCATCAAGGATCTTGGTAAGCTGGCGTTCAATCACAACCAGTTGTCGGGCGACGGCCAGCGTATCCATGTCAACCCGACCAATCAGAAGCGCCCGATTCACAACCCGCGCAACCTGGTTGAGGTTACCGCCAATGCGCCCTAGTGCCAGGACCAGAGCGGGGTCGACGCGAGGCGCAGGCTTGCGACGACGTGCTTCCGTCAGACCCAAGGCTTCGCGCAAGAGGGTCGCGGCAGACACTCCGGCAGCTTCGGCTTTGGCGCGAAGCTCAGCCTTCTCAGCAACGCTACATCGAAAGACGAAGGTCTCGGTGAGCGGCGCTTTGGCGGGCGGCGTGCCTCCGCCGGTGGGGTTCGAAGGGGAGGCTTGCCACCCCTCGCAAGGTCCCGTGTCAGCAGCGCCAGCGTATGACATGGGTCGCCTTGCTCTTTGCTCAGACCGCATGGCACAGTTCCTGCTTCGATGGTGCAAACAGGGTCCAGCCTTCGGTGATGAGCCAGCTGCGCAACACGGGCCACTCGTTCTTGTTCGTTGGAGGGAACCTGCCGGGGAGCCAGTAGCCGCGCTCGTTGTTTTCGATGGCTTCAGGAAGTACCCGGTCGATCCAAGCACCAAACATTCGTTCGGTGAACTGCTCCCATTGGCGGCAGCCGAAAGATTGGCGCGAGACGAATTCGGGTTGCGCACTGCCCACGCGCGCCGAGTCGGATGGCCCACCATTCGGCAGATCCGGCTCAAGCGCGAGGTTTTGTTCTATGGATTGTTCTTTCTTTATATAGGAAAGATCACCCATGCGCCCTTTGTCTCTCACGGGCGAACCCTTTCGCCCTTCTGAAAGGCTCATCGGTGCATCCTTTTTCCTCCGGCGAAACGGGATGATTTTTGTTGGGGAGCGAAGGTCGTATTCTGTGTGATTGCCTGCGCCACGCCCTTCAGTTCGAAACAGCCAACCGAACTCGACAAGCTGTTTGAGGCAGCGTTTGATGGTTGCTAGCGACATTCCGACCAGGAACTCATCAAGCGTTTTTAGTGAGGGATTGAGTTGGCCGGTCCTGTCGTTGGCGAACTGTACCGAAAGCGCTGAGGCAACTACCTTAGTTGACGAGTTGAGGTCAGCGCATTGCAGAACGGCCTTGAGCCATTCAAAGCGATTGAGCCTAGACATATGCGCCTCCCGCGATTGCGGACCGGCTGCGAATTTGGTATTCTGTTCGTGCGGATAAATTTGCATTACCGTTGAGGTGGGTGGCCGCCCCCTCAGCGGTTTTTCTTTCACTTTTCTTCGGAAACCAGACCCTGAAAACAGAATAATCCGGACAAAATCCGGGTATGCTGCGGTGGCGGCGCAGTTCATTCGTATTTAACTGATTGATTTTATTGGTCGGAGTGAGAGGATTCGAACCTCCGACCCCTGCCTCCCGAAGACAGTGCTCTACCAGGCTGAGCTACACTCCGACCGTGGCGGGTGATTTATACCTGAGGGTTTGGATGTGCAAGAGGGATTCTGGGTCTGGTTTGTGATTAGTAACAGGCTTTGGACAGGCTCAAAATCCCTGTGGTTAGCCCCATGTCAGATCAGGTGATCAGTGCGATAAAGTCGGATTTTTGTGCCGCCGTGATCCACTACCGGCCCTGCCGGAAGCAAAGGAAGGCGCGTGGCATGGGCCAGGGATGGGGTGCTTGTAACGATGCCAACGCGCCAGCCTTTGAAGCGTGACATCAGAACCTTGCCGAAACTCCCATACAAGGATCGCAGCCGTTTTTCATCGCCTATCCGGGCGCCATAAGGGGGGTTTACGATCACCAACCCTTCAGCACCTTGCGGGGGCTTCAGATCGCTGATGGAGTGGCAATGAAATGTTGTATTGGTCGAAACACCGGCTTGTTCCGCGTTGGCTTTTGCGGCCTCGATCGCGCCTGCATTCCTGTCGGAGCCGAAGAACTGAACCTCGGGGGCAGGGGGTTCTGACCCGGCGCGCATGTCGGACCAGATGTCGGGATCAAAACTCCTTAGGCTTTCGAATGCAAAATTACGCGTGCGACCGGGAAGCAGGCCCAATGAGATCTCGGCAGCCTCGATGACGAAAGTGCCCGACCCGCACATGGGATCCAGCACCGGTTCGGTCCCGTGATAGCCACATTCGCGCAGGAACATGGCCGCCATTGTCTCGCGCATGGGGGCCTTGGCGACGGAAGTCTTGTGACCTCGCTTGTGCAGGGGCTCTCCGGAGGTGTCGATCGAGAATGTGCAGATGTCTTTCTCAATCCGCAAAAGCACGCGCAGGGCTGCATCTGTCGAGATTGGAGTCCCCAGTGTCTCGGCCAGCGCTCGTTCGATCCTTTGGCGCGCGGCACCCGCATGATAAATGCGCGATTTGCGGCTTGTCGCCTCGACTTTTACCGGCACTTCCGGGCGCAGGAAATCTGACCACGGAAATTTTCTGGCGCGTTTGTCCAGTTGTGCCAGATGGACAGCGGGAAAGCTGCCAATTCGAACCAGAACTTTATTTGCGCCCCGAAGGCAAAGGTTGGCACGCCATACTTCGGGCCACCCGCCCCGACAAACCACGCCACCAGCAATGACCTTAGCATCGGCGAATCCCTGTTCGGTGGCCTCGGCATGCAGCGGCGCCTCTAGTCCGGGCGTTGCTACCAGAAAAATTTCCAGATCGTTCGTTTGTTCCATCAAGGGTGCTTACACCGGACATGATCGGGGCGCGACAGGCAATTTCAGCGAAAGTGATACAAGAAAGTGAATACCGTGAGGGAATTTTGACGGTTACAGGTTTGCTTTTGGTATCATCCCCGCGTAAAGGGGCCACAATCAGAGGGACGGCCGCGGATTTCAGTCGCAATTCGACGCTTTTGCGACGACTGCTTGGAATTCTCGCGTTATTGTCTGACACTAGATAGGTGTTGGCTCAGCCGGCACAGGTAAAGAGGCTTGGAAGACCGTAGCGACATGCAAACTTTCAAACTGAAAAAAGGGTTGGAGCTGCCGGTGCAAGGCGCACCGGAACAAACCATCCATCCGGGTCCAGAATTCAAGACTGTTGGGGTTTTGGGGGGCGATTACCTTGGCTTGAAACCGCGAATGCTGGTTCAGGAGGGGGATGACGTTCAACGTGGCACTCCGCTTTTCTGTCACAAGGACGCACCCGAGGCGATGATGGTCGCCCCGCTAAGTGGTAAGATCGTTGCCATCAACCGTGGTGCGCGCCGGGTTTTGCAAAGCGTTGTGATCGAGGTTGCGGATGCCAACGACACGGGTATCGATTTCTCGGGTGTTGGTGATGCGGACAGCGCCGAGGGTGTTACCGCCAAGCTATGCGCCGCGGGGTTGTGGACCGCTTTCCGTACGCGTCCCTATTCCAAGATGCCAGTTCCGGGCACTAAGCCAGCAGCGATTTTCGTCACCGCCATGGATAGCGAGCCACTGGCCGGAGATGCAGAACTCATCATCAATGACGCGGGCAAAGCATTTGCGGATGGTCTGGTAGCCGTATCCAAGCTGACCGAGGGCAAAACCTATTTGTGCCAGCAGGACGGTGCTTCAGTTCCGGGTAGCGATCTGCCAGACGTAGAGGCGGCGGCATTCTCTGGTCCGCATCCTGCGGGTTTGGCCGGAACCCACATCCATTTCCTCGAACCGCTTGCGGGCGAAAAGCAGGTCTGGACCATCGGGTATCAAGATGTCATCGCCATTGGCCGCCTGATGCAGACGGGCCATCTGGACCCTAATCTGGTGATCGCCCTGACTGGCCCGGGTGCCCGTCAGCCGCGCCTGATCCGTACGGTGATGGGAGCGTCGACCGAAGACCTGACCAGGGATGAGATTGATGTGGAGGGCACGGCACGGATCATTTCGGGCTCGATCCTATCTGGTCAGCATGCGGATGGCCCAACGGCTTATCTGGGGCGTTTTGCAAGGCAGATGACCATCATCCGTGAGGACCACGACCAGATTCCGATGGGTTGGATCCGCCCGATGCCTTCGAAATTTGCGGTTCAGCCGGTGCTGGGTTCTGCTTTCGCCAGAAAGCTGTACGCGCTCAGCTCGAATCTGAATGGGGGGCGCCGCGCCATGGTGCCTACGGGTACGTTCGAAGAGCTGATGCCGCAGGACTATCTGCCGACGCAACTGCTGCGGGCACTACTGGTGATGGACACCGATACTGCGCAAGCTCTGGGCGCGCTAGAGCTGGACGAAGAGGATCTGGGCCTTGTCGGCTTTGCCTGTCCGGCAAAATATGAATACGGGCTGGCGTTGCGCGACTGCCTGAACAAGATTGAAAAGGAGGGCTGATCCAAATGGGTTTGCGCAGCTTCTTCGATCGGATCGAGCCGAACTTTACCAAGGGCGGCAAGTACGAAAAGTATTTCCCCATCTACGAGATGGTCGAAAGCTTTATCTACACTCCGAAAACCGTGACCTCTGTGGCCCCGCATGCGCGGTCTTACGTGGATATGAAGCGGATCATGACCTATGTCGTGATCGCGACCATTCCCTGTATCCTTTGGGGGATGTGGAACACCGGCTATCAGGCCAACTCGGCCATCGCCAGCCTCGGGCCGGACTCTGCCACCGGTTGGCGCATCGCTCTGCTGCAGATGTTTGGTATCTCGCTGGACCCCAGCAGTGTCTTTGCAAATGTGATGCACGGGTTGATGTATTTTCTGCCTATCTACATCGTCACACTGGTCGCAGGCGGTATATTCGAGGTCATCTTTGCCACCGTGCGCGGCCATGAGGTGAACGAAGGTTTCCTTGTAACATCAATGCTTTACACTCTGATTATGCCGGCCACTACACCCTTGTGGCAGGTGGCTTTGGGCATTATCTTCGGTGTGGTGATCGGCAAAGAGGTATTTGGCGGCACCGGCAAGAACTTCCTTAACCCCGCGCTGGTTGGTCGTGCGTTTTTGTACTTCGCTTATCCTGCTCAGATGTCGGGTGACTCGGTTTGGACCCCGGTTGACGGGTTCTCGGGTGCAACCGCGCTGGCGGTGTCAGCGGCCGAGGGCGTACAGGCTCTTGCTGCCGAAGGGATCACATGGTCCAGCGCTTTTTACGGCACCATTCAGGGCAGCTTTGGCGAGACCTCGACCTTGGCCTGCTTGATTGGTATGGCCTTCCTGCTGATGACCAAGATTGCCAATTACCGCCTGATCGTTGGCTGTCTGGCCGGGACCATCGGATTTACTCTGCTGCTGAACCTGATCGGGTCGGATACCAACCCGATGTTCGCGATGCCGTGGTATTGGCATGTGGTTCTGGGTGGGTATGCATTTGGCCTGGCCTTCATGGTGACCGAACCGGTTTCCGCCAGCCACACCAACCTGGGCCGCTATATCTATGGCGCTTTGATCGGTGTGATGGTTGTGATGATACGCGTGATCAATCCGGCCTTCCCCGAAGGCATGATGCTGGCCATCCTGTTCGGCAATGTCTTTGCACCGCTGATCGACTATTTCGTCGTGCAGGCCAATATCAAACGGAGGGCGCGTCGCCATGTCTGATCCGCAACCTCAAGAACCCAAGGGCGCATTGGCTCGCTTTCTGGCCGCCTCGCCGGATTCGGTTGGCAAGACGATCTTCGTCGCCGTTGCCGTCTGTCTTGTTGCCTCGATGGTGGTCTCCGCTGCTGCGGTCAGCCTGCGCCCGGTGCAAGAAGCCAACGCGCTGAAGGACAAACAGGTTAACGTTTTGCAGGTGGCTGGTGTCTTCGAGCCGGGCATAGACGTGACCGAAGCCTTCGCTGCGTTCGAGCCGCATGTGCTCGAGCTTGCCACCGGCGAATTTGTCGACGATCAGTTCGATCCGGCAACCTTTGATGACCAGGCTGCTGCAAGTGATCCTGAACTCAGCGTAGCATTGGACACTGACCCGGCGGGTATTGGTCGTCAGGCCAAGTACCGAGTGATCTATCTGTTGCGCGATGATGCGGGCGATTTAGACAAAGTGATCCTGCCGCTGCATGGTTATGGCCTGTGGTCGACGCTCTATGGTTTTATCGCTCTAGAAAGTAACGGCAACGACATCTACGGCCTGCAGTTCTATCAGCATGGTGAGACCCCCGGCCTTGGCGCCGAGGTGGACAACCCGCGATGGAAAGGTCTGTGGAATGGCAAGAAATTGCGCGACGATGCAGGCGAGCTGCAGATTACCGTCGCCAAGTCGCAGCCCGCCGCCGGTCCCGATTTCTATGTCGACGCGCTTGCTGGGGCCACTCTGACCTCGGTTGGTGTCGATAACCTGGTGAAATTCTGGATGGGTGACGCGGGCTACGCCCGGTTCCTGGCCAAACTGCAAGCAGGAGAGTTTTGATGTCTCAGACCAAGAAAGAGATGCTGGTCGACCCGCTTGTCGACAATAACCCGATCACGCTGCAGGTCCTGGGCATCTGTTCCGCGCTGGCCGTGACTTCTTCGTTGCAGGTGGCCTTTGTAATGGCGCTGGCTGTGACCTTCGTGACCGCCTTCTCGTCGATGTTCATTTCGATGTTGCGCAACCAGATACCCGGCTCAATCCGGATCATCGTTCAGATGGTGATCATCGCGTCGCTGGTGATCCTGGTGGATCAGGTTCTCAAGGCCTATGCCTTCCAGATTTCGAAAACACTGTCGGTTTTCGTCGGGCTGATTATCACAAACTGTATCGTGATGGGCCGTGCCGAGGCATTTGCGATGAAGAACCCCCCGATAGCATCTTTTATCGACGGTGTTGGCAACGGCATGGGCTATGGGCTGATCCTGCTGCTAGTCGGCTTTATCCGCGAGCTGTTGGGGGCCGGGTCGCTGTTCGGTGTCACCATCTTGCAGACTGTGAACAATGGCGGCTGGTACGTACCCAACGGTATGCTGCTGTTGCCACCTTCGGCGTTCTTCATCATCGGCCTGATCATCTGGGTCTTCCGTACATGGAAGCCGAACCAGGTCGAAGAACGTGAATACAAAATCCAGCAGGTAGAGGCGCACTGATGGAAGGGCTTATCTCACTGGCCGTAAAGGCCATCTTTGTCGAAAACCTTGCGCTCAGCTTCTTTCTTGGCATGTGTACCTTCATCGCCGTGTCCAAGAAGATCTCGACCGCGCTGGGTCTTGGGATCTCGGTCATGGTCGTGCAGGCGATCACCGTTCCCGCCAACAACCTGTTGCTGACCTATCTGCTGAAGCCGGGCGCGCTGGCCTGGGCCGGGTTCCCGGATGTGGACCTGACCTTCCTTGGCCTGATCTCGTATATCGGTGTGATCGCGGCCATGGTTCAGATCCTTGAGATGGTCTTGGACAAGTATTTCCCACCGCTCTACAACGCGCTGGGGATTTTCCTGCCTTTGATCACGGTGAACTGTGCCATCCTGGGTGGATCGCTGTTCATGGTCGAGCGGGATTATAACTTTGCAGAGGCGACGACCTATGGTCTGTCTTCGGGCTTTGGCTGGGCGCTGGCGATAACTGCAATGGCGGGCGTGCGCGAAAAGCTGAAATACTCGGACATTCCCGACGGCCTTCAAGGTCTGGGGATCACCTTTATCACCGCGGGACTGATGGCGATGGCCTTCATGTCCTTCTCGGGCGTGAAACTGTAAGGGGGCGGCAATGGAAACCTTTAGCCTTGGCGTCATTCTCTTCACGCTGATCGTATTGGCGCTTGTCGCCCTTATCATGGCTGCACGGTCCCGGCTGGTGTCGACAGGCAATGTCAACATCACCATCAATGGTGAGAAAACTGTGTCCGTGCCCGCCGGCGGCAAATTGCTGCAAACTTTGGCGGCCGAGAAACTGTTCGTGCCATCGGCCTGTGGCGGCGGCGGGACCTGCGCACAATGCCGCGTACGCGTCCATTCCGGCGGTGGCTCGATCCTGCCGACCGAAGAAAGCCATATCACCAAGCGCGAGGCCGCTTGTGGCGACCGTCTGTCTTGTCAGGTTGCAGTTAAACAAGACATGGATATCGAGGTCCC
The DNA here is from genome assembly GCF_059610485.1 of Ruegeria sp. CDSC081. Lineage (NCBI taxonomy): Bacteria > Pseudomonadati > Pseudomonadota > Alphaproteobacteria > Rhodobacterales > Roseobacteraceae > Ruegeria > Ruegeria sp. CDSC081. The sequence goes on along the minus strand of NZ_JBXWNS010000003.1, from coordinate 407,846 downwards.
CGAAGAGGTCTTTGGCGTCAAGAAATGGGAATGCACGGTTCGGTCGAACGAAAACGTTGCCACCTTTATCAAAGCGCTGACGCTGGACCTGCCCGAAGGTGAGGATGTGAATTTCCGCGCTGGTGGCTATATCCAGATCGAAGCCCCCGCCCATGCGCTGAAATACACTGATTTCGATGTCGAGGAGGAATATCGCGAAGATTGGGATCGCTTCAATCTGTGGCAATACGACTCGGTCGTTGCCGAACCCATCGAACGCGCCTATTCCATGGCCAACTATCCGGACGAAAAGGGCATGATCATGCTGAACGTCCGGGTTGCCTCACCGCCTCCGGGTTCCGAAGGGATACCGGCGGGCCAGATGTCGTCGTATATCTTCAACCTGAAACCGGGTGACAAGGTCACGATCTCGGGTCCATTCGGTGAATTCTTCGCCCGCGAGACCGGAAGAGAGATGGTCTTCATCGGTGGTGGTGCTGGTATGGCGCCCATGCGCAGCCATATTTTCGACCAGCTCAAACGGCTTGAGAATCGCGACCGTAAGATCACCTTCTGGTACGGTGCCCGGTCCAAGAAAGAGATGTTCTTTGTCGAGGATTTCGACAGCCTCGCGGAAGAGTTCGACAATTTCGAATGGCATGTCGCCCTGTCGGATGCCCAGCCCGAGGATGACTGGAAAGGCTATACCGGCTTTATCCATAACGTTCTGTTCGACGAATACCTCAAGGACCACCCGGCACCCGAGGATTGCGAGTTCTACATGTGCGGACCGCCGATCATGAACCAGTCGGTCATCAACATGCTGCTGGATCTGGGTGTGGACCGCGAAGATATCATGCTCGACGATTTCGGCGGGTAATCAGTTATCCGGCGCCCTGTGGCGCCGGTTTCATTTTAGGTCTTTTGGTTCGATTACAGGCGCAGGTCGCTTGCCTCGCGTGGCAGGCAGGATTTGATGTCGAAGACTACGCTGTTTTCTTTGCCATAGGCTCGAAACTGCAAAGGATCGAGTGCCCGATATTCCGCATGCGCGACGGCCAGGACGACCCCATCATAGAGCCCTGGCTCAGGTTGGTCGATCAGGTCCAGGTCGTATTCTTCTTGCGCAGCTTTGGGGTCGGCATGAGGGTCGTGGACATCGACGCTGATGCCATAGCTTTGCAATTCTTCGATAATGTCGACGACACGGGTGTTGCGTAGGTCGGGGCAGTTTTCCTTGAACGTCAGGCCCATCACCAGAACACGGGCGGCGCCAACATTGATACCGCAACGGGTCATACGTTTGACCAGTTGCGACACTACATAGCTGCCCATCCTGTCATTCAGGCGCCGCCCTGCAAGGATGATCTGCGGGTGGTGGCCCACGGCCTCGGCCTTGTGCGTCAGGTAGTAAGGGTCCACGCCGATACAATGCCCGCCGACCAGACCGGGGCGGAAGGGCAGGAAGTTCCACTTGGTTCCGGCTGCGCGCAACACTGCCTCGGTATCTATTCCCATGCGCCCAAAAATCATTGCCAACTCATTCACCAGCGCAATATTCAGATCGCGCTGGGTGTTTTCGATCACCTTCGCGGCCTCAGCCACGCGGATGCTTTCAGCCTTGTAGGTTCCAGCGGTGATGATCCGGGCATAGAGCGCGTCAACCAGATCAGCGACCTGCGGGGTTGAACCAGCGGTGACTTTGCAGATGTCCGCGATGCGGTGGGTCTTGTCACCGGGGTTGATCCGCTCGGGGCTGTAGCCTGCAAAGAAATCCGTGTTGAAGGTCAGGCCCGAGGCGCGTTCCAGCACCGGAACGCAATCTTCTTCGGTTGCGCCGGGATAGACGGTGGATTCGTAGATCACCAAATCACCGGGTTTCAATACGTGGCCAACTGTTTCCGACGCGGCCAGAAGGGGGGCTAAATCAGGCTGCTTACCTGCGGTGATCGGCGTGGGGACGGTTACAACATAGGTATCGCAATCGGCAATCTCCGAGGGGTTGGTTGTGAATTTCAGGCCGCCCGCCGCGCTCAGGTCATGTGGCTCAACCTCATGCGTTGCATCTACGCCAGCGCGTAGTGCCTCGACCCGCGCCGCATTGATGTCAAATCCGATCACCTTGCCAATTTTGCCGAAGGCCACGGCCAGGGGCAGGCCGACATAACCCAGCCCGATCACAGCAATCTTTCGGGAATTGGGGTCGGTTTCAAGCATATGCGTCACTTACCATGATAGTCGCGGAACCATTCGACAAACTGGGCGATTCCATCTTTGAAATTTGTCTGCGGACGATAGCCGGTCAGCTTTTGCAGCAGATCACTATTCGCCCAAGTGGCAGGAACATCACCCATCTGCATAGGCATGTAATTGCGGATGGCTTTCTTGCCGATAGCTTCCTCAATGGCTTCGATAAAATCCATCAGCCGCACTTTGTCGCCATTGCCGATATTCACCACGCGCCAGGGCGCCGCCGGCGACAGGCTGTCACCTTCTTCAATCTCATCTGCGCTGTCCGGCCGCACCGGAGGGACGTCGATCAGCAGTCGGATACCGCGGACAAGGTCTTCGACATTGGTGAAATCCCGATACATGTCGCCGTGGTTATAGATATCGATCGGGCGGTCATCCAGAATTGCATCCACGAATTTATAGAGTGCCAGATCGGGTCGCCCCCATGTGCCGTAAACGGTGAAGAACCGGAACATGGTCGTGGGCAAGTTCCACAAATGGGCATAGGAATGGCCCATCGCCTCGTTTGCCTTTTTGGTTGCGGCGTAAATCGTCAGCGGTGTGTCGGCCTTTTCGACCTCAGTAAAGGGCATGACCTCGTTGGCGCCATAAACCGAGGATGTCGAAGCCATCAGAAGATGGTCTACCTTATGCTCGCGCGCGATTTCCATGACGTTGAACGTGCCGACCACGTTGGAATTGATATAGCTGCGCGGGTCCTCAAGGCTATAGCGGACACCAGCCTGCGCCGCGAGATGCACGATCACTTCGGGCTGGAATTCTTCGGCGACCTTTGCAAGCTGGTCGTAGTTTTCCAAAAGATCCTCGGTTGCGGAAAACCCAGGGGATTGCAAGAGCATCTGATGGCGGCGCTGCTTGAGCGAGACGTCGTAATAATCCGTCATCCCATCGTAGCCGTGAACCTGAAACCCCTCGGCCAGTAGTAGTTTTGCCAGGTGAAAACCGATGAACCCTGCTGTGCCTGTGACTAATACGCGCTTCATTTAACCCTCGACCCAAACCAAAACCGTTTGAAACATCAGGGATACTTTCAGCCCCTTAAGGTCAAGGGGATTTTCCCACAAACCGCGCCATTGGGGCAATCCGGAACCCGAATTCACTTGCGGATTGTTGTTGCCCGCCAGTCAGGGTAGGAAATTGCGATGGTGTGGGATTGGATCAAAACCAGGTGGAAAAAACCTCAGGCGGCACAGAATTCAGTTTCTGACATCGCGCCTGACCAGAGGTTTTATGCCGTTGGGGATATCCACGGGCGATTGGATCTGTTGCAGACTTTGCTGGCAAGGCTGGATCCAGATTGCCCCACGATCTTTGTCGGGGACTACATTGATCGTGGCAATTACAGCGCCCAAGTGCTGCACCAGTTACGGCACCTTAGCCGGGTCCGGGGCAACGATTTCATTTGCCTGCTGGGTAATCACGAGGAGATGCTGTTGCGGTTCACCCATGACCCAAAACGGGTCGGCAGGCTTTGGCTGCAAAACGGTGGTCTGCAGACGCTCGCCTCATTTGGAATTACCGGTGTGGATGAAGACACGGTTGGTGCGGATGCTGTCTCGGTGGCTGACAGATTGCGACGCGCAATGGGAGAAGATTTGCTGTCATGGCTGCACGACCGTCCCCTGACCTGGACCAGCGGCAATGTCACCGTGGTGCATGCAGGGCTGGACCCAGGCAAGCCATTGGATGAGCAGACACGCCAAGTCCGCCTGTGGGGCCATCCGAATTTCTCACGGCAGATGCGGGAAGATGGCCAGTGGGTTGTCCATGGTCATACGATCACGTCAGAGCCCCGCGCTGAGAATGGCGTTGTTTCGATCGACACCGGCGCCTTCTTCAGTGGCAGGTTGACCGCCACTGATATTCGCGCCGGCGAGGTCCGGTTCATCGCAACCAACGAGCAGCCGGAATAGCTGTCAACCGACGATCATCTGCTTCATGCGAAGGGCTTCATACTCCAGCTCTTTGAGGCGGAAATGCACGACATCACCGATCGTGATCACGCCACGAAGATGGCCATCGCTGAGGACGGGCATGTGGCGAAAGCGCCCCTCTGTCATGGTTTTCAGCACATCGTTCAACAGATCCTCGGGCGCGCAGGTCTGTACACTGCGGGTCATCAGATCTTCGACAGATTGGGGCAGGGTCTGGCCGGGAGTATCGGCCATACGGCGCACAATATCACGCTCGGACAGGATACCCTGAAGCGTACCATTCTGATCTGTCACCACCACAGCGCCGATCCGCTTTTCCTTGAGGATATTCACCACCGAATGAATTGTGTCTTTCGGGCGCACGGTAAAAACCGCGTCCCCTTTGCCAACAAGCAGCTTTTCGACTGTTGTCTGTGTATGAGAAAGGTTCGATTCAACCGACTGGCTATGCGAGGCAGCCGCGGCCTTGTCGCCGCGTGTCGGTGGCTGGTAAGAGCTTGGGGCCATGGGCAATCTCCTCTTGCTTTGCTTTTCACCTTACCGCAGCCATATGACCTGTATAGGGTACAAATGCCCTAACCGGGGAAAACTGCCAAAAACCAAGGAAATCCGGCCCGTTGTCCAACTTTTATCTGACCCCCCCTGTTGCCGCGCTGATATTTTTTGCGGTTGTCGTTTGTGGCCATAATTTTCGCATGACCTGGAAACAACAGGCTCCGGGATGGCAGAAGAAAGCATGGCTGTTCGGGGTGCCCGCCGGAATCGGTTTGTTGGCGCTAGGCTTCCTGCCGCTGAAAGCCTGATGCAGGTTTGACTCTGATTGGGGCCGCTGTCATATGCCGGGCACGCTTTTCCTCAGGAGGGACCCATATGCGTTTCTTGCCAGTCCTGGCTGTCGCCACACTTATTTCCGGCTGCTTGTTCGACAAAGAGCCCGAGGTGGTACGTCTGTCAGGCGAAACGATGGGGACGACATTCAACATCACGGCCATCGGTGTCGATGTTGATGAAGAAGCGCTGGCGGGTGCGGTCGAACAGACACTGGCCGAAGTTAACGCAAAGATGTCGAACTGGGACCCGAATTCCGAGGTTTCGACCTTCTCGGACTCGGGCAGCACTGAACCTGTAGCCGTTTCGGATGAATTTGCGCTGGTGCTTGATGCCGCGAATGATGTGCACGAGAAATCCGGGGGTACATTCGACGTGACTCTCGGCCCGCTGATCGAGCTTTGGGGCTTTGGTCCGCGCAAACCGGAAGATCCGGTGCCCGCAGATGCTGACATCCAGGCGGCTTTGGGCAAGGTCGGACAGGCCAGATTGCTGCAACTGGATCGCGATGCCGGAACTTTGGCGAAGGCCGATGCCGGAGTCGGCATTAACCTGTCCGCCATTGCCAAGGGGTATGGCATCGACGCCGTGGCCGAAACGCTGCGCACGGCTGGGATTGAAGACTATATGGTCGAGATAGGCGGCGATCTGGTCACAAGAGGCGATAACGATAAGGGTGAGACTTGGCGGATCGGGATCGAAAAACCCCAGGCCGATGCGCAGAATCTGCAGTTGATCGTACAACTTGATGATCTGGGTATGGCGACATCCGGCGATTACAAGAATTTCTTTGAACAAGATGGTGTGCGGTATTCGCATATCATTGACCCAACTACTGGCCGCCCGATCACGCATCGGACCACTTCGGTCACGGTACTGGCCGAAAATGCTATGATGGCAGATGCTTGGGCGACAGCGATGTTGGCCTTGGGTCAGGAAAAGGGTTTGAAACTTGCCGAGACGCATAAACTTGCCGTGTATTTCATCTCGCGGGATGTGACAGGCGGTGAGGATGCCTATATCACGGTACACAGCACAGCGTTCAAAGAGGCGTTGGGCACCAACTGACGGGTTGAGCTGAGATGAGCACTTTTATTCTGGCCTTCATTCTGCTGCTGATCATCATGGTTGGCATGTCGCTGGGTGTAATGTTGATGGGTAAGACCATCAAGGGCAGCTGCGGTGGCCTGAATGCGATCTCGGGTGCGGATAAATGTGTGGTCTGCCAAAAGGACGTGGACCCTAACAGCCCCTTGCGCGACAAGCTTCAGTGCAAACGCGCCCAAAAGATGCTTGAGCAGATGGAACGGCAGGCCTAATAACTTAGCGCTTCGTTTGGCGGTTGGAATTGGCTAAGCAGGTCCCTGAATAACGGGGGCGCAGATTTGGCCAAAGCAAGAAACATCCTGTTCATCATGTTCGACCAGCTGCGCTGGGACTATCTGAGCTGTTACGGACATCCGCATCTGCACACCCCCAACATAGACCGCCTGGCAGCGCGTGGTGTGCGGTTCGACAGGGCCTATATCCAGTCTCCTATTTGCGGTTCCTCCCGTATGTCGACCTATACCGGGCGCTATGTGCATTCGCATGGGGCTTCTTGGAATGGAATCCCGCTGAAAGTGGGTGAGATGACCATGGGTGATCATCTGCGCAAGGCTGGGATGGACTGTTGGCTGGTGGGCAAGACCCATATGCGCGCGGATGCCGAAGGCATGGCGCGGTTGGGGCTGGAACCGGACAGTCTGATCGGTGCCCGCGTGGCCGAATGCGGGTTCGATGTGTTCGAGCGTGATGACGGAATGCTGCCCGAAGGGCCGGATGGGTATTATGACCCGGACGGGGCCAAGGAATACAACAAATACCTATCGGCCAAAGGATATGACAGTGACAACCCCTGGCATGACTTCGCCAATTCAGGTCTCGACGCTGAGGGCAATGTTCTGTCGGGCTGGTTTCTCAAGAACTCGTCCCAACCGGCGAATATTGCCGAGGAAGACAGCGAAACGCCCTATCTGACTGGGCGGGGGATCGAATTCGTGGAAACCCATGACGGCCCCTGGTGTTGCCACCTGAGCTTTATCAAACCGCACTGGCCCTATGTCGTGCCGGAACCCTATGCCTCAATGTACGGACCGAAACATATCCTGCCCGTGGTCCGGTCTGAGGCGGAACGCCAGAAAGCGCATCCGGTGCTCCGGGCATTCATGGACACCAAGGTTGGCGAGGCGTTCTCGCGGCAGGATGTGCGCGACGCCGTGATCCCCGCTTATATGGGTCTGATCAAGCAGGCCGACGACCAGATGGGCCGGCTGTTCGCATGGCTGGAAAAGACGGGCCGGATGGAGGACACGATGATCGTGTTAACCTCGGACCACGGGGATTTTCTGGGCGATCACTGGATGGGTGAGAAGACCTTTTTTCAGGACGCATCGGTCAAGGTGCCGTTGATCATCTATGACCCATCCCCCGAGGCTGAGGCGACCCGTGGCACTGTCAGCGACGCGCTGGTCGAGTCCATCGACCTTGCCCCAACATTCTTGGACATAGCCGGAGGCGAAGCGTCGGGTCACATTCTGGAAGGTCACTCCTTGTTGCCGATCTTGCGTGGCCATCAGGTCGAGACACCTCGGGATGTGGTAGTCAGTGAGTATGACTATTCCGCCTCGCCCATGGCGGAAAAGCTGAATGCCTCGGTTCGGGATGCAGTGATGTTCATGGTGGCCAACAAGAATTGGAAGCTGATCCATTGCGAAGGCGGGCATCGGCCACTGCTGTTCGATCTTGAAAACGACCCGAATGAACTAACCGACCTTGGCAACAGTGCTGAACACGCAGATATCATCGCCAAGATGTATGACCATCTGTTCACTTGGGCGCGTCGCCCGTCGCAGCGCACAACACGTTCCGAACAGCAACTGATCGAAATGCGCACCAATAGTCGGGGCAGAGGGGTGGTTATTGGAATCTATGACGAAAACGACGCGCCACTGGATTTGACCGTGAAATACAGAGGCCGCAAAACGCGCCCCTATCTGGACCATACCGGCAAGGAATAGCCTTTGTAACATGAATTCTGACCTGATCAGGGCAAAAGGCGGTTCACCCTGCGCGGGGCAGGCGATACAAGACCAACCAAGAGCAGCAAACCCGGAGAGCCGAAATGACCGCCCCGAAACCCGTCGTCCTGTGTATTCTTGATGGCTGGGGCCTGTCCGAGGACACCGGAGCCAATGCGCCTTACCTTGCCGATACGCCGACATTCGATGCGATCATGGCAAACGGTCCGCATGCCAAGCTGATCACGCATGGTCCGGATGTTGGTCTGCCAAGTGGTCAGATGGGCAATTCCGAAGTCGGTCACACAAATATTGGGGCTGGCCGCGTTGTTGCGATGGATTTGGGCCAGATTGATCTGGCGATTGAGGACGGTTCTTTCTTTGCCAACTCCGCGCTGCAGAACTTTATCGGTAAGGTAAAGGCTGCAGGTGGCACCGCACATCTGTTGGGCGTGGTCTCGGACGGGGGAGTGCATGGCCACCTGAGCCATATCATTGCTGCGGCAAAGGCGATAACGGATGCTGGTGTGCCCGTTGCCTTGCACGCGGTTACGGATGGCCGGGATGTGGCCCCGAAATCAGCGCTGACCTATATCACAGAGCTTGAGGAGCGCTTGCCCGACGGCGCCCGTGTTGCCTCGGTCTGCGGGCGCTATTTTGCCATGGACCGCGACAACCGATGGGAACGTGTTAGCGAAGCCTATGGTGCAATGATCAAGGGGCAAGGGCGCAGCGCTGTTTCGGCGCGCAATGCCGTGGATCAGGCCTATCAGCAGTCGGAAACGGACGAATTTATCGTCCCGACCGTCCTCGACGGCTATCACGGCATCAAAGACGGAGATGGGTTCTTCTGCCTCAACTTCCGCGCCGACCGGGCCCGCGAGATTCTGCGGGCGATTGGCGAACCCGGCTTTGATGATTTCGACACCGGCTCGCGTCCACAGCTTTCAGCCCTGCTGGGCATGGTCGAATATTCCGTCGGGCACAGCGCCTATATGACCACTGTTTTCCCCAAGCGTGACATCGTGAATACGCTGGGTGAGTGGGTGGCGAAACATGGGCTCAGCCAGTTCCGACTGGCCGAGACCGAGAAATACCCGCATGTGACCTTCTTCCTCAATGGCGGCAAGGAAACGCCCGAGGCGAACGAAGACCGCTTTATGCCGAAATCACCCAAAGTGGCGACCTACGACCTGCAACCCGAAATGTCATCGGCCGAAGTAACCGCAAAATTCGTAGAAGCCATCGGGGCGGGCTATGATCTGATCATAACCAATTATGCCAATCCGGATATGGTTGGGCATACCGGCGACCTGCAAGCGGCAATCCGCGCCTGTGAGGCTGTGGATCAAGGGCTGGCGCAAGTCGTCGCCGCGTTGGAAAAAGTGGGGGGCGCAATGATTGTAACGGCCGATCATGGAAATTGCGAGATGATGGTCGATCCCGAAACCGGTGGGCCGCATACAGCCCATACGCTGAACCCCGTGCCCGTGGCGTTGGTCGGGGGACCAGCAGGGGTATCCTTGCGAGATGGTCGCCTGTCCGATCTGGCGCCCACACTGCTGGAACTGATGGCGTTGGATCAGCCCCCTGAAATGACTGGAAAGAGCCTGCTTTCATGACGCTTCGTGCGCTGCTTCTGGCGATTTTCTTTGCATCCAGGGCGGTTGCCCAGACCGACCCCGCGACCGCCGCATTGAATGCAGCGCAGATGCTTGAGCAGGCATCAGTATCGTTGACCGAGGCCGAAAGCGCCCGCGACCGGGTCCGTGCCCTGACCGAAACCATACAGGCGTATGAGGCGGGTCTGTCGGCCATGCGCGATGGCCTACGACGGGCGGCAACACGCGAAGCCCAGCTAACAGCCGAATTGCGCAGTCGGGAAAAGGATGTGGCACAGCTGTTGGGCGTATTGCAAACGATCGAAACCACGGCGCCTCCGGTTCTGATGCTACACCCGTCAGGGCCGTTGGGCTCGGCCCGGGCCGGTATGATGCTGTCCGAGGTTACGCCGGGCCTGAACGCAAAAGCGCAGTCTCTTGCGCGTGATCTTCAGGAAGTGCGCACGCTTCGATTGCTGCAGCAAAGCGCCTCGGAAACCTTGGTCGAGGGCTTGACGGGCGTTCAGAATGCCCGCACCCAGCTCAGCACCGCCATCGCAGACCGAACGGATTTGCCGCGGCGCTTTGTCGAGGACCCGATCCGCACTGCTATCCTGATCTCATCGACTGAAACGCTTGACGGTTTTGCCAGCGGGCTTTCCCAGATCTCCGAAGGGCAAATCGCCGAAACGGATGCGGATATATCAAGTATCAAGGGTCAGATTGCGCTGCCGACGCAGGGCATCATCCTGCACCGGGCAAATGAAACCGATGCGGCCGGTGTCAAACGCCCTGGTATCGTATTGGGCACCCGACCGCGCGCAATAGTCACCTCGCCAACGGCGGCCACGATACGGTATCGCGGGCCACTACTGGAGTTGGGGAATCTGGTGATCCTCGAGCCGCAACCGGGGCTTCTATTTGTCTTTTCCGGGCTACAAGAGGTCTATGGAGAAGCGGGTCAGGTGATTCCCCGGGGGACGCCAGTCGGATTGATGCCTGCAGAATCGAAGGAAATCGGCGCAATTTTGTCAACAAGCAGTGATGGCACTGGAACTGACCGGTCAGAAACGCTCTATATAGAGGTAAGACAGGATAACAGCCCCGTGGACCCGGAATCGTGGTTTCGGACCGACAAGGATGGATAAACGAGTATGAAGAAATTTGTGATGGCCGGTTTGGCTGGAACTATAGCAGGCCTGATTGTTACGACGCAGATCGCCGGTCCGTTGCTTGCCCAAGAAGCCGAAAACAAGGCTAGTGTCTATGAACAGCTGGATCTGTTTGGCGATATTTTCGAACGCATCCGCGCGCAATATGTCGAAGAGGTTGAGCCCGAAGACCTGATTGAAGCGGCCATTGACGGTATGCTGACCTCGCTGGATCCGCATTCCAGCTATCTGTCGCCGGATGATGCCGAACAAATGCGGGTCCAGACCCGTGGCGAGTTTGGCGGTCTGGGTATCGAAGTCACGCAGGAAGAGGGCTTTGTCAAAGTTGTCTCGCCGATCGATGATACGCCTGCGGATGAGGCCGGGATCGAAGCCGGAGATTTCATCACCCATGTCGATGGCGAAAGCATACTGGGCCTGACCCTGGACAAAGCGGTCGATCTGATGCGCGGGCCGGTGGGCTCGGAAATCGTGATCACCGTTGTCCGCGAGGGTGAACAGGAACCTTTTGACGTGCCTATCATCCGCGACACAATCAAACTGACGGCAGTACGCGCGCGCACCGAAGGGACCAGTGTGGTTCTGCGTGTGACCACCTTTAACGACCAAACTTATCCCAACTTGCAGGAAGGCCTGGCCGAGCAGATCGAAGAGGCCGGAGGGATCGACAAGGTGAATGGTGTCGTTCTGGACCTGCGCAACAATCCCGGTGGTCTGCTGACACAGGCAATCAAGGTTTCGGACGCATTCCTAAACGAGGGTGAGATCGTATCAACCCGTGGCCGCGATCCAAGCGATGGTGAGCGTTTCAACGCAACTGTGGGTGATCTGGCAGAAGGAAAGCCGATTGTGGTGCTGATCAATGGCGGGTCCGCCTCAGCATCCGAGATTGTAGCCGGCGCGCTGCAGGATCATCGCCGCGCAATCGTTGTGGGAACCAAAAGTTTCGGCAAAGGCTCGGTCCAGACTGTCATGCCACTGCGGAGCGATGGCGCGATGCGTTTGACCACGTCGCGCTACTACACGCCGTCGGGCCGGTCTATTCAGGCGCTTGGTGTCAGCCCCGACATCATCGTTGAGCAGCCCCGCCCAGCCCCGGAGACCGAGGAAGAAGAGGCCAATGGGAACACCCGTTCCGAGGCTGATCTGCGTGGCAGTCTGAACAATGACAGCCTGAGCGAGGATGAAATCCGCCAGATCGAAGAAGATAGGGCCAAGGCCGAAGCCACCGCCGAATTGCGGGAAGAGGATTACCAGCTGGCCTATGCCATCGACATCCTCAAGGGGCTGTCAGCCTTCAACCCGGACGGGCCATCGCAATAAATAAACCGGGCCGCCTGACAGGCGGCCCTTTTCCTGATGGGGCCGCTGCCGATCGAGGTAGGGTGGCTGATTAGAGCCCGATGCCGCCTATGTTGTCTCCCAACCAACGTCCGCTCTGTGAAAAGCTAGTCAGAAAAACACATCTTGTTTCCATCCAGGTCTCGAACGTATGCAGAGAACTTTGGCCCTCGTTGGTTGGGGGCTCCCTCACAATCACCCCCGAGATCTGTGGCTAAAGCGTACAGCCTTCTGACTTCTGCTTCGCCACCAACGCAAAATCCAACCATCGTTCCATTACCGTTAGTGGCCGGCAACGTGTCGAAGGGTTTGGCCACGGCGAAGGCAAAATCCTTTCCAAGCCAGTAAGTCATTCTTTCTGAAGGCGACATGCTTTGGAGACCCGATTGCGAAAACAGTGTGTCGTAGAAGGTTCTTGCAGCTGCCATGTCATTCGTTCCGACAACAAAGTAATTCATTTTCATCGATTTAGCTCCTGCAAGTGAGTGGCCTGCGTCAGGCATTGGTTTCAGTGACCCAAGCTATATCGACTAATGTGCCATTTTATGTCTTATTTGATTCATGGCACGGGCTAATACGCACAACAGGCTGAGGCGATTGGAATTGCTTGCGGTTCAACTCAAGCAAGATGCCCATTGTACGGTTAGAGACTTGGCGCAACAGCATGGTGTCAGTATGCGCACGATAGCCCGCGACCTTGTGCTTATGCGGGACCAAGGCATGCAGATAGACGCTGATCGCGGTCGTGGAGGAGGTGTGCGCCTCGACCGCAACTGGGGCGTTGGTCGTATGAACCTGACATACGCTGAGGCGGTCGATCTGCTAATCAGCATTGCTGTCGCAGAGCAGATGAAATCACCAATGTTGCTTGCGAACTTGGCATCGGTAAGGCGGCAGCTTGTGGCCTCGTTTTCACCCGAGAAACGCAACAAGGTGAACCAGCTCAAGTCCCGTATTCTTATAGGCGTCACGGCTTCGACTTATGTTCAAGCCAGCGCGAGCGCCCCACCAAAAAGGATTGTGCAAGCGGTTCATCAGGCATTCGTCGATCAAAAGGTCTTGGAGCTGCGATATCAAAGAGAAGACGGTGTCATTTCCAACCGGCAAATTGAGCCTCAGTATCTCTTGTTGAAGTATCCCATTTGGTACGTCGTTGCGATCGACCGTCTGAGAAACGAACCAAGGACATTTCGGTGCGACCGGATGCTTGGGGCCTCAATGGGCGAAACGCGCTTCAAGCTCCTGCCGAAAGAAAAATTTCAACCCTCATTGGTAATTGATGATTCTTCGATGTGATCGGGTCATGGCCAACCGTATGCGGACAATGACGCCTGAATTATAGGCACGCACTTCGTCCGCACTTCTACCGCCTACTGAGACCGGCGAAAGACTCGTTTTAGCATATCAAGCTCTGCTCGTATCAGGTCCAGTTCGGCGCGCAGGTCATCGGCGGCGGCGTTTCCTGCAATGATCGAGAACCCGCCCAGTTTAAGCCCTGAAACGGAATCTGAGATTACAAAACTGTGGACCCCGTCAGACAGGGCCACATCAGGCACCTGTACACGAAGCTCCCACCCGGTGTCGGCTGGTGACAGGTGAACCTCATCCAGCGCGTCACCACGGTAGGACACGCTGATCTCGGGCTGCGTATCAGCCTGCAGGTGGCCCATCCAGGTGCCATTTTCCAGGCCCAGTGATGTGAGTATCAGATCGGTCATGGCAGGGTTCTCATAAATCGGCGCGATGGTGACGACAGACGGTCAGGTCCTGCAACACTATCCGGTTCATCCGAGGATTATCCAGAATGATATCCAGCCAGACTTTGTCCATGCGGCGTTCATTCAGTGGTAAATGTGCAAGATCAAAATCCACGCTGTTTGAAGGACCAGTGGGATCAAGTTTGCGCAGAACCTGTTCGGCGTTTGGGCCGTGTCGGATATTGAGCCGCGCGAACAATTCCTGTGGGCGTTCGGCCTCAATATGGCAATCGACTCGGATCAGATGCTGCCGCGTCAGCTCTTGCACAGCCTCTTGTGGAAGCTCGATAGAGAGAGAGAGAAATGATCCCTCGAACCCGAAAACCTCGACCGCCAAGCTGAACGGTGACAGATCATGCTTGCGCGTGTTCCTGATTTGGCGCGTGCTGATTTCCTGGCGTGGACAGTCGTGAAACAGCGTTGCCTCATCATTGATACGAGCCTTACGCGGGGCCGAGGCGACACCGGGGCGGGGTTGAGGATAGCGCCACAGCTCGGGCCTCCAGCTCCAGTCGGTGCCCAACGGTTTCGGGAAATGGGTTGATCCCGCCACAGGCCGTGTAAGGCGGCTGTTGGCCTGAAGGATCAGCGCATCCAGCTCGGATCGCAAGCGACGTGCATCATCACGCTGCTGCCGCAATTCAGAAAGCACAGCCTCGGGCGCTGCCCGGGCGTCCCGCTGCCAGCGCGTCAGTGCTTTGCGGTGAATATAGCGATCCAGTAGCTTGCCCATGATCCCAATCTATTGCTCCACACATCTTTTGTCGGATATCCACCCGAGGATAAAGCCGATTTGCATCATAGCGTCGGTAAATTACCGAAAATGTGAACACGCTTTTGGCTAGGCAGCAAAGTTGTGACCTGTTACGGAGGGCGCCGTTCTTGCAATCGACCCGGTCAGTGCGTACCGTCTGACACCTGATTGCAGTGGACCATCCGTTACAACCCTATAGCAATATTTCCGAGGCAAAGACGGGGCATGGAACCCACTCTATTCGCATTCATCTGGAAGCATTCCAAGAAACAGCAACTGGTATTGTTGCTGCTGACATTGTTTTCTTTTCCCTTCCTCTATGCATCATTGGAGCTGCCCAAGCAGATCATTAACGATGCGATTGGTGCTCCAGGCAGCTCGGTAACTTTCTTAGGAGTTACGGTGACGCAGGTGCAGTATTTGTTGATTCTGTGTCTGGCCTTTCTGGCGACGGTCATCGCCAGCGGTCTGATGAAAATGCGGATCAACACGATGAAAGGTGTGTTGGCCGAACGCATGTTACGCCGACTGAGGTACACGCTGATCCACCGAACTCTGCGGTTCCCGAAATCCTATTTTGCCACCACCAGTCAGGGCGAGTTGGTGTCGATGATCACGTCCGAGGCTGAACCGATGGGCGGCCTGATGGGGGATGCGATCGCACAACCTGTATTCCAGTTTGGTCAGATGATGACCATTGTGACGTTTCTGTTCATGCAAAGCGTGTGGTTTGGTCTTGCAAGTATTGCGCTGATCCCGCTGCAGGCTTGGTTGATTCCAAAATTGCAGCGCCAGATCAACCTGTTGAACAAAGACCGAATCCAGGAAGTTAGGCGCTTGAGCTCAGAAATCGGCGAAAGCGCAGCCGGGATCAGCGATCTGCGCACCAACGGAGGCTGGCGGCACAGATTGGCCCAGTTCAGCCATCGTTTGGGAACTTTGTTCGAGATCCGATTCAAGATCTATAACAAAAAGTTCTTCATGAAGTTTCTCAACAATCTGATCACTCAGATGACCCCGTTTCTGTTTTATTCGGTGGGCGGATATCTGGCGATCACGGGCGAGGTAACAGTGGGCGCGCTGGTGGCGGCACTGGGAGCATATAAGGATCTTAGCGGACCTTGGAAGGATCTGCTGACCTATTACAATCAGGTTCAGGACATGTCGTTGCGGTGGGAAATCGTGACCGAACGCTTCGCACCCGACAACATGGTGCCCGAAGAGCTGTTCGAGGGCGAGCCTGATTCCATTCCGCATCTGACTGGCGAGATCAAGCTGCAGAATATTACCGTTCGGGATAACGATGGGAAAACTGTTCTCGAGGATATAGACCTCGTCATACCCAAAGGGGCCCGCGTGGCCATCAAATCCTCGAATGCGGCCGAAAGAGGGGCATTGGCTCAGCTGCTGACCCGCGAATTGCTGCCGGTTCAGGGCGACGTCACGATTGCCGGACATGACATCCAATCTTTGCACCAATCCGTCATCGCGGCGCGGATCGGATATGCCTATTCTCGACCATATCTGTTTGATGGGTCGATTGGGGACAACTTGATGATGCCCCTGAAAACACGCCCTCAGCATGAAGCCGACGCCGCCAGGGCCCCTAGCCGCCGCCAGATCGAGGCCGCGCGAGCGGGGAACTCGGTGGATTCGCTGTCAGATGAATGGATTGATCCCGGTCTGGCCGGGCTCAACAACACTGACGACATCCAGGATTGGTGGTTCAAGCTGGTCGAGGCGATGGGAACGGATGAATTCATGTTCCGCCGCACCCTGCGCAGCCAGTTGAATCCAGATCAGCATCCCGAGTTTGTGCAAAATATCATCGACCTCCGTGGCCCCATCCATGACAAGTTGGTGGAAAAAGATCTGGACCGCTTTGTCTACCGGTTCGATCCGGACAGGTTCAACCCAACTGTGCCTTTGGGCGGCAACCTTCTTTATGCAGCACCGTCGCAGGAAATCTCGCCGGACATTTTGGCCGGCGATAATCGGTTCATGCAAATGCTGCGTACACATGAGCTTGATGACGACGCGCTGAGTATCTCAAGCGCTGTTCTGGAAACGCTGAACCATGCTTTTGGGCGGGACGGAACCGACCATCCGCTGTTCCTGCGCCTGGGCTTGAGCAAGGAAATGTTCCACCGGCTGCTTGCAATCGAAGACAAGCGCAAGGCAAAAGGAGTGGACGAGCTGTCGCAGCGCGAACACGCCTTTCTTCTGACCGTTCCGTTCCTGCTGACCGCCGAACAGATTGGCCCTGATTTCCCGGATGAATACAAACAGAAGATTCTGAAAATCCGCACTGAACAGGGCGAAAGGTTACGTGGAAGCCTGCAGGAGATATTTGTACCGGTCACACCGGACACATACATCGCGCGTATGACGGTTATGGAAAATGCGCTTTTCGGGCGGGTGTCTGTGACGGCGGGAGCTCATGCTGACGAGATAGAGGATGTGGTTGCCGAAGTGATCAATGCCGCAGGTCTGCGCAGACAGGCAGCGGCCATCGTCTATGATCTGTCCGCAGGGCTGAGTGGGAACAATCTGACAACCGTCTTTCAGGAACGAATTGCCTTCTCGCGCGCCGGGATTAAACGGCCGGATTTGCTAATCCTGGATAAAGCGTTGGCCAGCCATGACTCTGAGAGCCGTTTACGCACCCGGTTGAAACTGCGCGAACTGCTGCCCGATTCCATCATGATTTTCATGGAGGACAGTTTCGCCCATCCCGAGGCCTATGATCTGTTTGTTGAAATCAAGGATGGCCGCATTGACGGTGTCTCGAAAACGCAGCTCGAACAAGAATCCGGCACCACCGCTGACCTCAGCCGCAAGCTGAAGATTATCTCATCAACTCCGCTTTTTGCCAATATCGACGGTCGCAACCAGAGATTGCTGGCGTTTTCGGCGCAGTGGTATGATGCTGCCGCTGGTCAGGTCATTTTCTCTCGTGGGCAGGCGCCGGATGCGGCCTATCTGTGCATTTCGGGTCATGCGAAGCTTATGTGGCACGAAGAAGACGGTTCGACTCGGTCCATATCTGTCATTGAACCCGGGCGCCTGATCGGTGACCTGTCTGTTATCACCGGTGAGACCAGACAGTTGGATCTTGTGGCAGGCGAAAACTGTTCATTCCTGCGGATTGGTGCAGTGGAACTGCGCGCGGTGATCGAAAGCGATGCAAGCGTTGCGGTTCAGTTGCTTGAAACAGTTGCCGGATACCTGACAACCATTTCGGAAAAGATCAACGCCACCAAAGCATCGACCTTGTTCTTCGATGATGAGGACCAGACCGAAAGTTCCCACCAGAATGTCTGAAATCCGCGCGCCCTCTTACGCCCCGCATGAGCAACTGGTCGCCGACGCACGCGACAAACCACAGCTGTGGCGCCTGCTGGCCGGCCTGGCAACAATCGTGGTCGTTGCAACCGTCTTCAATCTGATCCTGTTTGCAGTCGTAACCGTGGCCGGACCGCAGGAATGGGCCAGCGGGTTGATGAACGGCTCGACCCCGATCTCGATGGTGATCCTGCTGTCAAGCTTTGGGTTTGTCACATTTGGTGTGTGGACCGCAGCGCGACAGTTTCAGAAGCGGTCCCTGGGTTCTATTTTAGGGACTCGGGGCAAAGCGGCCAGACAGTTCTGGCTTGTGCTGCGCGCCCTGATGGTGCTTGGCGTGGTTATCGTAACCGTGCCGCACGTCATTTTGGGCGCGCCGCTTGTTCAAAACCTGTCCTTTTCGGTTTGGCTGGTATTCCTGCCTCTGTCGCTATTGGCTGTGTTTGTCCAAATCAGTGCAGAGGAGCTGCTTTTCCGCGGATATATGCAGCAAAGCCTGGCGGCGCGATTTCGTTCTCCGATCATCTGGATGGGGGTACCGTCGCTTCTATTCGCGGTGGGGCACTATTCGCCCGATGCGGCGGGCGGCAATGCAGAGTTGCTGGTGCTGTGGACTGGTCTGTTTGGACTTTTGGCTGCGGATTTGACCGCGCGGGCGGGAACCCTGGGCCCGGCCATAGCGCTGCATTTTTTCAACAATGTCATAGCGCTCTTGTTTGTCTCGCTACCTGACACCCTCAGCGGTCTTGCCTTATTTGTACTGCCCTTTGATATGACCGATACTCTGACATTGCGGCAATGGTTATATGTGGATTTTGCCGTGATGATTGTCAGCTGGTTTATCGCGCGCCTTGCGCTCAGGCGCTGATTGCAATTCTTTCCGTAGCGTCTTATGTGACGTCAACGCCGTACTAGCAAGGTTCCGACATGAACTGGATCACAAACTACGTCCGTCCCCGGATTAATTCGATCTTCTCACGCCGGGAAGTCCCCGAAAACCTTTGGCACAAGTGTGACGAATGCGGCACGATGCTGTTCCACCGCGAATTGGCGGAAAACCAGAATGTCTGCACCCAATGTGATCATCATATGGCGATCACTCCGCGCGACCGGTTCGGGCACCTGTTTGACGGTGGTATATTTACCGAGGTCGATGTTCCCGCTCCCAAAGATGATCCGCTGCAGTTCCGGGACCAGAAGAGATACCCCGACCGGATGAAAGCAGCGCAGAAGAAAACTGGCGAGCAAGAGGCGATGCTGGTCGCCAAAGGTGATATCGGACGTACGCCGATCGTGGCAGCGGCCCAGGATTTCTCGTTCATGGGCGGCTCGATGGGTATGTATGTCGGCAATGCCATCATTGCGGCCGCGCAAGAGGCAGTGAAGTTGAAACGCCCGCTGATCCTGTTCTCGGCAGCGGGTGGCGCGCGAATGCAGGAAGGCATCCTGAGCTTGATGCAGATGCCGCGAACCACCGTGGCGGTTGAGATGCTGAAAGAGGCAAAACTGCCCTATATCGTTGTACTCACCCATCCTACCACCGGAGGCGTGACCGCTTCTTATGCGATGCTGGGCGACGTCCATATCTCGGAACCCAATGCGCTAATCTGCTTTGCAGGCCCGCGCGTGATCGAACAGACCATTCGGGAAAAGCTGCCCGAAGGATTTCAGCGCGCAGAATACCTGCTGGACCACGGAATGCTGGACCGGGTAACGAAGCGAACCGAAATGCGTGACGAATTGATCACCATTACCCGCATGCTGATGAACCAGCCTCCTGCGGTCAAAGGTGATTTGCCCGCGCCCACCCCCGAAGCCCCAGAGAAAGACGCGGATCAGGAATGACTTCGCCATCGTCAGACGTCGTCCTTGATCGAATGATGGCGCTGCATCCCAAGATCATTGACCTGACGCTGGATCGGGTGTGGCGTTTGCTTGCCGCACTGGAAAGCCCTCAGACCAAATTGCCTCCGGTCGTGCATATCGCAGGGACAAACGGCAAGGGGTCTACGCAGGCCATGATCCGCGCCGGTATGGAAGGGGCGGGGAAAACGATTCACGCCTATACCTCTCCGCATCTTGCCCGGTTTCACGAGCGTATTCGGCTGGCAGGTGAGTTGATTTCGGAAGCCGAACTGACAAACGTCCTTGATGAGTGCTATGCCGCCAATGGTGGTGAGAACATCACGTATTTCGAGATTACGACCTGTGCGGCCCTGCTGGCCTTTGCCCGCAAACAGGCTGATTATACCTTGCTTGAGGTCGGCCTTGGCGGGCGCCTGGATGCAACAAACGTGGTGCACGAACCCGCCGTGACGGTTATCACGCCGGTTTCCATCGACCATGAACAGTTTCTAGGCGACACGTTGGGCAAGATTGCTGCCGAAAAAGCCGGGATCATCAAGCCGGGCGTCCCTTGTATCGTCGGCCCACAGCAGGACGAAGCGCTTGAGGTCATCGAATATACAGCGGCCCGTCTGGGCGCCCCATTGCTGGTACACGGTCAGCACTGGCATGTGACCGAGGAAAACGGACGTCTTGTGTATCAGGACGAAATCGGGCTGCGGGATCTGCCGCTGCCCAACCTGCTTGGCGCACATCAAATTCAGAATGCGGGTGCGGCAATAGCGGTATTGCGCCATCTCGAACTTGGTGATCAGGCCTATGAGGCCGCCGTTACCAAGGCCGAGTGGCCAGCACGGATGCAGCGTCTGAAATCCGGCCCGCTTGTTGAACAGGCCGCACAGGCCGAGCTGTGGCTGGATGGTGGGCACAATGCCGCCGCGGGAATTGCGCTTGCTGAAGTGCTGAGAAAATTACCGCAATCTCCGACACATTTGATCTGCGGAATGCTCAACACCAAAGATGTCGCTGGCTATCTTGCACCGCTTGCCACGCAGGCTCAAAGCCTGACCGCAGTGTCGATACCGGGTGAGGCCGCGACGCTTAGCGCTGAAGATACGGCGCAGGCTGCTGACCAGGTTGGCATGAAAGCCGACACAGCAGAGAGTGTATCCGCGGCCCTGCAGAAAATCACAGACCAAGACCCTCAGGCCCGTATCCTGATTTGCGGATCACTCTATTTGGCGGGCAACATCCTACGGGAAAACGGATAGGTCTTCACCTGGCGGAGGTACCTTGGGGAAGGCGCGCAAAACGTGACGGGGCAGCGCCCCTATGCCCCCCAATCTTCGGCTTGCATCTCGCGCAGTCGCGAGGCAGTGCGTTCGAACTCGAACGTCCCTTCACCCTCGACATACAACATCTCGGGCTCTGCGGCCGCCGAACAGATCAGGCGTACCCGCGCCTCATACAAGGCGTCAATCAACGTCACAAAACGCTTGGCCTCATTGAAATTATTCCGGGACAGGCGCGGGATGTCCTCCAGAACCAGAACTTTGACCGCCTCGGCAACGGCCAGATAATCTGCAGGGCCCAGCATCCGTCCGCACAGATCATAGAAGCTTGCTCGGGCTATCCCGTTCCGAAAGGCCGGCAATTCGACAGCACGGCCATTTACCTGCAACACCAGCGGTTCCGCCGCACCGCCCGCGAGATCGTTCCAGACGGATCGGATATTCTGTCGAGCCTCGGGGCCGATCGGCGTGAAATAGACTGGCGCACCTTCAAGACGGTTCTGTCGGTAATCAGTGGGCGAGACCAGTTCCCATATCTGAAGCTGCTCCTTGATATGCGCGATGAATGGCAAAAAGAGCTGGCGGTTCAAGCCGTTCTTGTACAATTCGTCCGGGTGCCGGTTGGATGTGGTGATGACCACGACCCCGCCAGCATGCAAAAGATCAAACAGCCGCCCGACGATCATCGCATCGGTGATATCGGTGATCTGCATCTCGTCAAATGCCAGCAGTTTTACGGATTTGACAACCGAGTCCGCGACCGGTGCAAGCGCATCCTCAACTCCGTCCTTACGAGCTTTATGCATTCCCGCGTGGATTTCC
The DNA here is from genome assembly GCF_059610485.1 of Ruegeria sp. CDSC081. Lineage (NCBI taxonomy): Bacteria > Pseudomonadati > Pseudomonadota > Alphaproteobacteria > Rhodobacterales > Roseobacteraceae > Ruegeria > Ruegeria sp. CDSC081. Next base: position 385,864 of record NZ_JBXWNS010000003.1, on the reverse strand, counting down.
TGCATGAAAGCATGAAAATGGACGCGACGGGCGGGGATGTCGCCAAGCGCGTCGACAAACATATCCATCAACATCGACTTGCCACGACCAACTCCGCCCCACAGATAAAGTCCCTGGGGCGGCGGGGGTGTCTTGCGAAAGAAACCACGCTTGACCGGGGTAGCCAAGGCCGCGCGAATGCGTTCGAAATGCGGAAGGACAGCCTCTTGCGCATCGTCCCGCGTCAAAGTGCCATCGGCGATGCGTGTCTCGTAAAGCGATATCAAATCTGACATATCCCGAGGGATACCTTCACCTCTGGGCGTTGAAAAGCAGGCATTTGGAAGATGCATCAATTTTGCTTATCCGCGGCGTCAAAACTCCTGAATTGACCACGGTACAAATTTGGGTACCGTCGCGGCTCGGCCATTCCGAGGATTCAATGCCCCAACACGCGCGCCTGCTAAATCCGATCTTGATCGTCGGCTGCATCATTATCGCAGTCAGTTTTGCAGTGCGGGCATCCTTTGGCGTATTCCAGATCCCCATTGCGACTGAATTCGGCTGGCTGCGCTCCGATTTTTCGATGGCGATTGCGATCCAGAACCTCGCTTGGGGAATTGGACAACCCATTTTTGCCGCCATCGCCGAGAAGGTGGGGGATCGCCGTGCGATTGTGCTCGGGGCATTGACCTATGCATCGGGCATGGTGTTGTCGGCGTGGTCCGTTACCCCTTTCGAGCATCAGATGTACGCCTGGCTTGTGGGCTTTGGGATTGCCGGCACGGGGTTTGGTGTCGTGCTTGCCGTAGTTGGACGGGCGTCCTCTGATCATAACCGCTCTATGTCTCTGGCCGTCGTGACAGCGGCAGGAAGCTTTGGCCAGGTTTTGGGTGCTCCAACGGCGGAATGGCTTTTGTCTTTTATGCCCTGGCAACAGGTTTTCATCGTGTTTGCCGTTGCCATCCTGGCACTGGTCATGACTCTGCCCTTCATGCGCGCCCCCCAAGCCGCAACCAAAGCCGAAATCGAAGAAAGCATGGGGCAAATTCTGGGCAAGGCCTTCCGGGACCCGTCTTATACCCTGATTTTCCTGGGATTTTTCAGCTGTGGTTATCAGCTTGGCTTTATCACAGCGCATTTTCCCGCTTTCGTTACCGAAATGTGCGGCCCGATTCAGCCGGGTGGAGTACTGGATTCCATTGGTATAACGACAACTTCCGCATTAGGGGCTGTGTCGATTTCATTGATCGGGTTGGCCAATATCGGAGGGACATTGCTGGCGGGGTGGGCCGGAATGCACTTTCCCAAGAAATACCTTCTGGCCTCTATTTATGCCGCCCGCACGCTTACAGCGGCGGCTTTCATAATCCTGCCAATCACGCCAATCACGGTCGTTGTATTCTCATTGGTCATGGGTTCGCTCTGGCTGGCAACGGTTCCACTGACCTCGGGGCTTGTCGCACATTTGTACGGGTTGCGCTACATGGGTACGCTTTACGGCATCATCTTCTTCAGCCATCAGGTCGGCAGTTTTCTTGGCGTCTGGCTTGGCGGCCGCATGTATGACCAGTACGGAGATTACACCTTTGTCTGGTGGATCGGCGTGGCCATCGGCGCCTTCAGCGCCATCGTTCACCTTCCCGTCCGCGAGAACCGCGCACAACCCGTCGCGGCCTGATCTATCGCGCTTCTTCGCGGGTCAAAAGCCCCTCTGCCACCAACCGGTCTGCCCATCCTTGCGGGCCCTCAAAGTGATGCGTCTGCCAGCCCCGCGCCTGCGCCGTTTCGATATTGTCGATCCGGTCGTCAGTGAACAACAACGCCTCAGGCGCCAGACCACAATCGGCTTCGACCATCTCGTAAATCGGGACATGCGGTTTCACGGTCTGCATGCGACCTGAAACATACAGCCGGTCAAACTCGTTGAGGAATGGATAGACCGTGGTTGCATACTCAAAATTCTGCACCCCGAAATTTGTGAGCGCAAAGACCGAGATGCCTTTGGCGCGCAACGCACGTTGCAGCCGTACCGAGTGGGGAATTTCTGGCGTGGCCAATTCGATCCATTTGTCGTGCCACATCCGGATTTCATCCCGCCATTGGGGATATTTATCGGCCCAGCCATAGATGGTGTCAGTGAAATGTTGCCCCTGATCAACCAGATCATTCATTCCATGCAGGTCAACCTCGGCAAACATAGCCCGGCGACGGTCTTCACCAATAACCGCATCGTAGTACCGTTCTGGCTGCCATTCTATCAGGACATTCCCGATGTCGAAAACCACCGCTTCTATTGGCATGAATAATCCTTCTTAGAATCTCTACTGGGGCTGACTGAATCAATCCTTGCTGCGCTTTTCAAGACAGGAACTGCAGCGCGCAGCGCTGCCCGGCCCAACCGGAGGGGACGCATCTCAGATGCGTCTGAGACGGGCGGGAGGGTCACGCCCTTAGTGCCGCCCGCAATTCCCGTTCCAACGCATCCAAAAACCGGGACCTATCGGCCTTGCCAAAAGGCTTGCCACCGCCCCCGGCGCCCAGAGGGTTTGCCGAACGCAGGTCTGCCATCAGGTCGCGCATCGCCAGTTGCTGACCAATATTGGCGGCGGTAAAGGCCTCGCCGTTGTGACGTAATACACGCGCACCTGCTTCAACACATTTCGCGGCTAAAGGAATGTCTGAGGTCACAACCACGTCCCCTGTACCACAACGCTCTGCGATCCATTTATCGGCCTCATCCGCACCTGCGGACACGATCACAACCTGTACCAGAGGATTGGCCGAAGGCCTCAGGCCACCGTTCGATACCAGAGCCATCGGAATCTTATGTCGGGTCGCTACACGCTCGGCTTCGGCCTTCACTGGACAGGCATCTGCGTCTATGTACAGGGTTGTCACGCTTTCTTTGCCTGTTTCTCGGCAGGCTTCTTCTTGACCTTGAATTCCTCGGGGATGGGCATCCGGTTAAACGCATCCAGACCTGCGATCTTATAGGCCTCGGCCAAGGTCGGGTAGTTGAATGTGTTTTGAACGAAATAATCCACTGTGCCTTTCAGGTTCAATACAGCCTGTGCGATATGGATCAGCTCAGTCGCGCCTTCGCCTACGATCTGCACACCAAGAACCCGGCGGGTTTTCAGCGAAAACAGCATCTTCAACATGCCATGTTCCAACCCCATGATATGCCCGCGAGAAGTTTCGCGGAATCGCGCGACGCCAACCTCGTAAGGGATATCGCGCTCCTGTAACTCCTCTTCGGACATGCCGCAGGTGGATATCTCGGGCACCGAATAGATGCCGTAAGGGTACCAGGGGCTTTCCGGCAGGGTCGGGGTCTCCAACGCGTGACATGCCGCCACGCGCCCCTGCTGCAGCGAGGTTGATGCCAGCGAGGGATGTCCGATTACATCTCCGGTCGCATAGATATGCGGTACCGCTGTCTGATAGGTCTTGCGATCGACCTCAATCCGGTTGCGGTGATCGGTTGTCAGCCCGACCGCATCCAGATTCAAGGCCGAGGTCGCGCCCATCCGCCCGGCGGCAAACAGCAACATCTCGGCCCGGACATGTCGTCCATTCTCGAGCGTCACTTCTACGTGGCCACCTCCATCTTCGATCTTTTCAACGGCAGAGCCCAGCCGCAAATCCACGCCGTTTTCGCGGATTTGGTGGGTAAAGTCGTGGATCAGCCGGCTGTCGATGAAATCCAGAAACGTCTCGCGGGGTTCAATCAGGGTGACACGTACATCAAGCGCGGAAAACATCGTGGCATATTCAACACCGATTACACCGGCCCCGATCACGCATAGCGAGCGCGGTATCTCGGCCATCTCCAGAAAATCATCGCCATCGACGATGGTCTTCCCGTTGAAGGGCACATAATCGGGACGATAGGTCTTGGTTCCGGTGGCAATCAGGAACTTTGCGGCGGACAGACGTGTGGTTTCGCCTGCGTCGGTTGCAACCTCAATCTCGTGGGGACCGACAAATCTTGCCAGACCATTTAAGGTTTCCACGTGGTTCCGGTTGAACTGATGTTCCAGCACATCGACCTCATGGTCCAGCGTCATGTGCAGCCGAGCCTTGAGGTCTTCGGCCCGGATCTGATCCTTTACCCGGTACGAGCGCCCGTAAAAGCTGCGCTCGCGCCAGCCAGACAGGTTCAGCACTGTCTCGCGGAGGGTTTTTGACGGGATGGTCCCGGTATGGACCGAGACCCCACCCAACCGATCCTTGCGGTCGATAACCAGCACCCGGCGTTTCAACTTGCCTGCCTGAATCGCCGCCGAACGACCGGAAGGGCCGGACCCGACAATGATCAGGTCATAGTCGTATTTGCTCATGCCTCAGTCTCCATACAGTGCTTCGGCGTGGAAAGTGATGTGGTCTTCCATGAAGGTCGACACAAAGAAGTAAGAATGGTCATAGCCGGGCTGCAGACGGAAAACTGCCTGTTGGCGACGTTCGGCAATCGCCTGGGCCAGCGCCTCGGGGCGCAACAGGTCGATGAACTGGTCATTGTCGCCGGTGTCGATCAGGACAGGGCCGTCGAAACCGGTGTTCTTCATCATCAGCGATGCGTCGTGCTTGGCCCATTGGGCCGCGTCGTCGCCCAGATATGCCTTCAGTTGTTTGCGGCCCCAATCGGCGCTTGTTGGGTTTGAAATCGGTGCAAATGCCGAAACCGATCGGAACCGACCCGGTAGGTTCATTGCCAATGTCAGGGCGCCATGGCCGCCCATGGAATGGCCGGTAATGGCCTGGCGGTCTGCGTCGATTGCAAAGGTTTCAACCAGCAGAGCGGGCAATTCCTCGGCCACATAGTCCCACATGTTGAAGTGCGGTGCCCAGGGTGATTGCGTGGCATTCACATAAAACCCCGCGCCCTGGCCCAGATCGTAGTCCTCGTGATCGGCAACGCCTTCGCCGCGCGGGGATGTGTCAGGGAAAACAAGGGCGATACCCTGTTCCGCGGCCCAGGCCTGCGCCCCGGCCTTGGTCATGGCGTTTTCATGGGTACAGGTCAGACCAGACAGATACCATAGAACCGGAACCGGGCCGTCCTTTGCCTCGGCGGGCAGGAACAGTCCAAAAGTCATGTCGCATTGGCAGGCAGCCGAGGCGTGGCGATAGACGCCCTGGACGCCTCCGAAACAAGCGTTTTCCGAAAGGGTTTCCATTTGGTTCCGTCCTTACGTTAGGTTCGCGCCATGGCTATCGTTACTCGGTCCGTGCGTAAAGTCTGTGTTCCTGTGGCCAGCGAGTATTTTCCCTACCTGTGGCTTAGAATGTTCCGGCTATGGCAATCACCAGCGGCAGTGTCAGGATGCTGACTACGGTGGACAAGAGAATTGCGGCCGAAGCCCGATGGGGTGCGACCCCGTAATAGGCCGCCAGCATATAGACATTCCCAGCGACAGGCAGTGCTGCCGCTGCAATGGCAACCGAAGCCGAGAAGCTTTCCGCCGGGATCAACCAGATTACGAAGACAGCAACGCAGAGCGGATGAATGATCAGCTTGCAAAAACTCAGCCAGGCAGCGATCTGAACACGCTCGGCGGATTTGCTGGCGAGCGATGCCCCTATCGCAAACAAGGCTCCCGGAGTGGCTGCCCCGCCCAGGATTGTCAGAAAATCGTTCAGTGGAACTGGCACGGGAATTTGGAAGGCTGACCACAAAAGCCCCGCTGAAATAGATACGATCATCGGGTTTTTGATCAAACCGAGGCCAATCAACCGAAATGTTGCCGGCGTCAGCCGCCCATCGCGTCCGGCATTGATCAAAATCACGATCAGCGAGGAAAACACCACAAGGTCGACAGTCAATACCAGCATGACCGGGCCGATTGCTGCTTCGGTGAACAAAAGCGCAAGCATCGGCAGCCCCAGAAAGCCCACATTGCCGATCGCAGCGCATTGGGCCTCGACGGCAGAAGTTGGTATGTCAAGGCCGCGCATCCACGCGATCAGACTGGCCAGAGCATAAACCGTAAGCGTTCCCAGCAGATAGCCCGCGACCAATCTGCCGTCGAATATCTCGGCAAAGGGCAGGGTGGCGGCAAAGCGGAACAACATTGCCGAAAGTGCAAAATAGAACACGAATTTCGTCAGATAGGCCGTGGCTTCTTCCGAAAAGAACCGACTGCGCCCAGCCCAATACCCCAGGCCGATAATCGCAAAGAACGGCAGCGTACGTAGAAAAATATCAGCCATGGCCAGAGTGTTAGCACGGTTTTCTCTGGCGGCAACCCCTGGCCAATCAGGCCCCGCCGAACGACCTTCGCGGACTGACCTAACGGAAAAATTACCATAATCCCGCCTGCCCATGGCCGAAATCCTATGCGAATCGTTGTATCTGAACTGATCAGTTTATAGATTCGACGAATCCACCCCTGAAGGAGAGCGCATGTCCGAAGCAACTGCCATTTTGCGAACAGGCCGAAAATTTGATCAGGTCCTGCAAGGAGCCCGATCGGTGTTCATGGCAGATGGTTTCGAAGGAGCTAGCGTAGATGACATTGCGCGCGCGGCGGGTGTTTCCAAGGCGACATTGTACAGCTATTTCCCGGATAAGCGTCTTCTTTTCATGGAGGTCGCTCAGAACGAATGCTGCCGTATGGCCGAGAATGTCGTTTCGATGGTTGACGATACAAAACCCGCACGCGAGGTGCTGACCATCGCTGCGACCCAGCTGGCCGCATTTCTGGTGTCGGATTTTGCGCAGCAGGTGTTCCGCATCTGCGTGGCCGAGCAAGATCGGTTCCCCGAACTTGGCCGTGCCTTCTATGAGGCGGGGCCGCAAAATGGCACCCGGCAACTTGCAGAATATCTGCAAAAAGCGGTGAATAAAGGCGAATTGGTTATCGAGGACCTTCAATTTGCCGCTGAACAGTTTTCGGAATTGTGCAAGGTCCGCCTTTGGCCCCGATCCACATTCGGCATTCAAAGCAGTTTTTCAGAGGCTGAGATTGAAGAGGTCGCGCTGCAGGCTGTCGACATGTTCATGGCCCGTTACGGCGCCTGACATTTGGGTCGGATCGACTCGATTCAAGATATGGATGTGGAGGTCGATCCCTGAAGCCCGCGGCATTTAGGATTGACGGCATTCAAGAGTTTGGACGCTCCTGCCCGGCGGTTTCGCCACTGCTTGGCTCTAATCGCCAAAGAACCGAAATCAGTTAGAAAACAGGCCCGACCAGGCAAATCATAACGCTGTACCTGCCCTCTTTTTTACTTCCTGATCGCTGGGCGGTGAACTCAGTTGACAATGGATTTTGTATTTTGGATACATTGGGCAGGGATTTCGCGGCGGTGACAGTCATCAAAGATTGTTCTGACTAGAAATTAGAACAACGCGAAAATCTGAAGAAAAAACATTTCTGGGAGAAACTCATGAAACTTAGATTGATGGCCGCAACTGCAGCGATTGCGTTGTCCAGTGCTGCGGCCCAAGCAAATACTTTGGTATATTGCTCGGAAGGATCACCCGAAGGCTTTGACCCGGCGCTATTTACCGCAGGGACAACCTTTGATGCCTCGTCACACCCGATTTATAACCGTCTGCTCGAGTTTGAGACCGGTACTACCAATGTTATCCCCGGTCTGGCGGAAAGCGTTGAGGCCAGCGATGATGGTCTGGAATATACCTTCAAATTGCGTCAGGGCGTCAAATTCCATTCGAATGACGAATTCACGCCGACGCGTGATTTCAATGCTGATGACGTGATCTTCTCGTTCATGCGCCAGAAGGATGAAGGCCATGCCTATAATCAGGTATCTGGTGGTACCTGGGAATATTTCCAGGGCATGGGTATGCCGGACCTGGTCGAGTCGATTGAAAAAGTCGACGACTACACAGTGAAGTTCACCCTGTCCAAGCCTGAAGCGCCTTTTGTGGCCAACATGGCGATGGACTTTGCCTCGATCCTGTCTGCGGAATATGCGGATGCGATGATGGCCGCGGGTACGCCTGAGAAGCTGAACACAGCACCGATCGGGACTGGTCCGTTCTCGTTTGTAGCCTATCAGAAAGACGCGGTGATCCGCTATGCGCAGAATGCCGACTACTGGAAGGCCCCTGCGGATGTGGAGAACCTGATCTTCGCGATCACGCCGGATGCATCGGTTCGCTATCAAAAGCTGAAAGCAGGCGAATGTCATATCATGCCTTATCCGAACCCGGCCGACATTCAGGCGATGCAGGACGATGCGGATATCAACATGTTGGAGCAGGAAGGCCTGAACGTCGGCTACCTCGCCTACAACACCACCATGGCACCGTTCGACAATCCGAAGGTCCGCAAGGCGCTAAACATGGCGATCGACAAGAATGCGATCATCGACGTCGTGTTCCAGGGCTCGGGCCAAGTTGCCAAGAACCCGATCCCGCCAACCATGTGGGGCTATAACGACGCCATCACCGATGACGCGTATGATCCCGAAGCGGCCAAGGCGATGCTGGAAGCCGAAGGCGTATCCGACCTGTCGATGAAGGTTTGGGCGATGCCGGTACAGCGTCCCTATAACCCGAATGCACGCCGTATGGCCGAGCTGATCCAAGCGGATTTTGCCAAGGTTGGTGTCGACGTCGAAATCGTGTCCTATGAATGGGGTGAATACCTTTCGCGTTCGAAAGATCTGGACCGTGACGGAGCCGTTCTGCTGGGTTGGACCGGTGACAATGGCGATCCAGACAACTTCTTGGCGGTTCTGCTGGGTTGTGACGGACGCGAAGCCTCGAACCGGGCGCAGTGGTGCCACGAGCCCTTCGAAGAGCTGATCCTCAAGGCCAAGCAGTCCACCGATCAGGCCGAACGCACCAAGCTGTACGAAGACGCTCAGGTGGTCTTCAAAGAGCAGGCGCCTTGGGCAACGATCGCACACTCGGTGGTCTTTATGCCGATGCGCAACGAAGTGCAGGGCTATAAAGTGCACCCGCTGGGCGGCCACATCTTCTACGGTGTGAGCGTCGAATAATTCATCACTTACCGACCGGAGCCGCCCGCGTGGCGGCTCCGGTTTCTTATTGGAGGTCGGCCCTGATGCCGAATTTGTCCGAGTACCGTCAACTGGCAAAGGACATGTCAGTTGATGCCGTGGCCCTTGTGCCCGGCCCGAATTTCACCCGCGCATTGGGAAAACCTTTCATGAGCCACGAACGGCCTTTTGTGGTCGTGGTCCCCGGCGAAGGTTCTCCTGCGGCCATCGTTCCCAACCTTGAGCTCGGCAGTTGGGACCTGGTTGGATTTGAAGGCGCCGTTTTCGACTGGTTCGACCAGACCGGGTATGATGACGCCTTTGCAGCCCTCGCCAAGCATATGCCGCTGACATCGCTGGCTGTGGAAGGGCAGGTGATGCGAGTCTTTGTGTCGAAGGCGTTTACCAACGCGTTACCGGACCTGCAGATTGTCGATGCCGAGCGTGAAATTTCTGGCTTGCGCATTATCAAGACAGAAGACGATATCGCAGCGCTTCAAGCCGCGATCGACATCTCTGAACGCGCGTTAGAGCGCGTGATTGCGGATGTGCGCGTCGGTCAGACCGAATTGCAGATTGAACAGGCCTTGATTCAGGCGCTGTTTGCGGAAGGCGCCGCCTCGCTGGCATTTTCGCCGATTGTTGCCGCCGGGGATAACTCGGCGCGGCCCCATGGTAAGGCGCGGGCGGATTACCAGATCAAACCGGGCGATGCGCTTTTGTTTGATTTCGGAGCCCGCAAACATGGGTTTGCCGCCGACATCACCCGCACGTTCTTTGTCGAAGAGGTCTCGGACGAGGGCAGGGCGGTCTATGACACCGTTCTGCGCGCCAATCTGGCAGGATTCAAAGCCTGCCGTCCCGGTGTCACGGCGCATGATATCGACGATGCCGTGATCGGCGTTCTCGAAGCGTCACCCTATGCCGATCGGATCCGCACCAAAACGGGCCACGGTCTGGGCCGCGACGTTCACGAAGCGCCGTATATCATGCGTGGAAACGACCAGGAAATCCTGCCGGGCATGGTTTGGACAAACGAGCCTGGCCTTTACGCGCTGGACAATTTCGGCGTGCGCATAGAAGATGACGTGCTTGTTACAGGGGATGGCTGTCGGTCGCTGACCCACTTTCCCAAAGATCTCACAATCATAGGTCGCTGATGTTTGGCTACTTTCTTTCTCGTCTCGGTATGTTCATTCCGACATTCCTGGGTGTAACGCTTATCTCCTTCATGTTCATTCGGGTTTTGCCCGGTGATCCGATCATCGTCATGGCCGGTGAACGCGGAATGTCCGAGGAACGCTATCAGGAAATGGTGGTCAAACTGGGCTTCGACAAGCCGGTCCTCCAACAATATTGGGACTATCTGACCGGCGTTATGCAGGGCGATCTGGGCGAAAGCTTTGTCACCAAGAAACCGGTCTGGGACGAGTTCTTTGCCCTGTTCCCAGCGACGCTGGAGTTGTCAATCTGCGCGATGATCTTCGCGGTGGCCCTTGGGTTGCCCGCCGGTGTCATTGCCGCAGTCAACCGGGGCAAATTCTTTGACCGGGCGCTGATGTCTTCGGCGCTGGTTGGGTATTCAATGCCGATCTTCTGGTGGGCGCTGCTGCTGATCATCGTGTTCTCGGGCAATCTGGGCTGGACGCCTGTTTCGGGCCGGATCGACCTTCTGTATTACTTCCCCAGCGTGACCGGCTTTATGCTGATCGACAGTCTTTTGTCGGGGCAACCCGGGGCATTCACGTCGGCTGTTCGGCATTTGATTCTGCCAACGATTGTTCTGGGGACGATCCCGCTGGCTGTCATTGCGCGTCAGACGCGCTCGGCGATGCTTGAGGTTCTGGGCGAGGACTACATTCGTACCGCGCGGGCAAAAGGCCTGTCACCCACTCGGATCAACGGGCTGCATGCTCTGCGTAATGCGTTGATCCCCGTGATTACGGTGATCGGCCTGTCGGTTGGAACTTTGCTGGCTGGTGCAATTCTGACCGAGACGATCTTTAGCTGGCCGGGCATCGGCAAGTGGATGGTCGACAGCATCTTCCGGCGCGATTACCCGGTGGTGCAGGGCGGTCTTCTGATGATCGCCGTGATCGTGATGCTGGTGAACCTGCTGGTCGATGTCCTTTATGGCATCATCAATCCAAAAATCCGGAGGCGGTGATGGCTGAACTATCCGCAAACGCACCCAAAACCGAAGACCGCCCAAGCGCCTTGCGCGAATTCTGGTTTTATTTCAGTGAAAACCGCGGCGCGGTGATTGGCCTGTGGGTATTCGCGGCCTTTGTCTTTTGCGCTGCCTTCGCACCTTTGCTGGCCCCCTACGATCCAACCGAACAGTTCCGCGAGCATATCCTGCAGCCTCCGGCATGGCAGGAAGGCGGCAGTTGGGCCTTCCCGCTGGGAACTGATCCGCTGGGCCGGGATATGCTGTCGCGGCTGATTATGGGATCTCGCTATTCCTTCTTTGTCGGGATCGTCGTGGTTTGTGTGGCCGTGTCAGGCGGAGTGGTTCTTGGCCTGCTTTCCGGGTTTGCACCCAAATGGGTCGACACGATGATCATGCGCGTGATGGATATTATCCTGTCCTTTCCGTCGCTGCTGCTGGCACTGGTTCTGGTCGCCATTCTGGGCCCGTCTCTGACCAATGCAATGATCGCCATCGCCATTGTGTTTCAACCACATTACGTGCGCCTCACCCGCGCCTCGGTTCTGGCCGAACGGCAAAAGGATTATGTGACCTCGGCCCGTGTGGCCGGTGCAAGCAAGGCACGCCTGATGTTCAAAACCGTGCTGCCGAACTGTCTGGCGCCGATCATTGTCCAGGCGGCGCTGTCCTTCTCGACCGCGATTCTGGATGCTGCGGCACTTGGCTTTCTGGGCATGGGGGCGCAGCCGCCCACGCCGGAATGGGGCACAATGCTGGCCGAAGCGCGCGAATTCATTCTGCGCGCCTGGTGGGTGGTAACTTTCCCTGGCCTGGCCATTCTGGTCACGGTGCTGGCAATCAACCTGATGGGCGACGGTCTGCGCGACGCGCTGGACCCCAAGCTGAAACGGAGCTGAAGACATGAGCCTGTTGGAAATCCGAAATCTTTCGGTCGAGTTTGCTACTGCGTCGGGTGAGTTCCGCGCTGTGGATGGCGTTGACCTGTCTGTCAACAAGGGCGAGTTGATGGCCATCGTCGGAGAAAGCGGCTCGGGGAAATCAGTGTCAATGCTGGCGCTGATGGGTTTGCTGCCATGGACGGCGACGATCACGGCAGATGAAATGAGCTTTGAGGGTCGCGACCTGACCAAAATCTCGGCACGGGATCGGCGCAAGATCATCGGCAAAGATATTGCCATGATCTTTCAAGAGCCGATGTCTTCGCTAAACCCCTGTTTCACGGTCGGTTTCCAGATCAAAGAAGCACTGCGTATCCATCTTGGGCTAAACCGCAAAGACCGTCATCAGCGCGCGATTGAGCTGTTTGACCTGGTGGGTATCCCGGCACCCGAGAGCCGTCTGAATACGTTTCCTCACCAGATGTCGGGCGGCATGAATCAGCGGGTCATGATCGCGATGGCGATTGCCTGCACCCCGAAACTTCTGATCGCGGACGAACCCACTACCGCGCTTGATGTAACAATTCAGGCGCAGATTCTGGATCTGTTGGTCCGATTGCGCGATGAGCAGGGGATGGGCCTTGTTCTGATTACCCATGACATGGGTGTTGTGGCAGAAACCGCCGAGCGGGTTCAGGTCCAATATGCCGGTCAAAAGGTCGAGGAACAGCCGGTACGCGATCTGTTCCGCACACCGCGCCATCCTTATACCTCAGCTTTGCTGAACGCTTTGCCTGAACGGGCAACTTCGAAATTGCTGCCGACGATTCCAGGTGTTGTACCTGGTCAATTTGACCGTCCCAAAGGTTGCTTGTTCAGCCCGCGATGCCAATTCGCCGATGACCTGTGCCGGAACACACCACCCGCTCCGCATGGAGCAGATTTCGGCAAGGCCCGCTGTCACCACGTCAAGGAAATCACCGCTGGAGAATTGGCATGACCGCCCCGATCGTTCAGGCAAACGCGTTGGCCCGGCACTATGAGGTCAAAGGGGGATTGCTGTCGAAATCGGCAACGGTCAAAGCCCTTTCCGGTGTGGATTTTGCCCTAGAGCCTGGCAAGACGCTGGCCATTGTAGGAGAGTCCGGGTGCGGTAAATCCACCCTCGCTCGCGTCGTAACGATGATTGAAGAGCCCACTTCGGGAACACTGACCATCGACGGCGTCGATATCACCCCGTCAAAATGGGCTGAGATGCGCAAAAACGTGCAGATCGTGTTTCAGGATCCCTATGGTTCGCTTAATCCGCGACAACGGATCGGTCAGATCCTGCAGGAACCTCTGATCATCAACCGGCCCGATTTGACCGCTGCGGAACGGGAAACTCGCGCGCGCGAAATGATTGATCTTGTCGGTCTGCGCCCCGAGCATTATGATCGCTACCCCCACATGTTTTCGGGCGGCCAACGGCAGCGGATTGCGATTGCCCGAGCCCTGATGCTGAACCCCAAGGTTCTGGTTTTGGATGAACCGGTATCGGCGCTGGATGTTTCGATCCAGTCACAAATCCTGAACCTGCTGGTTGAACTGCAAGAGCGTCTGAACCTGGCCTACCTGTTCATCTCGCATGACCTGTCGGTGGTGAAGCATTTCGCTGATGACGTAATCGTCATGTATCTGGGGCGCGCAGTCGAGAAAGCTCCGAAAGAACAGTTGTTCGCGGCGCCCCGGCATCCTTATTCCAAAGCGTTGTTGTCGACGACACCGCGTGCCAACCCCGAGGCGCGTAAGGAACGGATCAAGCTGGAAGGTGAGTTGCCCTCACCGATGAATATCCCCAAAGGATGTGCCTTTGCTCAGCGATGCTGGCTGGCAACTGACGAATGCCGTGCAGCACCACCCGATCTGCAAGGAACAACCCATCAGGCTGCATGCCTGCATCCGCTGGGTTAGGTTAGCTCTCGGAACTGCGCGTAGCGGTGACCATCGCAAGCAAATGGTCTTTTGTACGCCCAATATGTTGGGTCAACAGCGCGCAGGCTTCCTCAACTTGCCCATTCTCGGCCAGCGTCAGCAGTTGGCGATGGTCCTTTTTTGCGGGCTCGCGTTGTTCCATAACGCTCAGGTGCATACGGACATAGCGATCGGACTGTAGATTGATCCGTTGTAGTATATCATTGGTGATCCCACGGTCTGCTGCAGCGTAAAGCGCATTGTGGTATTCGTAGTTCAAACCACCCCACCGCCCGACATCATAGGCTTCGTAGGACGTTTCCATTTCATCCAGAAACCTTTCGCATTCGGCAAAATTTGCCTCGGTCATCTGTGGAATTGCACGCCTGAACAGATCGACCTCCAACATTATCCGGAGGTCAAATATCTCACCGATTTCTGACAGCGAATGTCTTGTCACCGCAGCGCCGCGATTGTTGGTCAGTTGCACAAGACCCTCTGCATCAAGCCGTTTTAACGCTTCTCGTATGGGCATGCGTGACACGTCATAGTCTTCTGCCAGGGCTTCTTGACGGATGGCTTCACCTTCTGCCATCTCACCGCTTAGAATCCGCTCGCGCAGGTCATTTGTGATGACATCGGGCAAACTTTGCCTGGGAATTGCGCGGGTTCTTGGCATTGTTACAGTCTCTGCTGGTGTAATTTTGTATCCAAAATACAAAATAGACACCGGTTTTCCAAGAGCCTTGCATTCACTAATGAATATAAAGTGTTGATTGATTTCAAGCCGCCTCGGCTGCCACAGTAAAAATGGTCACGTTCTATAAGGATTAAACATGAAAGAGGATCGTATGGATAATCCGCGCTTTTTGCCAAAAGGCGCAATTTCCGTGGACGTTTCCTATGACGGGCCGCCCAAGGCCTTCTATTTTCTGCTTTTACCCAACACGACGATGCTGGCTTTCAGTGCCGCGATTGAGCCTCTGCGCATATCAAATCAACTTTCCAGAAAGCAGCTGTTCGAGTGGTACGTGCTCTCCACCGACGGAGAACCCGTGACCTGTTCCAACGGCATACGTGTTCAGGCGGATCACTCGGTTCATGACCTGGAGAAGGGAGCGTTTGTCTTTGTGTGTTCCGGAACGCAACCGATGAGGTCTTTCAACACAAATGTCCTGAACTGGATTCGGCGACAAAAGGCGCATGGATGTGAGTTCGGTGGGATTTGTACCGGTGCATTTGCTTTAGCAAAGGCGGGCGTGATCGGAACCAGAAACTTTACCGTCCATTGGGAAAACCGGCCTGGCTTTTGTGAGAACTTCCCAACAATGGAGCCGACCCAGAACCTCTATGAAATTGACGGGAAACTTAGAACATGCGGGGGCGGGCACGCCAGCACTGACATGATGCTTGAAGTTATCGAGGAATTGTTTGGAAACGCCTTGGCGAACAACGTTTCGGAAATGTGCCTGCACAGAAGGCTGGGAGAAGGCGGTAGCAAACAGGTATCGCCGGTTTCGGCGCTTTTGGGCACGCGAAATGCCAAATTGATCGAAGCGGTGCAAATCATGCGCGAGAATATTGAAACGCAGCTCAGCCTCGAGGCAATAGCGGATCAGGCGTCCCTGTCCCGGCGGCATATGGAGCGGCTGTTCAGGCAGCACACTAACATGTCGCCGGGACGGTTCTACAATGAACTCAGGCTGGACCGTGCTTTTGCCCTGTTGAATGAAACAAACCTGAGCGTTTCTGAGATAGCCTTTGCATCCGGGTTTTCCAGTACGGATAGGCTTTCTGTGCATTTCCGGAACCGATTCAGAATATCACCGCATAATTTCCGGCGATCCTGGTCCGAGGAAACCCACCCAGAATAACCGAATGAGCACCACTTGATAGGTCCCAGGGACTATCCCTGTATGACGTTCTGACGTTGAACCCCCAGACCTTCGATCCCCAGTTCCATCTTGTCTCCAGGTTTGAGGTAAACCTGCGGATTTTGCCCCAGACCCACACCGGGGGGTGTCCCGGTCGAGATCACGTCGCCGGGTTGTAGTGACATGAATTGCGACAGGTGCGAGATCACCGCTGTGACACTGAAATGCATCGTTCTGGTCGAGCCATCCTGATACCGATGCCCGTTCACCTCAAGATACATTGGCAGGTCTTGGGGATCAGGGATTTCGTCCCGTGTCACCAGCCAGGGACCGATTGGGCCGAACGTATCTGCGGATTTACCTTTGACCCACTGACCTGAACGGTGCAGTTGAAAATCCCGTTCTGACAGGTCATTGATCACACAATATCCTGCCACATGGGCCAGTGCTTCATCCTCCGAGATGTATTTTGCTTCTTTTCCGATGACGACGCCCAGTTCCACCTCCCAGTCGGTCTTGACTGACCCGCGGGGGATTTCAACCGTGTCATCGGGGCCTATGATGGCGGATGTCGCTTTGAAAAAGACCACCGGCTCAGCAGGTAGGTCCATGCCGCTTTCGGCCGCGTGATCGGCAAAGTTTAAACCGATGCAGATGAACTTTCCGACACGTCCAACACAGGCGCCGATACGGCTGTCGGCATCGACGGGTGGCAGCGTTTCAAGATCCAGCGCGCGCAGCCGTGCAAGGGTTTCATCGCTAAGCGCTTCCCCAGCAATGTCGGCGACGATCCCCGACAGGTCCCGGATAGTGCCGTCTTTATCAACTATGCCCGGCTTTTCCGCGCCTGCTGGGCCGTATCGTAGCAATTTCATTTCACATTCCTCATTTGCTTCAAATCGTCCAGCCGCCATCAATGGCAAAGGGCTGTCCGGTTGTGTATTTGCTGGCATCGCTGGCCAGATAGAGCGCAAGTTCCGCGATCTCATCTGCGGTTCCGATGCGGCCCATGGGTTGCCGCGCGATAAAATCAGTCATTGCTTTCTCGTAATCCCCAGTTGCGCGCAACCGGTCGTGCAAGCTGGGGCTGTCGACAGTGCCGGGGCAGATCGCATTGCACCGGATGCCTTGTGTGACGAAATCGGCTGCGATCGATTTCGTCAGTCCGATTACGGCGGCTTTCGAGGCGCAGTATGCAAACCTGTTTGGAACGCCCTTCAACGAAGAGGCGACCGAAGACATGTTGATGATAGACCCGCCACCATGCTCCAGCATAGTTGGCAGGGCACATTGGATCAGCCGGTACATCGATTTGACGTTCAGCTCAAAACTGAAATCCCAGTCACGTTCATCACATTCCAGAATGGACCCGCCAGCCACATATCCTGCGCAGTTGAACAAAACATCCAACGGGGGCGTGTCCGCGACGAAGGCCTGCACTGCCGCCGCATCGGTTACGTCAAGTTTTACCGACGTAACGCCTTGGATATTTTGCAACTCTGCCAGAGAGGTATCATTGATGTCGCTGGCAAAAACCTGTGCACCTTCGGCGGCGAACAATTCGGCTGTTGCACGCCCTATGCCCTGTCCCGCAGCGGTGATCAGAGCAGTTTTTCCAGCCAGACGGCCAAGGTTTTCGGATGATGTCATATCTATTTCACTCTCCTTCTAAAATCCAAGCTTCGGGGAACCACGACGGCAAAATCCCATCGGCATACAGCCTCGGAAAGATCAATCTAGTCCCTGAGGTCATAGGCCTGGGCAGCATTACCGCCCCGTATCGCCTGATGCTCGTGTGGTGACAGACCGGTTAACAGCGTATCGGTCGCCTCGAGCCATCGTTCATAACTGCTGTTTAATGTGCAAACCGGCCAGTCGCTGCCCCAGATCAGGCGATAGGGCCCGAAAGTGTTCAGCAGGTGATCCACATAGGGCTTCAAATCTTCTACCGTCCAATTCGCCCCGGCCTCGGTCACCAACCCGGAAAGTTTGCACCAGGCATTTGTATTTCGGGCCAATGTCGACATGTCTTCTAGCCAGCCCTCCATGACTCCCTCCCGGATCAGGGGCTTGGCACCGTGATCAATCACCGTGCGCATATGTGGGTGCCGATCCAGCAGCTGTTGAAGTGGCCCCAGATGTCGCGGCAGGGTCAGCGCATCAAAGGTAAGGTTTGACTGTTGCAGAGAGTCAAAAGACGGTGTCAGCCCATCCTTGAGCATCCATAATGGGTCGGGAATGTCCTGAACCATGGGGCGCAAACCGACAAAAACCGGGTGGGCAGCCAGTCGTGCGATTTGTTCCGGTGCGTCGGCGGCCTCAAAATCAACCCATCCGACAACGCCTTTTATGAACGGGGCCTGCTCGGCGAGTGACAGCAGATATTCGGTCTCAGCAGCTGTCGGCGCAGCCTGTACTAAGACCGTACCGTCAATTCCCGCTCCTTTCAGCAATGGGGCCAGATCCGCGGGCGCGAAATCCGCGTAAATCGGCCCCAGATCCGGTGTCAGCCAGCCATAGTCTTCGCGCGCCAATGTCCAAAAATGCTGATGGGCGTCGATCTTCATCCAAGAACACCCTTTTTCAGGATGATGTTGCCATACAGCCGACGTTCGCCGGTTTGCACGATCGCAAAAGCTGTGGCCGCCCGGTCGTAAAAGGCGAAACGTTCAAGGCCCTGTATCGTGGCCGGGTGGTCCGCTATTTCGCTGATAATGGTCTGAAAATCGGCGATGGCCTCAGGTATAGCATCCGGATCGCCAACAACCTGCATGGTCAGGGCCGGGTCAGGCACAAATGTGTCCAACGGCATGACAGACAAAATAGCTCTTAGGATTTCGCTGGCGCTTGACCCGTCGGCACGTATGCAGCCCGGCCCAGAGCTGGAGCCGGGGAAATTCGCATCCGCAATCACGATTTCATCGCCATGCCCCATAGCGCGCAGGGTGTACAACAGGTCAGGCGACAGGATGGGATCAATATTACGCAACATAGGCAGCCTCTCCGGGAAGGGGGGCGTCGGAACGGATCAATCCTTCCGAACACAGATCAGACCAAAGCGCAGCGGGGATTTGACGTTCGAGCAGGGCCGCATTGGCCTGCACCTCGGCAGCATTCACCGCGCCGGGGACAACGGTTTTGACGCAGGGATGGCCAAGGACAAATTGTAAGGCAGCAGCGATCAGTGGTGTATCATGGGCTGAGCAGACAGCCTCGATCTGGCGAACTCGGGCAAGGATGTCTTCGGGTGCATCAGCATAATTGTATTTCGCACCGGGAACAGCGCCGGTTGCGAGGATACCCGAGTTGTACGGCCCGCCAAGAATTATGCCCACGTCCCGCTTTTCGCAAAGGGGTAGAAAGCTGTCTAAAGCGTCTTGTTCCAAGAGGGTATAACGGCCTGCCAGAAGAAACCCGTCAAAGTCGCCCAAGCCCGATAATCTTTCGCAGACCTGCCATTCATTTACACCGGCTCCAATGGCGGAGATTTCACCGGCTTCACGAAGTTCAACCAGAGCTTTGTATCCGCCGCCATCGAACAGTTCCCGGATCTTGGCATCAGATGCCTCCTGACTGCCCTGACTGAACGCACAGACGTCATGCACAAGCAGGATATCGGCGCATGAGACACCCAACCGGTCGCGGCTGGCGTCGTAGGATCGCATGACCCCGTCATAGGTATAGTCGAAAACGATACGTTTCTGCGGCACATCAACAAAGGCTTCGGGTGTGACATGATGCGGTGCGCAATCCAGCAGCAGACGCCCGATCTTGGTCGAAAGTTGAATCTCTTCGCGTCCGAACCGGGCAATAGCCTGGCCAAATCGTTGCTCGGAGCGGCCCAACCCATATTGCGGTGCAGTGTCAAAAAATCGGATACCCAAATCAAAGGCTGCCTGCAGCGCAGCCTGCGCATCCTCGTCTGACACTTTGCGATAGAGATTCCCCAAAGGCGCGCCACCAAATCCCATCCGAGTCAGCGGAACGGGTCGCGCCGTGCGGCCATTTAGAAGCTCTGTTGCGGTAACTGTCATCCTGCCTCGCGTATTGGATGAGGGGAGTCCGTGAAAAGGTGGGACTGTTCCTGCTGCAAGCGTTGAATCCGAGGCATCAACTGCCCCAGATGACGTTGCATGGCGTCCTGTGCAGCTTTTTCATCTCTCTCAAGAACCGCGTTGAAAATGGCGCGGTGTTCGGCCAGCGTTTCCACCACCCGGCCCGGGGTAGGCAGCAGCAGCATTCGCGCTCTGGTCACTTGCAGTGAAACGGTTTGCGCGACGTCGCTTAACCTGTTGAATCCTGTGAATTTCATCAGCAGGCCGTGGAATTCTTCATCCGCCTCGTAAAAGCCGGGGACATCTTCATCTTCGATCAGCAGCTCTTGCAGACGCATGTTGCGGCCCAGTATCTTGCGCTGATCCTCGGTCAAATCGCGCGCGACTTTGGCGACCGTCGCAAGTTCAAGTGCTTCACGCAGGAACATGCCCTCGCGAATTTCGGACATCGAGAAATAGGATACGCGCGTGCCGGATTGGGGCACGACATCCACCAGACCCTCGGAAGCAAGTCGGGCAATCGCCTCGGTCACGGGCGCACGCGAAACGCCAAGGCGTTCGCATATCGGTGCCTTCCTGAGGTTGTCGCCCGGCGCGAAGTCCAGCGACAGGATTGCATGCTTGATTGAGAGGTAAACGCGCTGAGACAAAGAGCCCTCAGACGTAGAAATATCGCGCAGGTGCAGAGCGTTTATGTCCTGTGGTTTATTCATATTTGGTGACCTAGCATACTAACATGTTAGTTGACAAGTGCGTGCCCGACGATTAGCAGTCGGGATCAGCAAACAGGAAAATGATGCAACCAGATCAGAAAATAAAGGCTTCTCAGCCCGCAGCGCGCGATGCAGTCAGGTTGAACCCGGACGACAATATCGTCATTGCACTCCGAGATCTGAAGATCGGCACGCAGCCTTCCGGGCTGAATGTCCCGCTTCGGGATCAGGTTCTGCGTGGGCATAAGATTGCTATTGCCCCAATTTCTGCCGGAGAAAACGTCATTCGCTATGGTCAGATCATTGGTCAGGCAAAGGCAGATATCGCAGCCGGAGATCACGTCCATGTCCACAATCTTGGTATGGGGGCCCATCAGCAGGACTATGCCCATGCGACCGCAAATACCCCTTTGCCGCATATCGACGAAGAGCGGAGTTTTCTTGGGTATCACCGGTCCGATGGGAAGGTTGGCACGCGCAACTATATCGGAATTCTGACGACAGTGAATTGTTCGGGTTCAGTAGCCCGGTTCATCGCCGAAGCGGCCTCAAAAAGCGGGTTGCTTGATCCATATCCCAACGTGGACGGGGTGGTGCCCATCGTGCATGGCACGGGCTGCGGTATGTCGGCCAAGGATGACGGCTATGCTACGTTGATGCGCACCCTGGCCGGGTACGCCCAGCACCCGAACTTTGCCGGCATTCTGCTGATCGGGCTGGGATGTGAGGTCATGCAAGTGGCCAGTCTGGTTGATGGCCGCCCCATCCGCGAGGACGGTGCCTTGCGCTATATGACCATCCAAAACGAAGGCGGTACGCGCCGCACGATCGAGCGCGGGCTTGCCGAGCTGGAGGGGATCGCGCGGCTGGCCAATCAGGCGGTGCGCAAGCCCGCTCGGATCAGTGCGATTACGGTCGGGATGCAATGCGGAGGTTCGGATGGTTATTCCGGCATCACTGCCAATCCGGCGCTTGGATATGCCTCTGATCTGCTTGTGCGCCATGGCGGAACAACAATCCTATCGGAAACCTCTGAAATTTATGGCGCCGAGCATCTTTTGACCCGGCGCGCAGAAACACCGGAAATCGGCGAAAAACTGATCGACCGTATTCATTGGTGGGAAGATTACACCAAGCGCAATGGTGGCGAGATGGACAACAATCCAAGCCCCGGAAACAAGCGCGGTGGACTGACGACCATTCTTGAAAAGTCTCTGGGTGCGGTGGCCAAGGGGGGCACGGCCCCAATGCGCGACGTCTACAGATTTGGTGAAATTATCGACAAAAAGGGCTTTGTCTTCATGGACAGCCCCGGGTTCGATCCTTGCTCAGTCACGGGTCAGGTCGCAGCGGGTGCCAATTTGATCGTGTTCACCACGGGCAGGGGGTCGGTCTCCGGATATCAACCCACGCCCTGCATTAAGCTGGCAACAAATTCGGAAATGTACGCCCGCATGTCCGAAGACATGGATCTGAATTGCGGCGACATCGTCACTGACGGGGTCAGTATCGAGGCCAAGGGCGAAGAGTTGTTCGAAATGTTGATCCGTGTCGCATCGGGCGAACAAACAAAAAGCGAAGAGCTTGGTTTTGGGGGCGTTGAATTTGTCCCCTGGCAAATCGGCGCTGTTATGTAGCCGCAGGTTCGTCAGGGGTAGGGGCAAAATGGGAGGAGAGATGGAAAAACTGGTCGAAATGAAGGGGATCGAAAAGTATTTCCCCGGTGTGCACGCGCTGAAATCCGTGCAGTTCGATCTGTTTTCGGGCGAAATCCACGCGCTTATGGGGGAAAACGGGGCGGGTAAGAGTACGTTGATGAAAATCCTGTCCGGGATCTATCAGCGCGATGGCGGCGACTTGGCCATTCAAGGCAAATCAGCCAGTCCCACATCCCCGCGTGAGGCTCAGAACCTCGGGATCGGGATCATCCATCAGGAACTGAGTCTGATGAATGATCTGACCGTAGCGCAGAACATCTTTATCGGACGCGAGCCCCGGAAACGTTTTGGTCGCCTGGACGAGGCCGCGCTGAACGCTCAAACCGCTGAAATCTTCGGGGCGATGAACCTGAACCTTGATCCCAAAGCGCTGGTCGGCGGGTTGACCATTGCCAAACAGCAGATGGTCGAAATAGCCAAGGCGCTGTCCTATCGCTCCAAGGTTCTGGTCATGGACGAACCGACCGCAGCCCTGAACGATGCCGAGATTGCCGAGCTGTTCGTCATCATCCGCCGCCTGAGGGCCGAAGGGGTGGGGATTGTCTATATCAGCCACAAAATGGACGAGTTGAAACAGATCGCCGACCGCGTGACCGTCATGCGCGACGGCGAATATGTTGGCACTGTTGGTGCCAGCGACACGCCGATCAGCAAGATCATTGCGATGATGGTCGGGCGCGAAGTATCCGAAGACCCTCTGGATGTGCCGGACCTGAGCGATGCCGAGGTTTCTCTGGAAGTCGCAGGACTGTCGCGAGGCACGGATCTGAAAGATGTCAGCTTTTCGGTCCGGAAGGGTGAAATCTTGGGGTTTGCTGGGCTGATGGGGGCAGGGCGGACCGAAGTTGCGCGGGCAATCTTTGGGGCTGACACTATCGATGGCGGTGAAATCCGGGTACATGGGCAGATCGTGTCCATCCGTTCCCCTGTGGATGCCGTGCGTGCCGGGATCGGGTACCTGTCCGAGGATCGCAAGCATTTCGGCCTCGCCACGGGAATGAACGTCCGCGACAATATCGCTCTGGCTTCGATGGATAGGTTTACCAGTGCCACCGGTGTTCTGAACGATAGCGAAATCAGCATTACGGCCAAAGGCTATATCGCCCAGCTTGGCATTCGCACACCCTCGGATGTGCAAGAGGTGCGCCTGTTGTCCGGCGGCAATCAGCAAAAGGTAGTCATCGCAAAATGGCTTTTGCGAGATTGCGACATCCTGATCTTTGACGAACCCACGCGCGGTATTGATGTCGGTGCAAAATCGGAAATCTACAAACTGCTCGAAGAACTGGCCGCGCAGGGAAAGACGATCATCGTGATCTCATCCGAATTGCCGGAAATCATGCGCCTCAGCCACCGAATCGCCGTCATGTGCGAAGGCCGGCTGACCGGAATTCTGCCCGGCGGAAACAACACCACTCAGGAAGACATCATGCATCTGGCCACCCAACGCACGGCGGCGATGCAGGTCACAGGGACAGCAATATGACCACAGCAACGGATATAGACAAGAAAAAGCCCCTGGCGGGCCTGTCGGAAAGCGGCGCGTATCAAAAGCTGCTGGCCTTTGCCAGTCTCATCGCCCTGTTGATCGGCTTTTCGATCGCATCGCCGAACTTCATGCAGACCTCGAACATGATTGCCATTCTGCAGGCAACTTCGGTCAACGGCGTACTGGCCGTTGCCGCAACTCTGGTGATCATCACGGGCGGAATCGACCTGTCGGTTGGCACTTTGATGACCTTCTGCGCCGTGATTGCGGGCGTGGCCCTGACTTATCTCGGCATGCCCCTGCTTTTGGGGGTTGCTGCAGCCATTGCAGCGGGTGCGTTTTGTGGTCTGTGTTCGGGCACATTTGTGGCCAAAATGAAAATCCCGCCGTTCATCGCGACGCTGGGCATGATGCTGATCCTCAAGGGTCTATCGCTGGTTATCTCGGGCACACGACCGATCTATTTCAATGACACGCCGGGCTTCGACCAGATCTCGCGCGGGTCTTTGATCGGAGAAATCATCCCCTCGGTACCTATCCCTAACGGTGTGCTGATCTTGTTTTTGGTCGCGATTGCAGCATCCTATATCCTCAGCCGCACTGTTTTGGGCCGCTATACGTTCGCTTTGGGATCAAACGAAGAGGCGGTCCGCTTGTCGGGTGTCAACACCGACGCCTGGAAGATGCGAATCTACGCGCTGGCCGGGGGAATTTGCGGCATCGGCGGCATCCTGATCGCCTCGCGCCTGAACTCGGCACAACCCGCTTTGGGGCTGGGATACGAACTTGAGGCCATCGCGGCTGTGGTCATTGGCGGAACCTCTCTGTCCGGCGGGCGCGGCACGATCCTGGGAACGCTCATCGGCGCGCTTATCATGGCTGTCCTGACCAATGGGCTGCGCGTTCTGTCTGTCGCGCAGGAATGGCAGACCGTTGTCACTGGCGCGATCATCATTCTGGCCGTCTATGCCGACATGGCGCGGCGCAAAAAGACCGGGTGAACAATTTTTAGAACCAAAGAAGATAACGACCAACTGGAGGAGAATATCATGTTAACACGTCGTTTCGTTCTGGGGGTGCTCAGCGCAGCCACCCTCGCAGCTCCGGCCTCGATGGCCATGGCGGAAGAAATCTATATTCCGCTGGTATCCAAAGGGTTCCAGCACCAATTCTGGCAGGCGGTAAAGCAGGGCGCCGAACAGGCAGCCGAAGAGTTTGACGTCACAATCACATTCGAAGGACCGGACAACGAAACGATGGTCGACCGTCAGATCGACATGCTGGCCGCAGCACTGGCAAACAATCCAAAAGCCATCGGCTTTGCCGCACTCGACAGTCAGGCCGCCATTCCGTTGCTGAAGCAGGCAAATGACAAGGGTATCCCGATCATCGCTTTTGACAGCGGTGTCGACAGTGATATTCCTGTTTCTACTGCCACAACCGACAACCTAGCTGCAGCGGGGCTTGCCGCTGACAAAATGGCCGAAAAGATTGGTGGAAAAGGCAAAGTTGCAGTGGTAGCCCACGACCAGACCAGCCGCACTGGCATTGACCGCCGCGATGGATTTGTGAACCGCATTGCGGAAAAATACCCTGATATCGAGGTTGTCACCGTTCAGTACGGGCAGGGAGACCATCTGAAATCAACCGAGGTGACAAAAGCGATCCTCACTGCAAACCCCGATCTGGATGGTATTTTTGGCACCAATGAAGGTTCTGCCATTGGTGTCGTGAACGGGGTACAGGAATTGGGCACCGAAGGCCTTGTCATCATTGGCTATGACAGCGGCAAAGCCCAAAAAGACGCGATCAAAAGCGGTCTGATGACCGGGGCAATCACCCAGAACCCGGTTGGTATCGGCTATGAAACGGTCAAGGCGGCCGTCGCGGCGATGAAAGGCGAAGAAGTCCCGGCCCTAATCGACACCGGCTTTTACTATTACGATGCTTCCAATATTGACGATCCGAAGATCGCGGCAGTTCTTTACGACTAAGAGCCTGACAGCTTAATACGGACCGGTTCGCCCGATCGGCGGACCGGTTTTTTTGTTTTACTGGGTTGCAACAATCATCTTTTCTGTTTGTGGCGTTTTCATGCTATCCTCTACGGGTTATTTTTTTGATGTTTATTGAAGGTTGAAATTCCGGTGAAAAAAAAGCCCAGCAACAAGACCTATGTCCTGCGTCCCCTGGAAAAATCCGATCTTGAGACAATTCTGCCCTGGTTTCAAAATGTAGAGGATTTAGCCAAATTCGAACGCGTGTCCCGCATCCCTCTTAATCTTGCACAGACAGAGGAAAGCTGGAGCGACATGTTCACCGGCTCAGCCATCGGCCGCAGGTGTTGGTTCGTTGTTGAGAATTCGGCGGGAAAACTGGTCGGCATGAGCGGCCTCGAGGGGATATCGCCGATCAATCGCGATGCTGTCGTTGCGATGTTCGTCGATCATTCGGTGCGCCGCCATGGGGTTGGTATCAGAGCGACGGCTTTGGTCGCCGATTTCGCCTTTCGACAACTGGGGCTGAACCGGCTGACGTCGTATTATAGGGCGGATAATGTCAGCAGCAGAGACTTGGTTGCCAGACTGGGGTGCCAGATCGAGGGGTCGATGCGTCAGGCCTGGTTTGCAGATGGTCAATTTCACGATATGGTTGTGGTCGGGTTGCTGAGCAGCGATTGGTTCGAAAACCGAAATTCACTGGCGAAAGAATTGGGCGGTGAAACCATCGTTAAGCTTGGCAATAATGCCTCGGATTGCTGGTGTTGGCCCCCGCAAGAGACTGGGTCGGACTAAGAGACGTTATTACCAATCATTTCAAATCTTTTTTTGTTATACAAAAGTTAGGGTTCGTTCAGAACTCAGGAATCGAGTACCGCCAGTGAATACAGTTAACCCGAATTCATCAATCACTCAGAAGCTGGGTGCAGTCTTATTTGCAGATGTCGTCGGCTATTCTCGCCTGATGAGTGAGAACGAACTCGACACCTACAACGCATTGAAGACACTTCTATCGCAGATCGAAGCCGCATGCGCCCGTTATCAGGGGCGTGTTGTCGAAGTGCGCGGTGACGGCATCCTGGCCCTGTTTGAAACAGCGACCAGCGCGGTCGAATTTGGTGTTGAGCTGCACCAAATTTCTGCCCAGCACAACGATTCAGGATCAGATCAACAGCAAATCAAGTTTCGCGTTGGCATCCATCTTGGAGAGATCCTGATAGATGAGCGTGGAATTCATGGCGACAACGTCAACATTGCAGCGCGATTGCAAGAAATTGCGGAACCCGAGCGGGTCTATGTCAGCTCTGCGGTGTATGATCAGGTTTGTAACCGGTTGCGGTATGGGTACGAATTTCTTGGTCCGCAGCATCTGAAGAACATTCTTTCGCCGGTTTCAACCTACTGTGTCCGCAGCGAGGTTGCCGGTGCTACTTTGGCGGGCACTATGCGTCCCGACGCTATTGTCGATCTGTTGGAACGCCCGGACACTCCGTCGGTCGCTGTGCTACCGTTCAGCATCAGCGGTGGGGATGAGTCTGACGGCTGGATTGCCGATGGTCTGACCGACGACATCATTCTGAACCTTTCCAAATTCAGAAACCTTTTCGTCATCGCCCGAAACTCATCATTCTTCTTCAGGGCGCAGTCCATGCCACCGAAGGAAGCCGCAAGAAAGCTGAATGTCCGGTATATCGCCCGTGGCAGTGTGCGTCGCTCTTCCAGTCGAATCCGCATTACTGCGGAACTGGTCGATGCAAACACTGAACGCACGATTTGGGGTGAGCGGTTTGATCGAAACATTGACGATATATTTGATATTCTGGACGAGGTGACTGAATGTATCGTCGCGGCCACGGCCGTAATGATCGAATCCCATGAGCGCCAAGTTATGGTTCAGGCCGTTCCTTCAGATCTGGAGGCATATGGCTCTGTCCTGCAGGGGCAGCAGCACATCTTCAAATACACGCGCAACGACAACCGCAAGGCACAGAACTTCTATCAATCTGCGCTGGAACGGGATGGCAACTATGCCCGTGCCGCCGCCGCCTTGTCCCGAACGTTGAATCTGGATTGGCGATACTCGTGGACCGAAGATCCAGGCAGTGCTTTCGAGCAGGCGCTGTCTTTGGCACAGCGGTCGATCGAATTGGACCCAACAGACGCACGGGGATTTGGCGAGCTGGGATTTGTCCACCTGTATCGCAAGGAACATAGTGCGGCGCTACAGTCTTACCAACGTGCTTTGGCTCTCAACCCCAATGATGCAGATATGCATTCGGATTTCGCCGATGCGCTTGCACATTCGGGGGAAAATGAGACTGCCATCACGCATCTGCAACAGGCCATGCGTCTGAACCCGTACTTTCCGGATCAGTATCTCTGGCACCTCGGCGGCGCCTATTACAATCTCAGGCGCTATGAAGATGTTATCGAAACCGTCAACAAGATGAACAATCCGACCGAGGGTCAACGGATGCTGGCCGCCAGCCATGCGCAGCTGGGCAACATGGATATGGCACGTATGATTGCTGAAAAGCACCGCGCCGCACACCCGAACTTTTCTTTGTCACGCTGGGCCAAGGTGCTGCCCGACCGTCTGGAAGACGACACGCAGCACTTTGTCGAAGGGCTGAAAAAAGCGGGATTTTAGAACGGAAAAAGGCGCGATAACCCGCGCCTTCTTTGCTGACTTTGTCCGAAAATCAGTCGCCGCCGCGTACTTTGGCTCCGCTAACCTTGGCGCCACTGACCTTGGCACCGCTGACTTTCGCGCCACTGACCTTGGCACCACTTACTTTGGCACCGCTGACCTTTGCACCGCTGATAGCAGGGCTGTCAAAGCCAAAATAGAGGTCTAGAAGAACCTGTTCGAACTGGCCTGTCGTGACATCCATGCGCATGGTCTGATCGGACTTATCATAGCTCCAGAACTTGATACCGTCAGCGACCTGATAGTCCGCCGCCGCAACACCGCCGATCGAAGGATCCGTGGGCGCGCGCGAGGCCTGGTTAGGTGGCTCGCCCTTTTTGGCGACATCTTGACCATCGCCGTGAACCAGGAAAATCACCGGCTCGGGCAGGTCGTAGTAGGTGCCTTCATAGGCAAACCCGTAAATCTTGGCAAATTTTGCTTCGTCATTTCCTGAACTCGCGAGTTGCTCATCAAGATGTTTGTTGTTGCCTTTGCCTCTGCTTTTCTTTTTCGCAGGGTCGTAATCCAAATCGTCGATAACTCTGCCGTAAATCAACACTTCCGAAAAACTGAGCAAGGATTCCGCCATAAACTCATCTCCCAAATATGGGTTCATCACCCGAACCCCCTTCGATTAAATCCCGAGGATGACCGCATCGGTGTCTCCTCAAAAATCACCCCGCCTCTAAATGCCATAAATCTGCCGAAAAAAAAAGAATTTTGCTGTCATCAGTCTGGAACCTGCGTGCGGACGGAGTGTGCGTGACTGTCTTCATCGGGGTCCGGCAGCCGCGGACCGGCAGTTGCCACCCCGATATCACGCATCCGAAAGTTACCTTCGATGATCCGACGGAAGGCACCCCCGGTAATTTCCTGATCCACCGCCAGCATGGCCTTTTCGACACCGAAATAGCTGAGCATATCGGCATCCAACATGCTCCAGGCGTCGGCCAGATAGGTGCCCAGGAAATCGCGCGCCTCAAGAAGTGCCACGCGGAATCCATCGGGGTTTTCGGCATATCGCTTGTCAAAAATACCCTGCATGACCGCGCTGTAATCGGGTGAATCCTCTAGCTGGTCGGACAGGTCTTCCTCGGCCTGTGTGATAAGGTCATGAACCAACAGGCGCTCATGATAGATGTCCACCAAAATGTCGAACATTGCACCTGTCAGTGGCTCGGAAAGTGCATGTTCACTGGACCATCCGGCAGCGAATTCCGATAGTGACCGGTTGTTTGCGGCCGTCCTGATCTGTGCATTTTCCGAAAGTTCGGCAAAGCGATTCAGTCGGTTGAAGCTGTAGAGATTGCCTTTGGTGTTCTCCAACAGCGCCTCTACCACTGAGCCAAAATGCAAAGAGGCCAGAAGCGCCACCATATCGGCGGCGGATTCATGGAACCCGTAATACTCGCCCGAAACATCTCCGTCGGTGGGCATGCCCACGACGCTGTAAATGATTGAGTGGCCGATTTCATGTGCGACCACGTCGAAATTCAGGCTGTAGGGGCGATATTCGTCCCCGTGTTCGTGGGTGCCCCCGGTTTCAAGGAAACCCCAACCGATATGCGCATTGTCCAGGCTTGGCAGCAGCGACAGTTCCAGCCGGTCAAAATCGCGGGCGAAATGCCATGGGATTGGTCGGTCAAAATAGCCCTGCCAGACGTCCATCGTGAAATGCGCCGAGCCAAACAGATGCGCTGCCTCAAAAGCCGGGTCCGACGGGCCAATATGGATAAAGTTACCGAACTCATCAGGCATTGCAGGGGGATGGATATATCCGTTCCAGGGCGGCAGATACATTCCCGGACCATCCGGTCCGGGCACGATGGCCCCATAGGGTGTAGTCTTTCCGACAGGGTTAACCGTGTACATGCGCGGACCCGATGGACCTGGGCCGATACTGCCCTGCGGGGCCGATATTTCGACTAGCTCAAGCTGTGGGTCCTCTTCCAGAAAAGGGGATTGCGGATACAGCAGAAATCGCGTTCCTGGCTCTTCTTCATCAAGGTGATCTGGTAAGTTCACAATACCCCCCTTTCAGGCCACGCCTCGGATCCGCCTTGGGCGGCTAGTCAACGGTACTATTTAATCCGGCATCCGCGTGACAAAACAAATACTCTGCTTCTATCAAATCAAAAAATGCTTCCCGCCCGGCCAATCCAAGTGAAACTGCATATGATTCAAGATCATCCGGCACTGGTTGGTCAAGCTGTGTTTCAAAATACCACATAACCATAGGTAGGCGCCTGCTTGCGGGACCGCCTCGGGCAGTCAATGATTCAGCTCCCCTTTGTGCCTTGCGATGGGCACGATCCCGCAATTCGGCATAGCTCCCGTCACGGCGCAACTCGCGCAAAAGCGATGACTCAAGGACCGAAGCCCGAGAGGTAATGTGGCCGTGCACCCGAGCGGCATCGGCCAGCATCGCCTCGTATTCCTCGACACTCAGATCATTCTCGTCCAGCCATGCCATCAAAGCGGCGCGGCGCGACAGGCCGGCTTTTTGCCGGTGCGCATCCATTTGTTCCATCAGGGCAGGGCGGTCAGGCTCTTCATCCCGCCGATCAGCCTCTTCCCGCGCCAGCAGAGTCAGCGCGGCCCGTTCACGCAGCCGCGTATACATGTCCGGGTTCAGCCTGACTTCGTCGATAACCGCCTGATCGGCCTTCTGATCGGCATCCACGCGGGCACGCAGCCCTTTCCACATCAGCGTTTCTTCGGTCGGTTGCTGCGTCGCCGGGAAGGGAAGGTCGTTTGCCAGATCTTCGGCCATACGCCCAAGCATCTCAACGGCATCACGCGCTTTTGCATCGACCTTGCCGTTTGGCAGCCAGTCCACAAAACTCTGGATACCAGAAAGCCCGTTCAACGCGTCAATTATGTTGGGCCAACTGCGCTGACGATAGTTCATGCCTTTGGCAATCCGCAGAACCTCTGCGGCACGTTCAGCGACCAACATGCCTAGATTTTGCGCCTCCTCAACCGTTGCTCGGACCGAGACCATGGGCTCGCTCAATGGCAAATAGCCCAATTCTGCTGGGCTGTGCAGGACCGCAACTTCGTCGTCATCCTGCAGGGTTTGGCTGTAGAAATCCTCAAAGATTCGACCCACGCCGATCATACCAAAATCAGCCAACTCTGCCGCGCGCAAAGCACCCATGCTGGCACTGCCATAAACGGGGATTCCCTGATCCATGGCCCAAAGAATCTCTTTGTGCCAGACCGACGGGACGCCCTCAAAAAAGCCGTCTATTATCCCGATCGCACGCGGACGATCACGTGCCACGCGATATACGTCCCCCTGCCGGACCGGGGGCAAGATCACAGGGTCCAAGCATTGGGCCACAACATCGGCAGTCAACGTCGGGCCCACAAAAATAACGACACTCATCCGTATGTTTCCATTACACGCTGCGCGCGTTCCCCGGCGATATAATCGGGGTCGTCATGAGGCGCTTCAAGCCCCGGTATGACAGCTCGGACAACGGCGATCTCATATTCCGGGCGCGATAGATCGACCATGATCACCTGCGAAATACCTACAGTTTCGAGGCGGGTAGTCAGCAAGTTCAAATCCTCTTGGAATGAACCGGTGGCATATGTCGGAGTATTCGAAAAATCCTGCGTCGCGTCCGAGCTGTCAATCTGATTGCGAATATAGGCACATCTTTCGGTCTGCGCCTGGTCAGTAAACTCTTCTGGGTCCAGATCATCACGCGCGCCAGAGATATAGGTGAGGCGGGTTTGTGCCGCTTCGGTCAGGGCCCGCAACAAAGCAATGGCGCGATCTGGATGGCAGCCATCACCGATACCGATGTGGCCGTTCTGCCCGTCCGGCTCGCTGATCGTACAGCGGAAACAGGCGATTCCGATGTCCGAGGTGGTGTCCCAGATGCCCAGGTTCAGGCCCGCCGCCTCAATCATGCTTATTGCGTCCTTGCACCTGTCATCATCGATAGTGTCTGGGTGGATCCGTGCTGGCGCGGACTGAAATTGCCACAGTGTGGTGGCATCGCGTTCGATGAGTTCAAAGATCGCATGGCAACTGGCTTCAAACAGGTTGTTGCCGGATGCCAAACCGTTTGTCGTTCTGGGAAAAGCAACCTGCCCACCCATCGGCAAAGATGTATAATCGGTATCGACCATCTCCATTGGAACCCAACGGGCGCAAGCGGAATTCAAATCCCGACCCTCTACCCACAATCTGTTCGCATCAGGATCAAATCGGCCACCAGTCACCCGAGGTAGCTTATCAACATCCACCAACGGCGCATCGCGCGCTATATCGGTAAATCGTGCCAGACGTTGAGGCGCCGTTACCCGTTCCGCGTGCCAGCTTTCGATCGCTTCCATAACCCCCGACGCTTGCGCGGCCGGGACTGACAATCCTTTGCCGAGCGACACCGAAACCGATCGTGAATTCGGGCGCGCAACCATGACCGTGGGCAATCCGATACGATCCAGGCCGGTTAAGTTCGCTATTCGAGTAATGCCCATTTCACGCAAATAGGGCGTTACGATTTCCAATGTTTGGCTGGGGCTTCGCAGGCGATGAGTATCAAGCACATATTGCTTTTCCGATACGTCAGACATGATGCAACCTTGCCAAAAACAAAAGAAATTGGCCACCAGGCGAAAATACATGCCGGTGACCGGATCAGCTCAGGATGGGGGATGATTTCATATGGGTCAACTCTGCCGCCCATAATTTTCTCAACACGACAATCTACTTGCTGGACAATGATAAGCGCGGGCTGAACCAACTGTGTCCAGCAGCCAGCACCTAGAATCGAATTGCAGCAACGATAATCAAAGGATGTCGCGCTATTTTAACATAATCTTCATTCTGCGGCATTTATTACTAGACCGGAAACCCAAAATGTCTCGAAAAGCTGTCAGAAGCGCGCCTTCTTTCGTGCGAAGGTCTCAGGGCAATCGGGAAAGTTGCTCTATTGAGTCTAATTTATAAAATATAATCAATGCAATACACTGAACTATGGTGCGGGTGGAGGGACTTGAACCCCCACGCCTTGCGGCGCCAGAACCTAAATCTGGTGCGTCTACCAATTTCGCCACACCCGCACGACCAGCAGCAGCTGCCGGAATGCCGCTCAATAGCAAAGCTTTTGAACGAGTGCGAGAGGGAAATTGTAGTTTACACGAAGAATATTGATGCCCGTTTCAGAACAAACCCAACCTCTGCTCAGAGGCACCACACAACCCGAAAACATATGAAAGACCGCACGACCACACCGACCGGAAAGGCCAATGGGCTTGCAGCTGACCAAGCTTTGCCTGACGCCGCCTAAAACAGAAATCTCGTAGACCAGGCAGACCCAAAAAAGACTTTGTGAAACATAGCGTCCTGTTAAAATTCACCATTGATGAACCTGCCAAATTTAAACACCCTCACGTTGTGCCGTGTTGTTGTTGCCTTTCCCGAAAGCGCACTTTGTTTGGGCGATGGATTCTGTCTCATGACAAGATTTTGCCAAATATGGAGCTGACCACATGTATGTAAAACTATAATTTAATAAATAGTTACACCCCATTTGGAGACCAGCTATCAAATTTGGCAGGCTGTGAACATCAGCCGATATGCTCATATTTTTATACGCTTTTTAGTTTAGTAGTGGGCCCGGGCAAGTCCGCAGCCATACTTGCGCCACAATTCAAACGCCAAAAAATCTTATTCGCGTCAAAATAAGACCGCCTTGCCAGTAGTTGATGGGTGGAAAGGAGTTAATGAGTCTTTTGCCTTCGGGCGTCTTACCAGTTCGTTCGCTCAACTCCAGTACAAGGGTCTTTACCGTGACCAACATGATGAACTCTGCATCTGCCGAGCAAGACGCGATTGGTCTTGCACGCGAAAGTTTTCTTGGTGAACTCAAAACCCTGAATCGCGAACACCCGAATACCGGGTTTGGCATCTCGCTGCGTACGCATTCTGGCGGGCATTATTTGCTTGCCAATTCCCGAATGCCCCTGCCCGAGGTCAAATCCCAGGGTTTCCCAACAGGGCGCAGTGTTGCGTGCCTGGAAAATAGCGACTGCTTCAGCTCGATCGAAGTGCTGGCCGATGCCCGCGCATATGAATCGATCACACCAAGCGCCGAAGCCGCAATTTTGGGCAACGCCCTGAACCTGATCGCCCGGATTGATACGCTGACCAGCGCACCACACGGGCAGATCGAACCTCATATCGCCGCTACAGGAACCGGAGGCTAACCATGGCGCGTAACGATCATCTTTTGTCTGTTGGAAACGAAGCGCTGACCCCAATGACTTCGGCCATGTCGGCATTGACGACACAGATTGACCAACTGACAGAGGTGGCGGACGCGCGCTCCTCGGCACGTCTTGCGACGCTCAAGACACGCATGGAGAATTTTACTGCCAGCGTCACGCTGGTCGGTCAGGTCAAGGCGGGAAAATCTTCGCTTGTGAACATTCTGTCCGCACGCCCTGCCCTGCTGCCTTCGGATGTGAACCCCTGGACCTCTGTGGTTACCACGCTGAACATCAACACCAGAACCCAGGGTGATACAAAATCCCGGTTCACTTTCTTCGAACAAGAGGAATGGGACAATCTGATGGTTGGCGGCGGCCGGCTGGGAGAGCTGGCCAATCGGGCCGGCGCCGACGATGAAATGGACGATATCCGCCGTCAGATCGGCGAAATGAAAGCTAAGTCCGAGGAACGACTGGGTAAGCATTTCGACCTGATTCTGGGGCAAAGCCATCAATACGACTATTTCGATGAGGAACTGATCCAAAGGTATGTGTGTCTGGGTGATGAAGACGACCCGGACATCAACCCCAAGACCGGTCGTTTTGCGGATGTGACAAAGTCGGCTGAGCTGTACATGGACATCCCCCAGTACCCGATTTCCCTCAAGCTGTGCGACACACCGGGTGTAAACGATACATTTATGGTGCGTGAACAGATCACCCTGCGCAGCCTGCGCGGGTCCGAAGTCTGCATTGTGGTTCTGGCAGCCAGTCAGGCTCTGACCACAATGGACATGGCGCTGATGCGGATCATCGCTCAGTTCGAAAATCGTCAGATCATCCTGTTTGTTAACCGAATTGACGAACTTGCAGATCCGGTCACCCAGGTTCCTGAGATTCGGGATCGGATTCTGGACACACTGAAACAGAACAATATCGACACCAAGGCAAGTGTCGTGTTCGGCAGCGCCCTGTGGGCCGAGGCCGCGATAACTGGCAATCCCGATATTCTGTCCGAGGAATCCCGGAAAGCCCTTAACACGTTCTATCTGGCGGCCGGGTTTGGCGATCAGGCCCCGTCACTGGACAAGATTTGGGCGTTGTCCGGTTTGCCCGACCTATTGCTGGCGATGAATGAACGCATTGCCGAAGGCGCAGGAACTCGACTTCTGGACCGTGTACGCCACCGGGCGCGCAACATCGCCAGTCAGATCCGGGCGACCGCCGTGGCCAAAAAACTATCCGACAGCGAAGGGATCGTGCGAGAGCTGAACGGGGTAGCACCTGAAGAGGCCGTGGCCGAGGTCAACGCAGAATATGAAAAGAAGGCCGCTGAGCTTACTGCTTCCTTGCGCGCGAAAGTGCTTGAGCGTCTGAACTCGGCCGAAGCCAACTTTGTTAAACGTGCCACCGATTCTCTGATCGCGCATCTTGAGCAAAATGGCGAGCAAGGAACGTGGCAATACGATCCTGCCGGGCTGCGGACCTTGCAAAAAGCGGCCTATTTTAGCTTTGCCCGGTCGATGCGCAAAGAAGTTGGTGCGTTGTATTCAGCGGCAGCCGCTGACATCGAAGCGTTGTATCAAAGCTTGCTGGGCAACCATCTGGGAGAGTTCAGCATCGAGGCACCAATCGTCCCGCGGGTACCACCTCCACTGGGTATCGGACGCACGATTGCCCTGGACTTGCAAAGCACATGGTGGCGCCGCTGGTGGCAACGCCGCAATGGTTTCGAGGCCTATGCGGCGGATTATACGCGCCTGATCACATCAGAGGCGAATTCGATCACCAAGGATATCGAAGAAAACCAGATTGCAGCAGTTCTTGAAAATGTCCGCGCCGCCCTTTCCGACTTTATGCGCGAGCAAAAGGAGACTCTGTTGAACATTTCGGCCTCGGCCGAAAAGGACCCCGGTCGCAGTGCAGCGCTGATGGAGGGGCTGGCCCCTCAGAAATCCCGCGACGATATCCTCGGCGATATCCTGAAAGATCTTAGTAACGAGGCAGCATAAGTAGCGATATGGCAAAAGATTCACAAACCCGCTTCGTCTCTTCAAAAGCATGGGACCGCATTGAGAAATGGTCCCGCAGGAAACCTGTTTTCGCACTTATGGGGGAATTCAGCGCCGGCAAATCAACCTTGATGAACTTTCTGCTGCGCTCGGAGGCACTGCCTACACAGGTTACAGCCACACAGCTGCCACCAGTTTGGTTCAGTTGGGGTAGAAGGTCGGCCTATGTACAACGCCCTGACGGAACTCGCGAAAACATTGACCTGGACCAGCTGGAACAAGTCGGGGTGAATGATGCCCAGTTTATTCGCATATTTCTGGAATCCGACATTCTTGAAGCCGTCGACCTGATCGACACTCCGGGTATTTCCGACCCCAAGATTTCTACTGATGTCTGGCGACGGGCTGTCGGTCAGGCAAATGGCGTTATTTGGTGTACGCACGCCACGCAGGCATGGCGCGAAACGGAACGGGCAACCTGGGTTTCCCTGCCCGAACGGTTGCAACACAATTCATTGCTGCTGGTCACACGTGCAGACGTTTTGGATGTCAAGGATCGCCAAAAGGTCCTTCGTCGTGTGAACCGCGAAGCAGGTCACCTGTTCAACCGTTCGATCCTGTTTTCAGCCCGTGATGCCATCATGGCCCGCGACAAAAGCGGGGACGCCGAATTGTGGACCCGCAGTGGCGGTGGCAAGATGGTCGACAGCTTCCTGGAAATCACAGAACTGATCATGGACAGCCGCGCTCATCAGCTGGCGCGTTATCAAATTGACACCAGCTTGTCCGATGCTCCTCAGGTACACCCGCTGCGCCCGCGGCGCAATTTCTCGAATGTACAGGGAACCGCTCCGCTGAAGCTGGTAAATCCGCTGCATGAGGGAACAGAGCCCGAGGTGGTGACACAATTCCCCGTGCGCCCTGCCCGGGTCGAACTGCGCCCTGATGAGGTTGAACGTGCCCCGCGCATTGACCCACAAGAGGCCGAACGTCTGCGCGCCGACATGACCTCGGGCGCCGAGATCGTAAAAGAAGAAAAAGAAGACGAATTGCGGGCGTTCTTCCGGGAGACCACTCCCGAGGACTCGGACGTTGCCGATCTGTCCGTTGCTCCTACCGAGGATGATGAAACAGACCCACAGGCCGTATCCGTCATTGATGAAACTGACTTTGTGGAAGTTCAGCCACTTTCTGCGGAAGTCGAAGTTGCTGAAGAAGAAAACCTGTTCAGTGACGAAGACGAAGCTGACACATTCATGGCCTCTTTGGAGGACCAGCTTACAGATGTTCCGGAGCCCGAAGAGACCACTCAGGCAGAGCCGGAAGAAACCCCGGTCGAACTTTCCGTATCCTCGATCACAGCGTTGATGGCTGAACAATCGGATGATGCCGAGGATGAGTTCGAACCAGAGCCGGAAACCAATGGCCTGGTGAACACTCAGGTTGTCGCCCTGCCAGAGAGCAGACCGGAAATCGCGGGCTCGTTTGAAGACATTGTGAACGTGTCCGTCGACACCCCGCTTAGCGCGGCGGCGATGTGGCGCGAGGTCACGGATGGCGAAGACATGCCCACCAACCCAGAAGCGTTGAAGAAGGTATTTCAAGCATTTCTTGAGGAGTTTGACCAAATCACGGCCGAACACAATGCGCGAAAATCAGATAACGCGGTAAGGCCCATGGCCAATACCTCTGAAGACACGGGTGTTGAACGACATGTACTTTAGCGGTGAGAAACCTAGGAGACAGGGCAACTGATGTCTATCGAAACAGCATTAAACGATGCGATGGCGACCATACCCGACTGCATAGCAGCCGGGTA
This sequence comes from Ruegeria sp. CDSC081, assembly GCF_059610485.1. Taxonomy (NCBI): domain Bacteria; kingdom Pseudomonadati; phylum Pseudomonadota; class Alphaproteobacteria; order Rhodobacterales; family Roseobacteraceae; genus Ruegeria; species Ruegeria sp. CDSC081. The sequence continues at coordinate 347,299 of NZ_JBXWNS010000003.1, read as the reverse complement.
TGTCGACATGAAGACAGGTATGTTGCTAGGCACCCATGTCACAGACTCGGAAAGTGCCGAAGCGTTGGACACTCTGGCCATAGCGGTGGCCAACCTTTTTCAGGGGCGCGGTGTGATCGCGTTTGAGAATCTGCTGCGTTCGACCGACGCCGACGATACGGAAAATCCTGGGTTTGGCGAAATCGCAGTGTTTTCAAAGGATCGGCTGAATATCTTCCTGCGGACCCCGGACTACCCGGACCATGTGGTCTGCTACATCTGTCGCGACAGTGCCAATGTGGGGCTGGCACTTACTAAATCGCACATAAGCCTGGGGCCGGTTACGGCCGCTGTATAACGGGACCAGAGGGGGTCACGGCATGATGGATACTGACATACTGGACATGCTCGAAGACATCGGGCGGTTGTCGGTCGCCCGTTTGAATCCGACGGTTACATTAGCGGCTGAGACGACTGAGATTCGTCGTGAAAAGATCCTGCGTACAATTCGCGGAACCATTTTGCCGCGTCGGCTGGAATTTACCGCGGCCAATGGCGATTGTCTGGCAATGGAGGTCAACAGCTCGCGGGTAACTGATGTTTTCCGGGTCCGCTCGGGCATGATACCGGATTTTGAAACTACTCCGCGTGAAGAGCTTGCGACCCGCTTGGCCGAATTGGTGTCCGATATTGCAGCAGCCCCTGCCCCGTTGGAGCTGCTTTCTCTGCAACCCGACACGGCGCTTGAGGTCGATGATGTCGGTGTGACTTTCAGCGAGATTGCAAAGGCTTGCGGCACTATCGAGCTGCCGCCCGAGACGGTCGTTTCTTTGGTTCCCGACACGCCTGCCCTGCAAGAAACAGATATTCCAGCGCCCGCCACCGGGGCGACAGCCGGAACCATTGCCAGCGCGTTTTTTGACGGCGCTGAACGGTTCGCATTGGGACGCGCCGAAGTCACCTTGGACGGTGCAGCCATCTCGCGGCTCGAAGGAGTATGCGACGTCGGGCAACCCATGCACGCCGATCAGGATCTGCTTCGTCAGTTTGCACAGGATCTTGTTGGGTGGGACGGTGACGCCGCCACCGCGCTGGATCATCCTCAGCTGATTGTAATGCGGCCTTCAGGGGGCAAAGGGGATGCGCTTGCAGTTCTGCATGACGGGTCACAATTTGCGCTGGCCATTCATGAAGCGCGCAAACTGGGTGCCGTCGTAAACCTTTGGAAATCAGTTACGGGACCGGAAAAATGATCCGGTGCCAACAGTTCAATTTTTCAACGAATTCGATCCGTGAAATTAAGTAGTCAGGGTATGTGTTATGAGTGAGAATAATCGTCGCGAGTTACTTCGTATAGCCAACGAGATGAAAGGCGTCAGCAATGACGAAACCGGGCAGTTTATCTCTCGGATCATTGGTGATCTTTCGAACCTGAAGCCCTCGATTGCTTTTGTTGGTCAGATCAAGGCCGGCAAATCCCGACTGATCAATGGTTTTACCGGACAGGCCGAATATCTGCCGTCGGATGTGAACCCTTGGACAACCGTAATCACTGATATGCATTTCGGCCACCCGTCGGGCCGGACGCAAGGTGCCGAGTTCCATTTCTTCGACAACCGTCAGTGGCAGTCCCTGATTGCCGAAGGCGAAGAGCTGCGCAACATGTTCCCCGATGACGAGGACAGTTATAAACGCGAGATGATCGAAGAACAGGTCGACGCAATGAAGACCCGCGCCAAGCTTCGGCTGGGCGATAGCTATGAACAGCTGCTGGGCCAACATCATGATCTGGAAGACCTGAATTCGGATGATTTGGCACGTTATGTTTGCGCAGGCGATGACCCGACCGAGGGTGGGACACATGATCCGGCATCGGACCGGGGCCTTTACAGCGACATCACCCGAAAGGCCGAGGTCTATTTTGACATCGGACATTTCCCATTTCCGCTTACGGTCACCGATACACCCGGTGTAAATGACCCTCTGCTGATCCGCGAAGAGATCTCTCGTCAATACCTCAAAGAGTCCGACTTTTTTGTGGTTGTCCTGTCGGCGCATCAGGCGCTTTCTCGGGCGGACTTGAAACTGTTCCGCCTAATGCAAGCGCTGGAGCTGGGCCAGATCGTGGTTTTTATCAACCGCGTGGACGAATTGGGAAATGGTGCCGAAGATGCCTTCAAGGTGCGGGCCGATGTTCTGGACGGGCTTGAGAAGGCGCTTGGGAACTCGAACATTGACGTGCTGACCGGCAGTGCCCAATGGGCGCATTACGCCCTGACCGGTGACGAAGCCGGTATCAATCACGACGATGTCCTGGCCTGGCTGCGCGCGCACCCCGATCAGATGAAGCAATATCTGGACGGTGTCGAAGAGATCAAACAAGGCCCCGGCCCGATCAGCCGCGAAGGTGTTTTGCGCTTTGCCGCTATGATCGCCTCCGGGTTGCCCGATCTGCGCCGGCATGTGACCCGAGCGCTGACAGAAGGCCCGCGCGATGAACAACTGCGTATGGCCTGGCAGCATCTCAACAGCTTTGCCCAAGGTGAATTAGACCGGTCCAAAGCGCATCTGCGCGCGATCGAGAACGACACCACAACCTCGGCAGAAGACGCTGGTGAAAACAACAGGATATTGGCCGATCTGCGGAACTCGGTCAGCGACAAGACCACCAAGATCATTGACGAAATGGATGACGTCCTGGCCAACCTGAGAGGCGTAATGGATGACACCGTGGCCGAGGCCGTGTCGGGCGTTGTTCGCGGCCCGAACGGAGATTCTCCGCTGTTGTCGAAAACCGGAGAAACCGAGCTGAATTTCACTCCGCTGCGTGACCGCATGCGCGAACTTGTTCAGGGGGCCACCCAAGTTGTCCGCCAAAGAATGCTGAGCGAGCTCTACGCAATCGACATGCAAAGCAATGCCACGCTGCGGGCTCTGCCCGGCTGGCAGGACGCAACCGACAACCGGATGAACACCAGCGCAGTTCGCTGGTTCCGTCCGGACACGTCCGCTTTGACCCGTGGCATCACTGTCGAACTTCGGGTAAACTGGTTGTCCCGGCTGATTTCGCGTAAAAGTGTCGTGTCCCGTGCCGAACGCATGATCGTTCAGGAGTTTGAGATGATCGGAGATGATCTGGTGGATACCGCCCGCGGTGATTTGACCGAGCGGCTTAATACCGTGCTGGACCATTATCTGGCCCTGCTCGCCACACATCTTGAACATCGTGCCGGAACCGGCGAAACAAATGCCCGGGCCGAGGCGCAAGCCTCCTTCAACCACGCACAACATATTTCTGACGAGCTGGGCACCCTATTCAGCCAGCATCAAACAGATGAAAGACTAGCAGAGGCAGCGGAATGATCGAATTTCCCGGAACCGACAAGGAAGTGAGGCAGCTCGAGCGCTTTCTGACCGCGACCGAAAGCCTGCCGAGCGACGTGGCGCTCGAAGATATGCGCGCCCGTGCTTTGGCGCATGCCGAACGCTTGTCAAACGCGGTCAATATTGGATTCGCCGGAGAATTTGGGGCGGGAAAATCCAGCCTGGCCAACATGCTGGCCGGGGCAGATATTCTGCCTACCGGGCCGCAACATCTGAAACTGCCGCTCGTTATTGTGGCATATTCCGAAACCCCCGAAACAACTGTCGGGTGGTGGGACCGGGAACCTAAGGTCTATTCTGGAATTGCACTTGAAAAAGCCGCCAAAGACGAACCCGACTTTATCTCTGTTGGATTGAACACCCCTGCCCTGCAAGAGATATCGCTCTACGATCTGCCTGGGTCAGGCGCTTTGGATGATACCTATAAACCGACGCTCGATCTGCTCAAATTTGTGGATTGCGCGATCTGGTGCACCAACGGCACAAATGCATGGCGCGAAACGGAACGCCATCTTTGGGCTAAGGTTCCGGAAGAGTTGCGAGCAAACAGCATATTGGCTGTGACACATACAGATTTGCCTCCGGTACGCGACGCGCTTGACCGGGTGTTGGCCCGCTTGAACAAAGAAAAGCGCAATATGTTCCGCTCGGTTGTGCCGATCGGCACCCCAGTGGCTGTCCGTGCCATGGCGCAAGAGCCAGAACCGGATTTCGCCCTTTGGGAAACCTGCGGTGGACAGGGGCTGGCCGAGCAGGTGCTTGATATTGCTTCGAACCGGCGACAGGCAGACCTGAGTTCGGCGCGCGAAGATCTGGAACAGCACTTTCTACCCTATCTGAAATCGATTGACGTTCAGGTGCCGGACATAGCCGCCCTCGACGCGCCCTCTATGCAGGCTACGCTGGAAAACGTGCTACCCCCTATCGACAATCCGATCCTGGAAGACTGGCTTGCCGCAATTGCCAGTATCTATGAAGACCTGCGGGAAACCTCAAATATGGAGCCTGCGGCTTTCCTGCAAAGCTGTCAGGAAATCGTTGAGGATTTCGCCGAGCGCCTGGAAAACGATGGCGAGATTGACCCGACGGCGGATTGGATTCCGGGTGAGTTCGAAAAGGCCACGGACTTGTTGCTTTTGCTTCAGTTCGAAAGCGGCGTTGCGCCACTGAAGGATGCGATTAGCATCCTGGCACAGCTGAGTGACAACCTTGCTTGGGCCGGCAGCCGGGTTGAATCGGCACAACCAAAGACCGGAACCTGAAATTTCCGCTCAAGGCTGAGCGGCAATTCCGCGAATCGTAGAGGCGATTCCTACGAATCTATTGTTTCGAATTTGTAGACCAATCCTTAAGAATTTGTTTTTAGCTTTCGATTTTATCACAATATATTTCTATATGTAGTATAAACTGTCAAATAAACACTACATATAGATCAATCGCAAAAACGATCCTTAGTGAAGCCATCAGGCGGCCCCAATAAAGTCAAATTTGAATCGTCTAACCGACTTGAGTGTCCTGCGGTTGTTTTTGGTTGTGTGTTTGCGGGCTATTTGCCCAGGTTTTTTGCCGCAAAACGATTAGAACGGGCGGAATGAAATGAGCCATAACCAGGCTGTCGGTGCAACGCACGACGAACCTAAGATTGAAGGACTTGAACCTGGCGCAAAGCTGTTGCGCGGGCAGTATGAGATTCTTCGTTTCCTCAGCAATGGCGGGTTTGGGATTACCTACCTGGCCCGCGACAGCCTAGAACGCGATGTCGTGATCAAAGAGTGCTATCCGGGCGCTCTGTGCCGTCGGAATGGTGACGCGGTTGAACCCATCAATCCCGACCACAAAGAAGATCTGCGCGCGATCATCGACCTGTTCATTCAGGAAGCCCGCAATCACGCCCGACTGGTTCATCCCAATATCGTTGACGTACATCAGGTCTTTGAAGACAACGACACGGCGTATATCGCAATGGACCTGATCCGGGGTTGCGATCTTCTGGATTATTCCGAGAACCCCGAAAACGACGCGGGCCCGGATTTCATTGTCCAAGTCACCGAGAAAATGCTGTCGGCCGTTTCGTTCATCCACCAAAGCGGAATGCTGCATCGCGATATCTCACCGGACAATATTCTGATTGACCAAAACGGAGACCCGGTCCTCATCGACTTTGGTGCCGCGCGCGAACAGGCAGCCAATCAATCTGCTGCCCTGTTGACTTTGCGCGTTATCAAAGACGGCTATTCCCCGCACGAATTCTATGTACGCGGCGCAGATCAGGGACCTAGCAGCGACCTGTATGTTCTTGCGGCGACGCTTTATCACGCCATCAGTGGCGAACGTCCGATCGACGGGCAAACCCGACTGAATGCCTTCAACAATGGCCAGGATGATCCCTATACGCCCCTCGCAGGTCAGCACAGCGGCTATCCCGATGGGTTCCTTGAAGCGATCGACAAAGCGATGGAAGTTCACGCAACAGATCGTCTGCAAACGGCCCTGGATTGGCTGCGGATGTTCCGTGGTCCCGGCGTCATGTTTGACTCCTTCGCCTATCGTCCGGTCTCGGTCATCGTGGCGATGGACCGTAAGGACGAAGTCGAAGAGCAAGCCCGGATCAAAGCCGAAAGTGAAAATGCCGAGGCGGTGGTGACTGCCTTGTTGGCTGGGAACCCTGACATTGCCCTGGGTAATGAGGATAAGTCAGAGGGCGATCTGGCCAAGTTTGCACAAAAAGAAGAGGCCGCGGTTGCGGTCGACACGATCGTCAAGAACGGATCAGGCGGCAGCGGTAAAGTCATCGCAGGCGCTGCTGCGGTGGTGGTTGCCTTGGCTGCAGGCGGATTCGTTTTGTTCAGTGGCAGCGAAGAAACCCCCGAACCGACAGCAGCGCCGGTCCAGGTGACCGAGACAGAGGCACCAGCCTCGGAACAGCCGGAAGAAGTCGTGGAAACGGCGGCACCGGCCGCTGCGGAAGAGGTCGTGGAAACGGCAGAACCGGCCGCTGCGGAAGCTGAAGCACCAGAACAAGAAGTCGCAAGCGCAGAACCTGTTGAGCAGACGGATACCCTCACGGCGCAAAACGCCGAAGCGCAACCTGTCGAGGCAGCCCCGGTTGCTGCTGACCCGGTAGAAATCAGCGCTGCTGCTGGCCAACCGGCCGAAGCGCAGATTGCGTATTCTCATTGGGATGTGGAAATACCGTTCCAGACTTCGAAACGCCGCGCCTCGACTGGCAGCGTCGTTGTCGTGACCGGCTTTGACCCCACGCTGGATACTTCCGTGATCGGAGAATGGGTGCAGCATGGGGCGTCAATTTATACTGTGAACGGAGTGCCGGTCCAGGCAGATGCAAGTTTTGCCGCCCAGATTTTGGATGACCTGAAGGTCGATCCGGATGGGTATATCCGCATCACTGCCCGTTATCGGGAACTCGGAAAAACCCGTGCGCAGAACGGATTGCTGGCCCTGCCCGCCATTCGCATGTTGGGTCTCGAGAATGGTTATGTGTTCACTATCAGGAACAGCAATGGAAACGGCTGGGCAACTGTTGTTGACGCTGCACCAGACGCGCCCGCAGCAGGCAGCCTGCGCAAAGGCGATGTACTGATCTCGGAAAATCATACCGGTCAGAACATTACCAACCCTGAAGGGCTGGACGCGCTTTTGCAGCTCCTTGTTTCCGAAAACCAGTCCGAAGCCCGCTTTACAGTTCTGCGCAACGGTACTGAAACGGGTGCGGTTATGCCCCTGGTACAGGAGTAATGATCCGGTCTGATTGTGATCTGCCTGTGTGTGTTTGCTGAGAGTGAAGCGAAAGCCATCACTCTGACGGGGACCGGCCCGTCGCAGAAGGTAAATGAGTTTTTTGTTCCCAATCATCAGTGCCTGTGTACCGAACGTGCAGAGGTGAGTAGCAGCCCCATGGGACGTAGTTCCTGTGCCAAGAAACAAAGGTGTCGACACCATGTTTAAATATAAAAGCCCCCTTAGCCGGCTTCTCGAAGGTGCCGGCAAACCTCAAGAGACCAAAACCGAGGAGGTCGCGGCACCTGAGACTGATAACGCTGAACCGATTGCGGATTTCAACGCACTTCGTAATGCACTGGCAGGCGGCAACACTACCGCTGATAGCTACGATGAAAGCGAAGAACTATTACCAGAAGACAAGATGCCGGAGTTCTCCGAAGCAGAACAAGCCACTGCCGATGAGATTATCGTCGAGGAAGTGGTCGCCGAAGTGCAAAGCGCCACCGAGGTTACAGTTGATGCCGACCCAAAGGACGACGAACCGGTTGTGACACTGCATGTGTCAACCGAAGAACTGACAGCCACGATTGAAGATCCCGCGCCTGAAATGGCGATGGAAGAACCGGTCGTAGACGTAGTCGTCGAGACAGTTGATCCGGAACCAGAAGCGCCTTCTGCCCCAGAGGTCGAGGCACAACCTCAGCCTGCTCCTGCGGCAAAAGAAGATAGACGCAGCCGTGTGAAAACCACCTTCCTGGGCTTCGAGCGCGCGGATACGCATGTTCAGGACTTGATGGAAACAGCCGAGCCGGTGGCTATGGCCAAGACCGAGGCAGCGCAGGCGACATTCCCGGTAGGATGGCTTGTTGTAACTTCCGGCCCCGGCCGCGGTTCCAGCGTTACGCTGACAGAAGGCCTGATGCAGATTGGGCGTAATGATGACCAGGCGATCCAGCTGGACTTTGGCGACACTGGGATTTCCCGCAGCAACCATGCGGTAATTGCCTATGACCCGGAAGACCGCAAATGCTATCTGGGCCACGGCGGCAAGGCCAATCTGGTGCGCCTGAACGGCAAACCCGTTCTCAGCACGGTTCCACTCTCCACAGGCGATCTTATCCGGATCAGTGAAACCTCAATCCGTTTTGCAGCCTTCTGCGATGACGGCTTTGATTGGCGGGATGTTTAATTGATGCTGGCGACCCCGGCATATGATCTTGCGCTGATCCTGGATCAGGGTCAGCGCGACACGCAGGAAGACGCGGTCGCGTCGCGTATGTTCGACGCGGCGGATGCGGGCTATGTCATCGTCGCGGACGGAATGGGTGGGCATGCGGCAGGAGAAGTGGCATCCGAGCTGGTGGTCAAAGCCTGGCGCGATGCACTGGATACCGAACTTGAAGCAGACGCTCCGGCTGAGACTGCGCTGATCGACGCCTTACCCTTGGCAGCCATGCAGGCAAATGCCGCGATTTCGACTTACTGCGAGGAGCAGGGTGAAGATTTCAACATGGGATCAACCATGTTGGGAGTTTTGCTGCTGGAAAAGCGCGTCTTCTGGATTTCGATTGGCGACAGCCCCCTATATCTCTATCGCGACCGTACCCTCAGCCAAATCAACGAAGACCATTCGATGGCTCCGATGATTGATGCTCAGGTTGCTGCAGGTACCCTTACGCCAGACCAGGCGTCGTCTCACCCCGACCGAAACCAACTGACTTCGGTGATAATGGGCGCCGCAATTCCCAAGGTCGATTGCCCGGAAGAACCATTGGGTCTTAGCACCGCGGATGTGCTGATCGTGGGAAGTGATGGGCTGCAATATCTGAGCAACACAGAAATTCAGGCAATTCTTGAGGAAAACGAAGATGCGCTGGCTCAAGATATTGCGGATGCGCTGTTGCGGGCACTGAGAACCAGGAACGACCCGGATCAAGACAATACGTCGATTGGCGTCATCAAACTCAGAAGAAACGACTAGAGGCAAAGCAACCGGACCAATGAAACTCCATCTGATCATATCCAGCCTGGCACTAGCTGCCGCGACGGGCGCTGCTTCGGCACAAGAAGCATGCTCAACCTATGAAATCCAGCGAGGCGACAGCCTGCGGGAACTGACCATCGCAGTCTATTCGACCGAAGATTTTCGGATCATCTTCGAGGCAAACCGCGATGTAATCGGAAATAATCCCAATGTCATCCGCGTCGGCGACGTTTTGACCCTGCCCTGTTTGGAAGATATCGGGCGCGCGGCTGCCGTGCCGCAGACAGAGGCCGAAGCAATGGCCGCCGAAATGGCCGCCGAACTTGTCAAGGCTGCGGAAGATCGCGCTGCCAAAGCTATCGCCGAAGCCGAGTCCCGCGTGGCCGAAGCCAAAGCAGAGGCGGTCATCGCCGCCAAGGCTGCGGCCAAGGATGAGATCGAGGCCGCGCGTGCTGAAGGTGCTGCCCTAATCCGCAATGCAGGTACCGGTGAACGTCCTGAAATCCGGGACCGTCAGTTGATTTTGATCACTGGCGGCAACTATTCCCCGTTCACGGATGAAGCTCTGCCGCATCGTGGTCTATATACAAATCTTGTGGAAACCGCGATGTTGCGCGCAGCACCGGAACAGTCCTACAAGATCCAGTTCGTCAATGACTGGTCTTCACATCTGGATCTGTTGATGCCGACGCTGGCATTTGACGCAACCTTCCCGTGGTCGCGTCCAGATTGTGACGACGCAGATGCACTGTCTGAAAATGACCGTTCACGTTGTGAAACCTACAATTTCTCGAACCCGTTCTATGAAGTTGTGGACACGTTCTTTGCTCGCGAAGGTTCGGGCTATGAAGAGACCCTGACATATGCGGACTTTGCCGGTGCAACCATCTGCCGACCCGAGGGCTGGTCTCTGTCGCATATGGACGCGGTGGGGCTGTACGAGCCCGCGATCACGATGCTGCGCCCGGTTTCGCCGGATGAATGTTTCCATGCATTGATGGATGGAACCGCCGACATCGCCGCAATTGAGGCCCATCTAGCCGTCGAGGCAATCGGTCGGCTGGGTTACGAGCATCGCATTGTAGAAAACCCCAACCTGGCAGCAATCAAGTCTCTTAACATCATGACTCACAAGGAGAATCCTGATGGAGAAGCGATCCTTGAAACGCTTAATCAGGGTCTGGCGATCATGCAGCAATCAGGCGAGTGGCGCGACATCGTCTCAACCGCTCTGCGTTATCAAATGGAAAATGGCTAAGGCCCTTATCGGCCTAAACTCAAAAAAGTCTGGAGGAAGTGGACATGTATAAATTTAACCTGAAGAAAGTCGTGATTTCGGCCACCGCCGTCACCGCCCTGAGCGCCGGAGCTGCCGCAGCACAGGAAGCCTGTAGCAACTATACCGTCGCGGATGGTGACACGATGGCGACCATCGCCATCGCGGCTTATGGCACCTCGAACTATCAGCCGATCTTCAACGCCAACCGCAACATCATCACCAACCCAAACGCGCTGGCGCCTGGATTGGTTCTGTCCTTGCCCTGTGAAGACGGTAGTCTGCCGAATGGCCAGTCAGCACAGGAACTGATCGCAGCAGAAGAAAAGCGTGCGGCCAGTGTGAAACGTTCGAACGTCTACGCCCCGCCAATCAAGCTGGTAGCGGGTAACGGATGGGAGCCATTCACAACCGAAAGTCTGAATGGTGGTGGGATCATGACCCGCCTGGCGACCACAAGTCTTCAGCGTGCCGGCAACAGCCGTGATTTCTCGGTCAGCTTTGTCGACGACTGGACTTCGCATTTGGAAACTCTCTTGCCGCTCGGCGCATTCGACATCTCGATCGCCTGGACAGTTCCAGATTGTACAAACCACACCTATGAGTGGTCTGCAGCGACTGAATCCCGGTGTAACGAGTTTGTTGCTTCGGTTCCGGTCTATGACATCGTCGGCGGCTTCTTCACTCTGCCGGAAAGCGAATACTCACAAGCGACGGCCTTCGAAGACCTCAAAGGTGCAACCCTGTGTCGTATGGACGGCTGGAGCATGGTTGTACTTGAAGAAGTCGGCTTGAATTCCGAGAACCTGACGTTGGTTCACCCCAGCTCGGCCCGCGAGTGTCTGGATGCCGTTTTGACCGGCTCAGCCGATGTGGCCGCGTTCGAGGTCGATCTTTTCGCCGCAACCATGAAGGACATGGGCCTGACCTCGGAAGATATCGTAGAAAACCCCTATGTTTCCACGCTGTCCTCGATGAGCTTCCTTGCTCACCGCACCAACCCGTTTGCACGCGAATACATCGCTATGGTCAACAAGGGCCTGAACGAAATGCGTGAATCCGGCGAATGGTACGCGATCATCTCGGACACGCTGCGTGAACAGAACGAGAAGCTGAACGCCGCGTCGAACTAATACCGATACATATGAACAGTCGCAGGGCCGGTCTTTGGACCGGCCCTGTCTTTTTTCAAGATCCGAAGATTTTTGCGACAGGAATGAGAGTCCGAATAATGGCTGCCGCGGTTTGATGCCTAAAAGGGCCGACCTTCCCTTCGAAGCCGAAACAACTTGGTCCCGGTGGCACTATCTGCCGGCGTTTGATCCAAAAGACTCGACTCTGTAAAAGCGGAAGCATAAAAAGAACAAATCAAGAACATATTGGTATCTGGCATGTTCGATGGAATGCAGCGTCGCGTCGTTTCATTGTGGTTTCCTCGGTTGGCAAGCGACCGGGTTCTGCGTCGACGCCTGGTGAATGGGCCCTTTGTCCTGACGCTCAAACAACAGAATGCCAATCGTATTTATTGCCTGAACGCTCAGGCTGCGGAACAGGGGCTGCATCAGGGCATGTCCTATGCGGATGCGCGCGCCTTTTGCCCCGCTTTGCAAAGCTGCACAGCCGATCCTCAGGCCGATATGCGTTTCCTGCACATCCTGCGTCGCTGGGCAACGCGCTATTGCCCCTGGGTGGGGATGGAAGGCGAGGATGGGCTGGTGCTTGACGTCACCGGGTCAGCCCATCTCTTTGGCGGCGAAGAGGCGATGTTGGCTGATATGCGCGGACGGTTTGCGCGCGCAGGGCTCTGGGTGCAGATCGGGTTGGGGGATACGCGCGGTGCGGCTTGGGCGCTTGCCCGTTATAACGAGGGGGTCGCAGCCTCTGGCAATATGCTGACGGCCCTAAAGTCGCTGCCGGTGGCGGCCTTGCGTCTGGATGAGAAGACCTCGGTCGCCTTACAGCGCATGGGCCTGCGCAAAATTGGTACATTGGCGGCAGCACCGCGCGCACCGCTGACACGGCGTTTTGGTCCCGGTCTGCTGCTCAGGCTGGATCAGGCTCTGGGCGCGCAACCCGAAGCAATCACGCCGCTGTCCGATCCCCCCCATTACGCGGTGCGCATGACCCTGCCGGACCCCATCGGATTACTGTCGGACGTGATGGCTGGTACCGAACGGCTGTTGGCCCAGCTCTGCGCCAAGCTGAAGGCGCAAGAGATGGGCGCCCGGAAACTTTGCATGACATTGCGTCGGGTGGACCAGGACTGCCAGCAGGTTGAACTGCGTCTGGCCCGACCTCTGCGCGATCCTCAGCGTATCCTGTCTTTGTTCGAACGCGGTTTGGGGGAAATAGATGCTGGCTTTGGCATTGATCAAATGCGGTTGGAGGCCACCGGGGTTGAAGCGCTGCCAGTACAACAAATCAGCCATGTTTCGGACCACAGCAAGAGCCGGCTGGATGACCTGATCACCCGGCTGGGCACCCGGGTCGGGCTTGAAAACATACAGCGTTTCCTACCTGCGGACAGCCATATTCCCGAACACAGTTTCATCATCGCGGCCGCCGCCTATTCCAACCCATCCAGCGGGTGGAGCATCCTGAACCCACGCCCGCTCTACCTGTTTCCACCCGAACCGATTGCGGCAACCGGCCCGCATCCGCCCGCGCGGTTCCGCTGGAGACGCATGCCCCTGACAACCGGCCATGCCACGGGCCCCGAACGCATCGCGCCCGAGTGGTGGCATCAGGATGAAAGCTGGCGCTCTGGCCTGCGGGATTACTGGCGAGTGGAAACCACGCAGGGGCGCAGGCTCTGGCTGTTTTACACGCCTCAGAATCCGGGCTGGTTTGTACAGGGAGAGTTCGCATGATCGCCGCAAACCGCCCGATAGACGCCCTGCATCGCCACATGCCAAAACCCCACGCGCAGGGGCTGGGTTATGCCGAACTCTGTGTCACCACGAATTTCACCTTTCTGACCGGGGCCTCCCACCCCGAAGAGCTCGTCCTGCGCGCCGCCGAGCTGGGATTGTCGGCAATAGCTATCACGGATCACAATTCGTTGGCAGGGGTTGTGCGCGCATGGTCGGCACTGCGAGAGCTTAAACGACAGACCAAACAGCCCCTTCAAATCAGATCCGAACATCGTGTTGATGCCTCTTCCCGGCAGGAGGTTGGCCACAGGCAGGCGCTTCCGAAACCGGACTGTACTGTTCTGCCTAAACTGATTACTGGCTGCCGGCTGCTGCTGCGCGACAGTGCGGTAGATTGGGTGGCGTTGCCCTGTGATCTGGCAGCCTACAAACGCTTGGCCCGCCTGCTGACTCTGGGCAAACGGCGTACAGATAAGGGCGATTGCGAGCTCTATACGCAAGACATGCTGACGGCCTGCAAGGGCATGATCCTGATCGCCCTGCCCCAGACCACCCTGTCAGAGGTCGCATCGGATATTCAAACCGTGCGGCGACGATTTCCCAATCATGTTTTTCTGGGCGCAGTGCCACGCTATGACGGCAGCGATCAGGCCTATCTGGCCGAATGCGCCCAACTGGCGCAGAAAAGCTGCGCCCCCATGGTGGCGGTCGGGGATGTTCTGATGCACCGCGCCCACCGCAAGCAACTGGCCGATATCCTGACCTGCATGCGTGAAAACATCACGATTGATCAGATCGGCACCCGCGCATTCCCCAATGCCGAACGCCGCCTCAAATCCGGCCAGGATCTGGTCCGGCTGTTCCGCCATCACCCCAGCGCCTTGCGGCGCACGATGGAGATTGCCGACAGGTGCAGCTTTGATCTGGCGGAGCTTTCGTATGAATACCCCGATGAGATTGCAAGCGGGGAACATCCGCAAACGCGTCTGGAACGTCTGGCACACGAAGGGTTGCAGCGCCGGTACCCCGAAGGGCCGCCCGACACGGTGGTCGGGCTGATGCGCAAGGAACTGGCGGTGGTCGCGGATCTGCAGTTTCCCGCTTATTTCCTGACTGTACATGACATCGTACAATATGCCCGGTCGCAGGGCATTCTGTGTCAGGGGCGCGGGTCCGCGGCCAATTCGGTGCTCTGTTACCTCTTGGGCATCACGGATGTCAGCCCCGACCAGATCGCCATGGTCTTTGAGCGATTCGTGTCCAGATACCGGGGCGAGCCGCCGGATATTGATGTCGATTTCGAGCATGAGCGGCGTGAGGAGGTGATCCAGTGGATTTACGAGAAATATGGCCGCGAACGTGCTGGTCTTTGCGCAACTGTCATCCATTTCCGCACCCGTGCAGCCATTCGCGAGGTGGGCAAGGTCATGGGGCTGTCGCAGGATGTGACCGCTGGGCTGTCGAGCCAGATCTGGGGCATGAGCAATGGCGGCGTTGATCTAGACCGTATTCGCGAGCTGGGGCTGGACCTCAGCGACCGGCGCCTCATGCAAACCATTCATCTGATTGGCGAAATCATCGGATTTCCCCGCCATCTGTCCCAGCATGTTGGTGGTTTTGTGATCACCAAAGGACGCCTGGACGAGCTTTGCCCGATTGAAAATGCCGCAATGGAAAACCGCACCGTCATCTGCTGGGACAAAGATGATATTGATGCTCTGAACATCCTGAAAGTCGATGTGCTGGGGCTTGGTATGCTCAGTTGTCTGCGCAAATCCTTTGGCCTGCTGCAACAGCATGAAGGCCAGACCCTGAGCATCGCCAAGGTGCCTCAGGACGACACCGCCACATATGACATGCTCTGCCGGGCGGATGCGATCGGCGTCTTTCAGGTCGAAAGTCGGGCGCAGATGAATTTCCTGCCCCGGATGCGCCCCCGCGAGCTTTATGACCTGATAATCGAAGTTGCCATTGTGCGCCCTGGCCCCATTCAAGGGGATATGGTGAAGCCCTATATCCGGCGACGCAATGGGCTGGAAAACCCCGAACCCTTTGGCCCGAAACTGGAACAGGTGACAGCGCGCACATTGGGCGTCCCCCTGTTTCAGGAACAGGCCATGCAGATTGCCGTGGTCGGGGCCGGATTCACGGCGGAAGAGGCCGACCATCTGCGCCGCTCATTGGCCACGTTCCGGCGAATGGGCACAATCGGCACATTCCGGGATAAATTCATCAATGGGATGCTGGGCAACGGCTATGACATCAAAGTAGCTGAGCAGTGTTTTTCCCAGATCGAAGGCTTTGCCGATTACGGGTTCCCGGAAAGCCATGCGGCGGCCTTTGCCATGCTTGCCTATGTCTCGGCCTGGCTGAAACGCCATCACCCGGCGATCTTTGCCTGCGCGCTTTTGAACTCTCAACCCATGGGGTTTTACGCGCCCGCTCAGATCGTGCGCGACGCCCGCGAGCATGGGGTCGAAATCCGCCCTATCTGCGTCAATCATTCCGAGTGGGACAATATACTGGAACGCCGCCCCGATGGCGCGCTGGCGCTGCGGCTGGGATTCCGCCAGATCAAGGGGTTCAGGGAAGAAGACGCCGGCTGGATTGAGGCCGCCCGCGGCAATGGATATCAGGATCCAGAGGCGCTGTGGCTGCGTGCGGGGCTGCGGCCTGATGTACTGACGCGCTTGGCCGAGGCAGACGCTTTTTCCGATATGGGGCTGACCCGGCGCGATGCACTCTGGCAGGTCAAAGCCATTCAAAGCCCCAAACCTCTGCCCTTGTTCAATGATCCGATTGACGGGGAAACGGTTCACGAACCCCCGGTCAACCTGCCCGCCATGCAGCTGGGCGAAGAGGTGGTCGAGGATTATGTTGCCACCCGCCTGACCCTGCGGGCCCACCCGATGGAACTGCTGCGCCCCTCTCTGCCAGGGCTGACCACACATGTCGCCTTGCTAGAGGTGCCCCTGGGGCGGCACAGCGTTTGTGGTCTGGTTATCACCCGTCAGCGGCCGGGCACGGCGTCGGGCATAATTTTCCTGACGCTAGAGGATGAAACCGGGGTCAGCAATGTGGTGGTCTGGCCCAAGGTTTATGAGCGTTTCCGCCGGGCCGTGATGGGCGGGCGCCTGCTGCGGATCACAGGGTATCTGCAACGTGAAGGGATTATCGTGCACCTGATCGCCCAGGACGTTCAGGACATGTCACATAAGCTTTCCGAATTGGGGCACCCGCAACCAGAGGTCCTAAGCACCGAAGGGTCCCGCACTGATGATACACCGAAGAAATCCCGCTATCCTGCCAGGGCAATGCACCCACGGGATCAGGCAAAGCGGCTGTTTCCAAGCCGGGATTTTCATTGAACCGCACTGCTGCATATCTCTGGCAGGGTCCGCACTGTCGGATTGCCGCAACTCAAAACAATATTGAGGCAAACTCACCCCTACCCCGTTCACAGGGCAAGACACCCTGTGCTAGGTTAAGCACGTATAATTGTTTATGAATTGGTGAGTTTCCGATGGCGCGAAAATGTCTGGCAATCCTGATTACGTCGGCGGGTCGCCGTGTTGGCCTGCTGCAATGCTTCAGGGCGGCTGCGGATCGTCTGGATATAGATCTGACCATCATCGCCTGCGACCTGAACCCAGATGAAAGCGCGGCTTGCGCGCTTGCCGATCACGCCGCCGCCGTGCCGCGATGTGACAGCCCCGACTATGCAACCTCGATCCTCGAGATTGTGCGTCAACACGGAGTCAGCTTGGTGATCCCCACAATCGACCCGGAACTGATGCCCCTGGCACAGGCCGCGCCCGCCTTTGCCAATCTGGGCGCGCGAGTCCATGTCTCGCCAGTGAACGTGATCGAGGTTGTCCGGGACAAGCGCCTGACAATCCAGAAACTGTCCGAAGCCGGGGTTCCAGTTCCGCGCACATTGGATCATCAGGAATTGCTAGAGCGGCCACAAGACATCAGTTGGCCCATCTTTGCAAAGCCAAGTGGCGGCAGTGCAAGCCGGGGGCTGGATGTATTCGAAACCCTCGCTGATGTCCCCTCTGAATTCCCCGAACCGATGATCTTTCAGGACAAGCTGAACGGACCGGAATACACAATCAACATGT
Organism: Ruegeria sp. CDSC081; assembly: GCF_059610485.1. Lineage (NCBI taxonomy): Bacteria > Pseudomonadati > Pseudomonadota > Alphaproteobacteria > Rhodobacterales > Roseobacteraceae > Ruegeria > Ruegeria sp. CDSC081. The sequence continues at coordinate 329,938 of NZ_JBXWNS010000003.1, read as the reverse complement.
TTGTAGATGCCTCGGGTCAGCTCTGCACGGTGATCCCGCATCTGCGCATTCAAATTCGCGCCGGTGAGGTTGAAAAGGGTGAAACCAGGCGACGCAATGATCTGCAAACCATCGCCGAAGGCATTGCACAGGCCCTGCCCGATCTGCGCGGTGTCGCCTGTTTTCAGATCATCGATGACCCAGAACATGGCCCCGCAGTGCTTGAGATCAATGCGCGTTTCGGGGGTGGCTACCCTCTGGCCGATCATGCGGGCGCACAGTTCGCACAGTGGCTTTTGGAAGAGGTCGCCGAATTACCGTCAACCGCTCATAACAACTGGCGCGATGGTGTGAAAATGATGCGATATGACAGTGCGGTGTATCAGGGCTGATGCTGGTATTTGATCTGGACGACACCCTGTATCTGGAGCGAGGTTTTGCCTTTAGCGGCTATAACTGGCTGAACGGTTGGGTCCACGAAAAAACCGGCGTTGAAGGGTTCGGACAACAGTGTCAGGCCGCGTACAATGCGGGGGAAAGACGACGCATATTCAATGTGGCTTGCGCGCAGACCGGCCTTGATGCGACCGATGCTTTCATACAGGACCTGATCACCAAATACCGGTCACACCCGCCCCTCATTTCGCTGTGCGAAGACGCCGAGCGGTTTTTGACAAACGCAGATCAGCCAATGGGGTTGATCACCGACGGGCCCGAAAAGATGCAGCGCAACAAGATCGCCGCGCTGGATCTGGACCGCTTTATTGCGCATATCCGCCCGACCGGCGCCTGGCCGGATGGCTACGGGAAACCGCATCCCCGCGCCTATGAAGAGATGGAGTTGATCGCGAAAAAACCCCGCAAAATGGTCTATGTCGCGGACAACCCGGCCAAGGATTTTATCACTCCGAATGCAAGGGGTTGGCGGACCGTTCAAATCCTCCGACCCGGGGCTGTGCATGATCCGATTCCACCCAGTTCTGAGCATGCCGCATATGCGACAATCACCAGCTTTGACCAGCTTACAGAAGTTCTGTCAGACCTTTAGCCGTGCCGGCTTTGGCAGACACTCCGATTTGCACATTGGCAATTAAAGAATCCCAGTCGGACAGGATTTGCTGCGGCTCCAGCCATTCCCTGTTATGGCGTGCATTCTGACGCATTTTATGCAGCAAGGCATCATCCTTTGACAGGCTGACAATCGCCTTGGTCAGACCGGCAACATCCTCGGCCGGAACAAGCAATCCGTTTCCTCTGTCGCGGATCAATTCCCGTGGCCCATAGGCGCAATCGAACGATATGACCGGCAGACCTGTGACCGTGGCTTCGGCAACCACGTTCGGAAACCCTTCAAAGCGGGAGGGGAATACCAGAATATCCGCGTCTTGCATCCAGTCTCCGGGTTTTGGGCTGGCGCCGGGCAATGACACGATATCCGACAAATTCGCCGTCGATATCTGCTGTTCCAAGGCGCCGCGCTCGGGGCCCTCGCCAAAGATCGTCAACCGGATGTCTGGGTTGTTGCGCAGCACTTCGGGCATTGCCCGCAGCAGCATATCGAACCCCTTTTGACGATCCAAACGCCCGACAGCCACAAGCCGGGTCTGTCCGGACCCGATGTGAATCCCCCCCAGCGGAGCACATGGATTGGGGATTACACTGGCCTTTGGGATCAGGTCCGCAGGCAAATCCAAACGCGCACGTTCGGTCTGCATGACAATTCCGGACGCCCCCCGCGCAAGCCTGTTCACCGCTTTCAGCCACATGGGATTTCCGCTTTGGACCAGTGGATTGTTCCGCTCGGAAATTACAACCGGCACCCCGGTTCCACGCGCGGCCAACATGGTCAGCACATTCACCTTGGTCAGAAACGAGATGATCAGATCGGGACGCACAGCCCGGATGATCTTGCGAATATGCAAGTAGCGCCGTGCCTGCGTCAGTCGCCGCGAAATCTTTAGCGGCTGAATCATGTGCAAATGCGCGCACTCAGGATAGGCGAAATAGGAACCAGAATCCTCTGTCGCCATCCCGGCGACGTGAACCTCATCCCCGGCCGAGATCCGATGCGCGGCGATCATTGCGGCGATCTTTTCCGCACCGCCTGCTCCGAACCCAGCTTGCACCAATAACAGTTTCATTTTTCACTCAGCGGCGCTTTTTACACGATCAGCTTGCTGTACCAGATCCAGAGTTTCTGGACGGTTCAACTCTTGTTCGACAATGGGCCGGTTCAGGTCTTTGGACTGAAGGAAAATCCGCCCAATATATTCGCCCATTATTCCCAGGAACATCGCATTCAAGGTCATCGACAGCAGCAACAGGATGGTGGTCGTGGCAAAACCGCCCGGCCAGTTCTGGCCAAAGAACAGCTTGCCGATCACATATCCGATCATCAGCAAAAACGTCCCTGTGCCAACCGTCAGACTGATCATCGAGGCAAGGCGCAAGGGCAGAAGCGAGTGGTTGATCAACCCGTCGACAGCAAGCGACAGCATGGCCCGAAACGGAAATTTCGACTCGCCAGCGGTGCGCGCATTGCGATCATATTCAAAGCCGATCTGGCGGAAACCCATCCCACTGATTAACCCGCGAACATAAGGAGAGCGATCATCGACCCGGCGCAGCTCGTCCAGAATACGCCGGTCAGTCAGCCGAAACTCGCCCGCATTTCTCGGCAAATCATCATTGCTGATCATGTCGATCAACGCATAAAAGCCGCGCCGCGCGGCAGCGACGATGGGGCCGTCCGGCAGGCTACGGCGAATGCCGTAAACCACGTGATATCCCTGCCGCCAGGTATCCAGCATCTGCGGGATCAGCTCGGGCGGGTCCTGCATGTCGCAATCCAGTTGGATCGAACAGGCCCCGTTTGCGGATCGATAGGCCGTCAGAACTGATGACTGATATCCCATATTGCGGGCAAACCGGATAACCCGGACACGGGGATCAGCAGCAGCAATATCCGACAGGATTTCAAATGTACGATCCGTGGAATGGTTGTCAGTGAAAATGATCTCGGGCTCATAAGAGGGCAGATCGTCAAACACCTTGGTCACACGTTCATAGGCCGTGCGAACGTTATCTTCTTCGTTCAAAGCGGGGATCAGGATTGAAACCAAAGTCACGCGTTCATCTCCGCTTGTTGTGACTGTTTTGTCCATTGAACCGTCCTTTCAAGGCCTTCACGCAAAGCGATTTTTGCCGACCAGCCATAACGTTCCGCCATCTGTGAAGGATCCGAAACCAACAATATCGGGTCATCCTTCGGCGGCGCAGAAGAAACCATATCAGGAGCTGCTCCGGTCAACACCTGCAACTCTCCTGCGACCGCGGCCATATCCGGAGCATCGCCAGTGACAACATTAATGACCGACCCCGCCTTGTCCGGTGCGTCAGCAATCAGAAGCAGCGCTTCGACTATGTCGTCAATATGTATCAGATCACGCCGATCATGTGGACGATGAAGGAAAACCGGGGCTTTCCGCAACAGGCGGCCAATGGCATGGGGTATGAAGAAATCTTCTGACTGTCCGGGACCATAGGTCAGCGCCAACCGAGCCGTAACAGCCTTGAACGGCAGCCGGGGCTGAGCCATTTCAATATAGTGCGTTCCGGCCACCAGAGAGGCGCCATAGGAATTTCGCGGGTTCTCTCGCGAAGTTTCGACATAGGGCAGCTTGATATCACCATATTCCGCAATGGATCCGGTGCGCACAAACGCATTGGGCGGCTGATCACAGATGGCCAAAGCCGACAGGATCGCAACCAGCGTCGAGAGATTTTGCAAAATACTGGCATTCAGATCTGCCAGGTCATCAGTCTCGGCAAATTTTGTCTGCGCGGCGGTGTGCAGAACTACCTGGGGTCGGAACGCATTCGCGACGCGTTTGATCGCGGCAACATCCGAATAACCATCAGTGAAAACGCGGATTCCCGAAACACCTTGCAAACGGTCCAGAGAGGAATCCGGCCGCGTAAGCACAGCGACCTCATCGCCCCGGGCCAAACAGGCCCGAGCCAGATGAGAGCCGATGAATCCGCTGGCTCCGGTGATCAGTACGCGCGTCATTGTTTTCCCTTCAGGGAATAACTACTGGCATTGGCAAAGGCACGATGAACTTGCCGCCAGCGGCTTCGAAATCAGCCATCTGCTCGCGGATTTCGTCAAAGAAGTTCCAGGCCAAAACCAACAGGTAATCAGGTTTGCGTTCCATGACCGCTTCGGGTGCCAGAACAGGAATAAGCTTGCCGGGCGAATACAGGCCCTGCTTTAACGTGTTCCGATCAACCAGAAAATCCAGCGTTTCCGTGCCGATATCAAAATAGTTCAGCAACGTGTTGCCCTTGGCGGGCGCGCCGTAGCCAGCGATCGTTTTACCCGATGCCTTGAGGTCGGCCAGCATGGAAACAAGGCTGTCCTGCATCACGTGAACACGCTCGGCAAAAGCTTCGTAAGCCTCTTTGTTGGTCATACCCGCGGCATCTTCGTCAGCCAGCATATCAGCAACAATCGGCGCCGGGGTTTTGTTCAGCGCGGCGGGTTGCATGAACACGCGCATCGAACCGCCATGAACCGGCAGTTTTGTGACATCCACTACATCGAGCCCAACGGACTGGCCCAGTTTGACGACGGACAGAAGGCTCAGTTCAGAGACATGTTCGTGATAAACATTGTCGAACTCGTTGGTCTCGAGGATCATCTTGCCCCAAGGCACTTCGATGATGAAGACGCCGTCATCTGTCAACAGGTCCAGAACACCTTCGGTAAAGCCGTGCAGATCGTCTATATGGTTGAAGGTATTGGTCGTCGTGATGACGCTGGCCGGCCCTTCGGTTTCACGAATCTGCTGCGCGGTGGCGCGGTTGAAAAAGTCGACATGGACCCGGACGCCCCGTTCACCTGCGATCTTGGCAAGGTTGGCCGCCGGGTCGATGCCCAATGTGCGCCCGCCCTGATCGTTGGCATGGGACAGCATCAGCCCGTCATTACAACCGATATCAATGATCAGCCCACCTTGCGCACGCTCTACCGCGACCGAGGCGAGTTCGGCGAAATGTGTATGCATTGTTGCCGCACCGGACGGGACATAAAGATAGTCCGTAAAGAAATCAGCAGGCACCTGATCTGCAACCTGGATCAAGCCACAATCCAGACAGGCCTGAGTATTCAGCGGGAAAGCCGGTTGCGGAACATCCTTTTGCTCGGGCCGTGCGAACATATTGGCGGGCGGGTGATCGCCCATCGGCAGCACAAGCATAAGGTTGGTAGACCGGCAGGTCCGGCAGGTCGTGCGAACAGACGTATTGATGCTTTGATCGTTCATCAGACCAGTGCTCCTTGGAATTTCAATGCAAATTCTTCAAATTTTGCATGCATATAATCGATTTGCGCTTGTATCAGACCATGGTGACAAGCCAGCAGGATACCCCCGCGCATAACCGCATCGGAATTGGGATAGCCCGCGGGATCTGCTCGGTATTCTACTTGCTTCATGGCAGGCTGACGCAGAATGTTTCCGGTAAAGACGGGCCGAGTTTGAATGTCCGAAGTCTCAAGGAAAATCTGCATCTCGCGCCGTGTGAATGGGGCACCTTCGCGCAATGTCAGCGGGAAGGCCAGCCAACCGGTGCGCGAGTTCGGCAGTTGTTCAGGCAGGATGAACCAGTCTTCATAGCGGGCAAAAAAGGCGCGATGAGCAGCGAAGGCTTCTTCGCGCACGCGGATGTTGTTGTCCAGTTTGCTCAGCTGCACCAACCCGAATGCCGCGCTGATTTCCGAAGGTTCAACGTTATAGCCAAGATCCTCGAACAGAAATTTGGCATCATACTCGATCCCGTCCAGTTTGACGTTGAACCGGTTCTCGATGGCCTCGGATTCCACAAACAGCGAGGACGACCGCCCCCAGGACCTCAGCAAAAGCGCCTTGCGGCCAAGCTCTTCGTCATTCACGCACAACATGCCGCCATTCCCGGCGCCATTGATGACGTGGCTGCCGTAAAAGCTGGTGGTAGAGACGTCGGAATAGACGCCCGTGCTTGTACCGTCGATGGTCGCGCCCAGCGTGTCGGCGCTGTCTTCAATCACCTTCAGGCCATGCGCATCGGCCAGCTCGCGGATACGGCGCCAATCTGGCAGGTTTCCGATAAGTGACGGAATCATGACAGCAGATGTATTTGGCGTGATCATGCGTTCGATCGCGTCTACGTCGATATTATAGGTCCCGACCGCGGCATCCACAAAGGTCGGGATCAGGCCCTGACGGACAAGCGGAGCAACCGTCGTGGCAAAAGTCAGGGCCGGAGTGATAACTTCGCTGCCCTTTGGCAAGTCCAGAATCTCGACCGCGAGGTAGTTCGCCGATGACCCCGAGTTCACCATGATGCCGTGGCGTTTGGAAAACAAAGCAGCCACTTTTTCCTGCATCTCGCGCACTTTGGGGCCCATCTGGGTGGACGTTTTCAGAACTTCGACAACCGCGTCGATCTCTTCCTGGCCATGCACGGTTTGACCGTAATTCACTCGCATTATTCTTTTCTCCTCAATAACCCGCTATTGCGCGGCGACCGGAGCCCGGTCGAAATCCCGTGAAGACATCAGGTCACTGTAGAACCCGATCTGATTGTTTGTGATCCCACCCATCTCCGCACCGGCGGCATGGGCCTTGTACCAGTCTACTGTCAGGCGAACGGCTTCGGGCAATGTCAGTTGCGGATGCCAACCCAATCCCGTTTGCGCCTTAGTGCTGTCCAGTCGAAGAATACCTGCCTCATGCGGCGCGGCAGATGTCTGTTCAGCAGACGCCATCGAAAACTGTGGAGCTCCGTCGCCCCAGGCATCCTGCATCAAGGTTGCCAACTGCCGGACATCCACCGTCCCCGACACATCAGGGCCAAAATTCCAGGCGCCAGCAAAGCTTTGCCCATCCCGATACATTCGCGCGGCCAAGGCCAGATAGCCCGACAGCGGTTCAAGAACATGCTGCCAGGGGCGCACGCTGAGCGGGTTGCGGATAACCACCGGTTCGCCCGCCTCGGATGCGCGGATCACGTCGGGGATAAGCCGATCTTCGCCCCAGTCGCCCCCTCCGAACACATTCCCGGCCCGGACTGTTGCAAGTTGCGGCCCATCCGCTGATGAAAAGAAGGAATGACCATAAGATTGCGCCACTAGCTCGGTACAGCCCTTCGAGGCGCTATATGGGTCCCTGCCGCCCATCGGATCGTTTTCGCGATAACCCCAGGTCCATTCCTTGTTGTCGTAACATTTGTCACTGGTGACAACGACCACCGCCTTCAGTGAGCGCATCCCCAAAGCGGCATCCAGAACATGGGCCGTTCCAGATACATTGGTCGCAAAGGTTTCGGCAGGATCCCTATAGGACCGGCGAACCAAAGGCTGTGCAGCCATGTGGAACACGATTTCAGTGTCCACCCCTGACAGTGTATCCAGCACCGCCTGACGATTGCGGATATCCGCAATCCGGCTGTCGGTCAGCCCGTCAACAGAACAGGCATCAAAGAATGAATGCCCCTGTTCGGGAGGCAATGACAAGCCTGTCACCTCTGCCCCCAGACGCCTCAGCCATGCACAAATCCACCCGCCCTTGAATCCGGTATGCCCGGTCACAAGAACACGGCGGCCGGAAAAAACGCCATCAAACTGAGAATTGACCTGCCCGCTCACGGTTCACCTCATATCGCCAGAGCTGGGTAGCTCTTGCCCGAACCTTCGTTGAAATTAAGCCAGGGCGGCGTTTCACCTTCGCACAGACCGTCCAGGGTATTCCTGTCGCGCAGGGTATCCATCGGGTGCCAAAACCCATCATGGCGATAGGCCATCAACTCTCCGTCGCGGGCCATCTGGGTCAGCGGGGTCTGTTCCAGCGGCTCATTGTCATCAACCATATAGTCCAAGACGCCCGGCTCGAAGACGAAGAAGCCGCCATTGATCCAGGTTTCGCGATTGCGGACCTTTTCGGTGAAGGCGTCAACCCTGTCGCCCTTGAGCTCGATGTTACCAAACCGCGCCGGGGGCTGAACCGCAGTTACGGTCGCCAGCTTGCCGTGTGATTTGTGGAAATCAATCAGTGCATTGATGTCGATATTTCCCACGCCGTCCGAATAGGTGCACATGAACGGCTCATCAGGAGTCAGCCAATCCTTGAGCCGACGGATACGACCACTGGTCATAGTATGCGCACCGGTGTCGACCACTGACACATTCCACCCGCCCGGAGCAGAAGGGACCAGTTGCAATTCCCCAGTGTCCAGCGATACCGATATATTGTTGGCGATCAGGTGATAATTGGCAAAGAACTGCTTCAGCAGCAATGCTTTGTACCCGGCAGCCACAACAAAATCACGATGCCCGAAATGGCTGTAGATATCCATCACGCGTGCGATGATCGGACGCCCGCCCACTTCAACCATGGGCTTGGGAATGGAAACCGTTTCTTCGGCCAGACGCGAGCCTAGTCCACCAGCCAGAAGTACCGTTTTCATTGTCTATCCTTCCTTTATTCGATCAATAGAATTGATGGTCATGTGAATGGGCCCGCCCAGGAAAAATATAGGCAGGTTGAGTCGCGCAGGCACTGGTCATTGTTCAGCCCCTGCAGCTTTCAAGTATACCACACCTTGGCCGTAGCGGTTGTTCAGACCTGATAATTCGACCGGGCGGTAGTTGTTTGCCCGCGCATAGCTCAACAATGGGGCTTCCAGAACGGAATCGTATCCAAGCAGGAAAGCCGAAGGCGGGTTAACTTCAAACAGAGCCGGTAAGTCTTCGGCGCCTGCCATCACGTATTTGCCGGCAAGTTCCGGGTCCGTGAAGGGTGCAATTCGGTAAGCGAATGGCCCCGTTGCAAATTCTGGATAAACGCTCAGGCCCGCCTCAAGCGGATAGATCGGCAGCAAAGTCGCGACCGGACCATCAGGCAGTGCACTGCCTGCCACCGCATCCCGAAGGACAGCACCGGAACCGGCAAAACGGGCCGAGGTGAACTTCGAAGGCTCTGTCAGCGAGACCAGGCCCATCCCGATACGCGGGAGTCCCAGGATGACCATCAAGACAATACCTGCCGCAAGCACAGGCACTGCCTCGTGCCGCCGTGGCGGGTCAAGCCGACGAAACAGAACCGCGAGCAGCAGAGGCAGACAGACCAGAGGCTGGATATAATATTGCGGAAAACCGGGCGTTGGGACAAAAGCCATTGAGGCAGTCAGGATAATGATCGCCAGAACAACACCACCATGCCGCAGTTGCGAGGGCTGCATTTCGTCGACACGCGCACCACCACGCAGGATAATCCAAAGCACGGACAGAATGGCCATAACCATCACCAGGCCCACTCCGGCCACCCATGCCGAATGGGCCAGCATCAACTTGCCCGACAATCTCAGGGCCAGCCCCGGTTCTGTTGCGGCGTTGGCCTCCCAATAGGCGACATGTGGTCCGGTGTGAAACCCCAAGACATGCGCCAGAAAGACGCCCGGATCAGCGAGCAGGAAGGCAAACAGGGGCAAGGCCCCGATCAGCCCTCCGATCAGCAGCGGCAGGACCACGGCTTTCAGTCGTCGTGCCATCGAAACATCCGCAGGCAACAAGAATGCGGCAAGAGCAATCGGCGGAATAAACAGTACCGCACTGACCTTCATCCCCGCCGCAATAGACAATGCGACGCCCGATAGGACCAGCGTCAAAAATCGCGGCGTGGGCTTTGACGTCTCGATCAAAAACAGGCCAAGCCCGATGACCGCAAATGGCAGTGGCAACAGATTGTTGGTTGCGGCCATACCGGCACCGGTCAGAAACAGCTCGCATGTCACAATGCCGATAATTGAAAAGACAGCGAGAACCGGTGATCCCGACAAGCGCAGCGTTACCCAGCCAGTCGCCGCGATCAATCCAAGCCAGGCCAGAAACAGGCCGATCCGAGCGGACCCCAACAGGCCGAACTCATCGAACAGAATGCCGGACCCAAGGTAATACCACGCCGAATAAGGGACGTGATTGTAGAAGAAGTCCGAATAAAGCTCCCACTCTCCGAGCAAACGCGCCGGAGGGACGAACATCAGCTCATCCCGGCGCAGATCATAGGTCATCAGGCGGCCGAACAAACCGGCAATCAGCAACACAAGCCCCAGACCAGCGGTCACGATCCCAAGCATAGCACCCATGCGCGTACTTGACGGGGTGGTGCCCTTAAAGCTTGATATTCTCGCATCGCTCATCTCAGCCCCTCCGATCCATCGCCTGACCCCGGCCAAGCGCACGCGAAATCATGAGGTAAGACAATATGACAACGGGCCCCAATGCGACCGCCTGTGCCAGATAGGGATCAAGCCCAACCTGCATCAAACCGCGCAAAAGCAGCGCATTCACAAAATACAGCACGACATAAGACATCGCATATAGCGGGAAACGGCGGTATCCCTGCACGCCAAAGACAAACCGGGCGTGGATACAAAAATTCCAGATCACACCCAAAATAAACTGAAGCAGAAGCGCAAGCTGCGGATGCATGCCCGCAAAAATCAAAAGGGCAAACACGCTATAGCCAAACGCCGTGTTGATCAGGCCGGCCCAGATAAACCGTACCACCTGCGCACGTTCCTCTGACGGCGCAAAAGCCGAGCGTATATTAAGCCTCGCCATCAAATGTTGGCCCTTTCGGCGGAAATATTAAACACAGAAACCAAATTCGGCAAAATAACCGACACCAGAAAAACAATGCTAAATCAGCTGCCAGCGGGCAGCAGTTCCGGGTTTTCTCCTTCAGACTGACTGACCGCATTTGCTGCGTTTGTGCCAGCGCTTTTGAAAATGGGCTTGGATGAAAATTCCGAGATCGGAACCGGACGCAGGCCATTTGCACCATACCCAGGCACGAGCTCTTTCAGCAGGCGCTTGGCTGCCAGTTCGTCACCTTCTGCCGCAGCCTGTTCCAGTTTCCGGATCATGGCGCGCAGGCGGGCGACGGGAATGCCCTCGGGCCGCGCGGATCCGACGCCCGGAATGCCACATTCGTGGCGCTTCTCAGACGCATCAAACAATTCCTCGAACAGCTTTTCGCCTGGACGAATTCCAATGAATTCGATGTCGATATCCTCATAAGGCTTTAGCCCGGCAAGGCGGATCATCCGTTCGGCCAAATCCACGATCTTGACCGGCCGACCCATATCCAGAACGAAAATCTCTCCGTGGCTGCTTTCCATTTTCAACCCGCTTGCGGCCGCAACCAGAGTCAGTTGCACGGCCTCACGGATGGTCATGAAGTACCGTTCCATCCGGGGATCAGTCACGGTCAGCGGACCACCGTTCGAGATTTGACGTTGAAACAGCGGGATCAGCGAGCCCGACGACCCCAGAACATTGCCAAACCGCACCGAGAAGAACCGGGTTTCTTCCTCGGTTCCGTTGGTTACACGGTCCTGCGCCTGAACGTAGAACTCAGCAACGCGCTTGGTTGCACCCATCACATTGGTGGTGTTTACAGCCTTGTCCGTGGAAACCTGTACCATCGCGATGGCACCATAGTTCCGGGCCGCATCCGCGACGTTACGGGTTCCGATCACATTGGTCAAAACGCCCTCGCAGGGATTCATCTCAACCATCGGAACATGCTTCAGGGCGGCGGCATTGAATACCAGCTCGGGGCGATGACGTTCAAAGATGTCATTCACACGCGACGCATTGCGAATGCTTGCGATATACATCCGCCGGGGAACATCTGGAAAGTTCTGCGACAAATCCATGTCGATGGAATAGGCGTTGAACTCGCAATGGTCGATCATCACCAGTTCCGCCGGATCGAAAGAGGCTATCTGACGTGCCAGTTCGCTACCGATCGAACCACCGGCACCGGTCACCAATACGCGGCGCCCACGGAACATCTCGCGCAACATCGAGCGTTCGACAGCTTTTTGTGGCCGCTCGAGAATTTCTTCCGGGTTGATAATACAGCCATTGGCCGCATCCGGGCCTTCTTCCCCAAGACCCGGCACGCGTGAGACAGCGATACCGTTGGATTCACACCAGCTGGTCAGCTTGCGGATGCCGTCACTTTCAAAATGCGTGATCGGTTCGGTCAGGAACAAGCGTCTGGGCAAATGATCCCAGGCTTTAAGTCGCTCGACCACGCGATCGGCATCCAGAAGAGATCCGATAATCTGAACATCGTGGAAATACAGCCCCATGGTATTGCGCGCATCGTCAATAATGCCCACCGGCTGATACTTGGAATGCGTATTCCGCAAAGACCTGACAAACAGATCACAACTTGCACCTGTACCAACCAAAAGCACCGGAACTTTGTCCTGATGTTCGGCCATCAACCGCGCATTCTGGCGATTCAGCTCACGGCTACGGGCAACTACACGCAGGGCACTGAGCAGAAGGATCATCAAGCCAAGCTGAATAATGAAGGCAGCGAAGGGTACAGCCTTGGTCACTTCGAAAACTGCACTGGCAGCCATGAGGCACAGGACCAACATTGTCGATCCCCGCAGGATCAGACGAATGTCTCGCAATGACGTCGAGCGTGTGTGGCGCCGGTACATGCCCGCAAGCGGGAAAACCGCCAGTCCAATCAGGCTGGACAAGAGCATCAGCGGGAACATGGCTGGCGCCATCTGTTGCGCTACCGTTCCACCATTCGCAAGATTGATTGCCACTACGGCTGAGAAAGACGAAGCAACAATGTCTCCAAAGACTAATCGATGATTGGCACGCAACTCACTAACAATCTGCGTTTGCCAGCAATGAAAACCCGAAACCATTTACCTCACCCCTTTATCTCATCACCGGCTCAATTCCGGTCGAGAATTACTCGTACATCGTTACCCAACAGGATCCTGCAGCATCAAAACATTGCCACAGCTCCCAACTGATCACTCACAGACCGCTTGCAGCTGTCCTATATAAACCAAAGGCTCGCGATCAGATGATCAACCGAAAGCCTTGTACCCGTATCTTTGTTTTGCCCCCTTCACTTGAGCTTGTCTCAATCGCCCAAGTTGAACACACTCACTTCACTCGTTAATAATAATAATTCGCGCAAGTAACAAAATTGTTCCTCTGGTTCGCCGGTTAGCGCAATTTCTTCAATCTCCTTCAACGCTAACATACGTTTCCGCGCCCTCAAAAGTAATTTCTTCACACTTCATTAACGAATTGCAGCGTTTTCAGAAGTACTCTTTGACTGATATTTTGCTGAGGGTTGCAGAATTTCCTCCCTGTTTCGGCTGACTTGAGCGCCGATTGACCTAGCGTAAACAAGAGAAATGCTAATCTCACGGGGAAAATTACAGTCATTTTCTCAATCCGATGAAATCTTCGGGGGCCGCTGTCCGGGTCTCAATATTGCCCAATCGATCCACAATAAGCCCCTATCGGGGCATTGTGAACCAAGACGCAACAAAGATGACAACTCCTTTCGGCCAATCCTCTAATGAGTCGCAGGCCGGTTTTCCTGACAAAGGCTTTGTGAACTTGGCGCATGCTTGGAAAAATTTCCGCATAGTCAGGGTGTCGGTCAGCTCTGCCGCTTGAATCGAGAATCGATTTGGGATCAACTCAGCCCAGACTTCGTATCAGTGCGCCGGAACTTGGATCCCGCCAGCAGGATGATCCGGAGAGATGTTGGTTCTTGGTTTGATATTCGTAGTTTTCAGCTACAGTTCTTGGGTTTGAATATGAACAGATTTCTCGAAATACTGTGTTGCCTGATCGCGGGCACGATCGCGCTGCCCTTTTTTCTGGCGGGTTGTGTGATTGTGCTGTTTTCGGTCGGGCGACCTTTGTTTTTTGGCCAACGGCGGGCAGGCTGCAACGGGCGCGTCTTTCGCATCTGGAAGCTGAGAACAATGTCCAACACACGCGATCAAAGCGGGGCTTTGCTGCCAGATTCGGAACGTCAGACAAAAACCACCAAGCTTCTGCGCCGCGTAAGGCTGGATGAGATGCCCCAGCTTGTGATCATCTTGCGCGGAGATATGGCCCTTGTTGGCCCCCGTCCCCTGCTTCCCGAAACCATCGAAGAGTTTGGAGACAATGGGCGGGTGCGCTGCACGGTTCGGCCCGGCCTGACAGGTTGGGCTCAGGTCAGCGGCAATACCGCGCTTTCAAATGACGAGAAGCTAAAGCTGGATCTATGGTATGTCGCGCACCGGTCACTGTCGCTTGATCTGAAGATATTGTTCGAAACCATCATGGTAGCCTTGGCCGGAGAGCATAAACGCCCTGACCGAATTCAGGCCGCAGACAACTGGCTGGACAGCCGAAAGGAGACACCTGCATGAAGACGGTATTTGTGGGGGCGGTCGAAGGATCGCATGTCGCCTTATCCGCCATATGTGCCCGAGGGTTTGTACCGGATTTGGTGGTGACACTACCGCCGGACTTGTCCCACCGGCACTCTGATTTTGCAGATCTCAAACCCACTGCAGATCGGTATGATATTCCTGTCCACTATACGGCCAAAAGTGACTCGGCCGGAACAATCAAAACCATTCAAGCCGTAAAACCTGATCTGATACTGGTCATCGGGTGGTCTCAGATATGCGGGCCGGAATTTCGGGCCCAGGCAAAGATCGGATGCGTCGGGTTTCACCCATCCGCTCTGCCCCGTCTGCGCGGACGCGGTGTGATCCCCTGGACTGTCATATTGGGCGAAACCGATGTAGGCGCGTCATTGTTCTGGCTTGGCGAAGGGGCCGATGACGGCCCGATTGCGGCGCAAGCTCGATATGCGGTCGATCCCGACACGGTAACAGCGCGCGAGCTGTATGACCGGGCGCTTCAGGCCCTGACGCAGCTGCTGCCTCAGCTTTTGACACAAATCTCCGAAGGTGACATACCGGCGGCGCCGCAACCGGAAACCGGGATCAGCCTTTGTGCGCGGCGGCGGCCCGAGGACGGCTTGATCGACTGGACCAGACCGGCGGCAGAGATTAACCGGTTGATACGCGCAGCCGGGCCGCCCTATCCCGGCGCTTTCACCTACACTTCCTCCGGTGAGAAGTTGGTCCTGCTGGGTGTACAGAACACCGCCCTGCAGGGCTACTATATCGGCCTGCCTGGTCAGATACAGGCCATCGAAGGAAACCGGTTTACGGTCGCCTGTGGGGATGGGAAATGTCTGGACATCACACACTGGACAGGCACGGATGCGCCGCTCGAACAGCACTCAAAGCTCAGGAATTCCGAATGACATCACTGACACCTTTTGACGGACAGGACGGACCGGTACTTGTGGTTGCTCCGCACCCGGATGATGAAGTCCTTGGGGCTGGCGGCACCATCGCACGACTGGCAGATGCAGGTCGCACAGTCCATATCGCGATTGTCACAACGGGTCGGTCGCCCCGGTTCAGCACGGAACAGATCGCCAATGTACAGGCCGAAGCCAGGGCCGCACATGAGCATCTTGGTGTGACGCATACGCATTGGTTGGATTTCCCTGCCGCTGAACTGGCTGAGCACCCCCATGGTGACCTGAACGCAGGTCTGGGAACACTGATCCGCGATCTCGACCCAAGTGTCATCCTGGCGCCGCATCCCGGCGACATCCATCTGGACCACCAGTTGAGTTTCCTTTCGACTTTGGTGGCAAGCCGACCTTATCAGGACAAATACCCGACGACGATCGCGGCCTATGAGACGCTTTCCGAGACAAATTGGAACGCGCCATATCTGACGCCGCCGTTCGTGCCGAACATGTTTGTGGACATTTCGGATACATTGGAGCGTAAACTGGAAGCCTTCCAGTTATTTGCAAGCCAGGTCAAACAGCCCCCGCACGAGCGTTCGGTTCAGAGCTTGAAAGCGTTGGCAACTTTGCGTGGCGCGACAGTTCACCGGGCCGCGGCTGAGGGCTTTGTCTTGGTCAGGTCGGTTATCTGACTGACTGATCGCAAAATCGCCAAGCTGCGATCAGCGCATCCACGCTTCGGACCATAGTTGGAACATAAAGACCGTCCACAGCTGAGCACCCCAGTTGCGTTTGCCTGATTGGTGCTCGGACCAGCATTTTTCCAACGCTGCCTTGTCCACGAAACCCTCAAGCCCGTTCCCATCCAGAAGAATGCTGGAAACACGGGACTTTAGGGGCCCGCGCAGCCAAGCGTTGAGTGGGATACCGAACCCGCGCTTTGGCCGGTCGTACAGCGATTGCGGAACCCGCTTTTTCAGAAGCTCCCGCAACGCCACCTTGCCAACCTTCCCGTCGCACCGAAGCGATGCCGAAGAGCGCCAGGCGGCGGTGACAACGCGGTAGTCCAACAACGGCGCGCGCATCTCAAGGCCCACCGACATCGAAGTGCGGTCGGCCTTCACCAGAATATCATCCGGCAAATAATAGAGCGAATCCAACAACATCATGCTGTCCAACTGGCTCAACCCTGCGGGCAAATCATGCGTTCCGATCTCATTGCCCAGCGGGATGCCGGACTTTCCAAGCATACCGGAGGACCAGATCGAAAACTGGGCCTGATAGCGGCACTGGAACTCTCGCCCCTGCAGAACCGGCGCCAGCTTGGCCAGACGATCCGCGCTCAGATCGTCACGCATGCTGCTTGGGGCGAATGGCTTGAGGACAGGCACCAGAGCGCTCAGCACCGATTGCGGCGTCTGCGACAGCGCCTGAATCGCCAGGTCAGGCATCTTGCCCTTCAGGCGTTCAAAAGCCTGCATCCGAACATAGCGAGCATAGCCACCAAACGACTCGTCACCGCCGTCGCCGGACATGACGACCTTAAGCTGCTGGCGCGCCAGTTGCGAAACCAGCAGGGTTGGTAGTTGCGACGGGTCGGCGAAGGGTTCGTCAAACACTTGCGGCAAGCCTTCGATGGCTTGAAACGCCATTTCCGGCGTCGCCGTCACCTCGTGGTAATCCGTCCCAAGATATTCGGCGATGGCCTTTGCATGGTCGGCTTCGTTGGTGTCTTCGTCATCGAAACGCACGGTAAAGCTGGGCACTTTTCTGTTCGACTGCTCTTGCATCATCGCGGTGATCAGCGACGAGTCGACACCTCCGGACAGAAATGTCCCAACCGGCACATCCGCAACCATCCGTTCGCCCACCGCGCGCAGCAGTTCGGATTCGATTTCAGCTATTGCTGTTTCATCGTCGGGATATGGGTTTGCGCGCGCCTCGGTGACTACCGCCTCGATATCCCAAAACCGCTCGATCCCTTGCAGAAGCGCATCCAACGAGGCCGGTGGGGTGTCAAGTTTGATCTCGACCATAGAGCCCGCAGGTAGTTTCAGGACATTTGGGTAAATCGTGCGCGGGGCAGGAATATATCCCAACCGAAGAAACGATCCTAAGGCTGCGCGGTCCACCTCTGCCGGTCCAAATTCCGGATGCGCGCGCAGTGACTTCAATTCGGACCCAAACAGAACGGTTTTCCCGGCCAGGCCCAGATAGAGAGGTTTTTTGCCAATCCGGTCGCGCGCCAGTGTCACGCTCTGGGTTTTCCGGTCAAACACGGCAATGGCAAACATCCCGTGGACGCGGTCCAGTGTCTTGCGGATACCCCAAAGCTGCATCGCCGCCAGCAAAACTTCGGTATCGGATGTGCCCCTGAAGCTTATGCCCAGATCCTGCAATTCCTGACGCAATTCCAGATAGCCATAGATCTCACCATTGAACACAATGGTGAACCGGCCATCGGCGGAATCCATCGGCTGTACCCCAGTTTCCGACAGATCAATAATGGCCAGACGCAGATGCCCCAGGGCCACACCCTGATCTGGGTCCACAAACAACCCGGTTCCATCCGGGCCACGGTGTTCAATCGATTGACACATCCTGCCAAGGACGGATGAGGCCTGAGACCGATCAACGTTGCCAAAGTTGATAAATCCGGTGATGCCACACATCGCTCAGATCCCCTTCTGTTCTGGCTGAGAGGCAATCTTTTCGGGATCAAGACTGCCGCTCTCCAAAATGTTCCGATACTGCGCGGCAACGCGGTCAAGCTGGTAGGTATTGGCCACAATCGCCCGGGCTTTTTCTCTTTTTTCCAGATACTCCGGGGCCGACCAATTTGCGGCATGGACCAAAGCGTCTGCCAGCAATTCCGCGTTGCGGGGCGGTACGATCAATCCGCAGTCGCGAATGATCACCGCCGCATCACCCACATCCGTCGACACAACGGGGTGGCCATAGCTCATCGCTTCGACAATGACATTCGGAAACCCTTCGGTTCGGGATGAAAGCACCAACGCATCAATCCGTTTGTAGAATGCAGCCATATCATGCAGGTCGCCGCACAGCTCTACATTGTCCGCAGTCAGGTTATTGCGCGCCAGCAATGATTGTACTTCGGAGTTTTCAGGCGACATATTCTCTCCGGCCGCGATGATGCGCAGATCGGGGACTGACCGCAGCGCCAGGGACAGAGCCTGGAAAAGGGTTTCGTGATCCTTCTGTGGATGAAACCGCGCCGCAATCCCGAAAACCCTGGGCGGGTCGCTCCGCACCACAGAGGCTTGAGGCATGATCAGACCGTTCGGAATGACGCAAGACCGCGCAGCAGCAAACCCGTTCTTCGCGTGCTGATCCAATGCGCGTTGCGAATTATAGATGATCCCCGCGCACCTGCCCGACAAACGCCGACACAGGTCCACCGCAATCCGTGTGCTGCGCGTGAATGAGCTGGTATCGTCCAAAGCCTGCCGCACCGTCCAGTAAATTGGCACCTTTCGACCTGATATCCAGCTGGCAATCAGCCCGATGACCATCGCATGGTACATCCAGCACAGAACTGCCTGCGGTTTATACTGACGGATAAGACGCGATATCTGCAATATCGCGCGGGGCATGGACGACAGTGATCTGGCATTCAATCCGATCAGAACGGCGTTTGGATTTGCACATTGGCTTTTGATCCTGTCCGAAACCTCCGTCAGCGACACCACCAATACCCGATCCCCGGATTTGGCAACCAGCCGCGCCAGCATCGCCTGGGCCCCGCCCTGACCGGAAAAATCGGTGATGACATGCATGATCATCGGTTCAACACCCGAAACTGACAAACCGGGCCGGAACCTTTAGACACACGACCTGGATGCGGCGGTGTGAACTGGCTATGCACGCGCCCGATCTCCGATTTCGCGCACAAGTTCGGCCAGGCCGGCGACGTCTTGATGCGACCAGGTCGGATCGACCAGAAATGCCAGGCTGGTTTCTCCAAGCTCTTTCGCCACCGGCAAGGGATCACCCGGGCCGATGCCAAGGCGGGCGAACATCTCTTCTCTGTATATCTCGGAACAACTGCCCGAGAACGCAGGGAAACCCGCCTCTGAAATCTCGGCGATGATGCGATCGCGGCTCCAATCCGAGGCCAGAGCCTCGGGCCTCACAAACGCATAGAACCGGTAATAGGCATGTGTCAGTTCGGCAGGCGGCACGGGAACCCGAAACGCAGCGCAACCGGAAAGAGCCTGCGCCAGAATCTCGGCGTTTTTGGCTCTATGGGCGCGCCAACCGTCCAGTTTCGCCAGCTGAATGCGCCCGATGGCGGCGGACAGCCCGGTCATCCGCAGATTGGTGCCCGGCTGACCACTATGCAGCCATCGAAACCCCGGAGGGTGGCTTTTGTTGAACACCTGATCATAGCTTTTGCCGTGATCCTTATAGCTCCAGACCCTGGACCACAGTTCATCATCATCGGTGATCAGCATGCCGCCTTCACCGCCGGTTGTGATGATTTTATCCTGACAGAAAGAATACGAGCCGCAGGTACCAAAGGTTCCCACGTGCTGGTCACCGATCATGGCACCATGCGCCTGCGCACAGTCCTCGATCACCCAGAGGTCCCGACTGCGCGCCAGATCCATGAGACCCGCCATATCCGATGGCCACCCGGCCAGATGGACTGCGATAATCCCCACGGTTCTGTCGGTCAGAACCGGTGCAATCGTTTCTGCGGTGATATTCTGGCTCTCGCGATCCACATCTGCAAATACCGGCTTGCCACCGGCCAGAAGGATCGAACTGGCAGACGCGATAAAGCTACGCGGTGTGACGATAACCTCGTCTCCGGGTCGGATGTTCAACGCCAGCAGCGCGGCGTCCAGAGTGACCGTGCCATTTGCCATGGCGATCGCATGCTGCGCGCCGGTATAGGCGCTGTATTCACGTTCGAACTCTTTGACATCGGGGCCGGTCCAGGCATTCACGCAACCGGATCTTAGCACTGCGCTGACAGCATCAATTTCATCTTCTTCGAAGAATGGCCATTTGGGCATCAGCTGTTTCCCTTCAGATAAGCGGCCAGAGGATAGCCGAGGGAAGATGGGCCAAGCCTATTATTGCTCAAATTTAGACAGCAGGATTTCCGGATCATTTCTTTACCTCACGCCAAACCATCCGAGGAGGTCAGGCAAACTCAACAATTAACAAATTTTTGGCGGCCAGCGCCTGAATTGGAAACAAACTCCGCAGTTTCGGAAATATCTTTTTGTGCCGCGGCAGGCGAAACCTGACCTGAATCGATTGCTTATGCAAGGTTCCAGGTCACTTAACAGCGTGATTTTTCAACAATCAGGCCGCAGACAGTCAGAGGTGAAAAATAGGCAACAATCGGCTTTGGTGACAGCCCCGTTGACAGCTTCGGCGACATGGATCAGCATCGTCTCAACCTTGGTTTTTAAAGTTTGAAATGTTTCTTTGATGAGTGATTTTCCCAACACCGCTTCCGGTGCCCAGGCCGTACCTGCCGAACGTGGTTCGACAACTGGCGGACGCCCAAAAGTTCTGTTTGTCGGCAATCTTACGACCTCTTTGACCAATTTTCGTTATGACCTGCTGAAAGAGCTTGCGGAACGCGCAGACGTACTTGCTTGCGCACCGGAAAACGATGCGGCCACCGAAGCAGCCCTAGCCGAGATCGGCGTGACATTTCGGCAAATCCCTATGGCGCGCGCGGGGTTAAATCCATTTCAGGATCTGTCCACCCTGTTCACACTGATCGGGATCTGCCGGGAAATACGGCCCGATATCGTCTTTGCCTATACGATGAAGCCGATCATCTTCAGCGGCCTTGCGGCGCGGTTGACCGGCGTTCGGCGGCGGTTCGCGATGTGTACCGGGTTAGGTTATGTATTTGCGGATGCCGAACTGACCCTGCGCCGAAAAGTGCTGAGAGCGGTGGCGACAGGCCTTTACCGGTTCGGATTGAAAGGTGCCGACGAAGTTCTGGTTTACAACTCGGTCGACGCCGAGGAGTTTCGCAGCAGACGTTTGCTGGCACCTCAGGCCGCGCTGTCGATTGTGCCCGGTTCCGGTGTCAATCTCGCCAGATACGCAAAATCCCATCAGCCTACGGATCCACCCGTGTTCCTGATGATCGCACGTTTGCTGCGTGACAAGGGCGTGTTCGAATATGCCGAGGCCGCCCGGCAGCTTAGGGAACAATTCCCCGATGTTCGCTGTCAGCTTTTGGGCCCGCTGGACGACAATCCAGACTCGGTCAACGCACAGCAGCTCGAAGAATGGGGCCGGCAGGGGCATATCGAGTATCTGGGCGAGACCAAGGATGTTCGGCCTTTTCTCAAGGAATGTTCGGTTTTCGTATTGCCCACCGTCTATCGCGAGGGCATCCCCCGCGCCATTCTTGAGGCGATGTCGACCGGGCGCGCCGTCATTACGACCGATGCCCCGGGATGTGCCGATGCGGTCGGCGACGGGGAAAACGGTTTCATCGTCCCCAAACGCAACCCCGAAGGGCTGGCGGATGCGATGAGAAAATTCGTTGAAGACCGGAGCCTAATCGAATCCATGGGTCAGGCCGCGCGGGCGCGTGCCGAGCAAGAGTTTGACGTCGCGCGGATCAACACGATCCTGCTGCGGAAAATGGGGCTGATCGACAGTGATACCACCCTGCCCTCCACTGCCACGGACTGATCCGCGCCCGCCCTAAGCTGACGTTTGATCAGAGAAACTGCGCCAGCCGCGGCTGAGACCCGGATCAATCGCATCAAGCTCGGCGACATCCGGTCTATAGAAATCGGCCATTTTCTGCGCCAATACATCCGGCAATTCAGGATACTCCACCTGCCGCGCCACCGCTTTGCGAATGGCCTTTAACGGCCCCGTATGCCGGATCGGGTCAAGCAACGGTCGAAGCGGCGCCAGAACCCGCCTCAGAGGCAAGGGCACGATTGGCGTATTTTTGTTTTTGACCCGCTCTTCTAGTGGCGGCTCCACGACGCCGGAATAACCGATGTGTTCGGCGACACGGCGTAAGGTTTCAACCGGTTGTGAGATCGTGTTTTCGTAGGCCAGCAACAGAATCTGATCGGTCGGAAACAGATCGTAGAAACGGCGCAGGTGATAGGCATATCTACCATTGTGCAGGAACCTTTCATCACCAGCCTTGTCAGGGTCCAGATACCGATGAATGTCGTCCCCAACAGTGCCTCTGCGAAACAGCATGCAGTAGTCGGAATAGGCCCTTCGAACCGGATCGCGCATCTGCAGGATCAACCTGACATCAGGATAGTCACGGGCAATCCTTTTGGCCGCCTCTGGATGTGTCAGATAGGTATTGCATTTTTCGCCTACGATACTCTGGTCTGAATAACCCTCGTATTGATCGCGATACCAGACCGCCCCCCGGTCATAATGATCCGAGAAATAGTGCAGCTCGGGATCCGGCATGAAAATTTGCGGTGTAGCCGTCAATGAATTCTGCAACCAAGTGGTCGCACATTTCGCAGCACCGAAAATCAGGAAATCTATTTTTCGTTCGTTCGGCAAACCCATTTTACCCCCAAAACCTTACATTTCGCATCCGGATTACGAAACCAATTCTCGGTACACGTCGGACACTTCGGCCACGTGTTTATCCAACCCAAAATTATCCTGCACATATTGGTATGCAGCCTGTGTTACCTGCTGCCTCAGGCTCGGGTCCTCAATCAGAGAGACGACCGGCTCAACAAAGGCCTCGGGGTCCTGCGGATCTACCAGAAAACCGGTTTTGCCATGATCAATTGCCTCAATATTGCCGCCGTGCCGTGTGGCCACAACGGGCAGCCCAAGGTGCATGGCCTCGATCAAGGTGCGTCCAAATGGCTCGTTCAGGGCCGGCACAAGGGTGGCATCCATGGCGACCATGCACTTTTCAACATCCTGCCGAAAACCCATCATATGAATCTGCGCGCCCATCCCCTGTTCTCGGGCCACGTCCATGGAGCCTGAGTCCAACCCGTCATCGGGATTGAGTACTTTGCCAAACAGCAGGCCATGTACCGGCCTGTCCCCAAACTGTTTCTGAATGGCCACAAGGCTTTGGACAAAATGTACCGGGCGTTTTCGCGGTTCCAGATGGCCAAAATATCCCAGAAGAACTGCATTTTCCGGCGCACCGATTTCGTTCAGGATCATCCGACGCGCCGCGTCTGGATCCGGGCGCTGAATGCTCAGGTCGAAGGGGCTGCGGATGACCTGAAACTTTTTGTCAACCGAGCGTATCGGGCGCGAGGGTTTCGAAAAATACGACACGCTTAGGATGCGGTTCGAAAACACCGGCGCGACATAGTTAACGCCTACCGCGCGCGGATCCTGCCTGTGGTGCCAGATATGCTTGATCCCCAACCGTCTGGCCGGAAACACCCAATTCACATGCAATCGGCCCTCATTTGTGTGGACGATATCTGGCTTTTTGTCCCGCAAAAACCGGACGAGCTGGCCGTAGGTCCGGCTCCAGTATTCCGGAAAGCCAACATCTGCATCCGTTTTGTTGTTTGGAGGGCCCATAAGCCTGGGGCCCTGCAAAACATCGACATTCAGACCCAACGATTGAGCATACTGCCCGACCGACCCGGCTTCGTTGTGGCAAAGGACCAATGGTTCAAACTGATCCCGGTCCAGACAGGACGCAAGTTTGAGCGCGGAAACATGACTGCCGCCCAGATCTGCCCAACCTGCAAAGGGAAATAAAACGCGTATCTTTTTCATTCTGGCCTGCCGCCTTTTTGGCTCAGCGCCGAACATCAGAACCGCGCGCTGAACCATAAATCATTGAACTGAAATCTATTGTGTTTGCGTGACGAAGGTTCGAGAAACCGAAAGCGTATCCCCGGGGGACAAGACAGTGTCACCCGAAATCGCCGTTGCGGCTCCTCCGGCCGCGCGGGTGACCGAGTATTCGATGACGATCTCTTCGACCGCATCAACCTCTTCAACAACGCCAAGCGCTGCCAGCTCGGCCTGCAGGATTTTCGCGGTGCCCAGCCGGGTCTGCAAATCCTCGAGTTCGATCTGCACCAGATTCAGCCGCACCAGCGCATTCGAGCGCGCGGTATCAAGCAACTCCAGCTCATCGCGTTGCGCGCGGTTCAGCTGTTGCCGGGCCAAGCCCAAAGCGATCTCGATATCCACACTTTTGCTTTCCAGATCGTTCAGCGAGTTGGACAGAGATGACACGCGCGAACTGACCGTAAGGCCCTTTTTCTGTAGTGCCAGAGCATCATCCAGATCTTTGCGCGTGATCCCGATCTGATTTGCGCGCAATTCCAGCTGCCGCTCGAGGCTATCGATCTGATCTTTGAGGGTTTCCTGCAATTGGATGATGCGTTCACCCTGCCCTTCCCGGGCCTGTTGATCCGCTTGCAGAATCTCCCCCTGCAGACCTTGCGGGGGTTCAATTTTGGCATCACCACCGTCCGGGGATAGTGTTGACAGATCAGCCAGCAGTCGGCGTTGTTCGGCTTGCAGAGCTTCGATCTGTTCATTGTACAACTGAACTTCACCCTGAACCCGCAATCCGGTAAAGTTCGTTCCTACGTCATTTTGCAACGGCAACCGGTATTCCCCGCCCGCAAGCGCCATCGCCTGCTGCGCAGTCAGTTGTGGCCGATAGGGGTACGAGCCTGGAATCTGGACATCCCCCAATATGTATACAGGCAGATGGCCGATGACTTCGATCGCCAGATGAGGCGGTTCTGCCATCCCCACGCGAGTGCGCATCTGAGTTTCCAGCAGCAGTACCAGTTCTTCGGTCGTTCGCCCTTCAGCATGAACCTGACCGGCCAGAGGCACCATCAGCATTCCTCCCGAAGAAAGCGCATATTCACCGGAAACGCCTTGCCAGTTCACAAAAGACGCGCCCACCGGATCCCAGCGCATCGCACGCAAATTGATCTTGTCCTGCGGTGCCAGAACATATTCATCGGCCTGAAGCGCACCGATAAAACAAGCCGAAGCCGCGATCACAGAAAGCATCAGTTTTTGCAATAATTTCACGACATTCTCCTAAGTGTATTCGTTGGTCCAAACACCGGCAGGCGCGACACGCTAAGCGCAATGGCTAGGACAAAGGGTACGTTCCAGAACCGGGCATAAAAGGTCGTCGCTCCGGCAAGCAGCACGACATACATCAGCATGGCAACGATGGTCAGTGCCCCGACCGATGGCGAGCGGCCGACAGAAATGGCCATCCAGGCCAAGTATATGCTGGCCAAAATAAAGCCGACCATACCGAGCAGAGAAATCAAGCCACCTTCGGACAGAGTCAGCAAATAGGCCGAATGAACCACGATTCCCTGTTCGCTGGCCAGGCTGTACTGGTTTGCACCCAGCCCGATCAACAAAGTGCCACGGGATACCTCGAAAGCCTCTTGCAGCAGGAATAACCGGTCAGAGAACGTGCCCGCCTGGCTAATGTCACCTGCAAGAACGGCATTCAGCACTCGTTCGCGAAAGACCTCGGGCAAGAAAAGCTCACCAAAGTTCAGGACCACCAAAACCGCAATCAACGTGCCGACGATCAGGGTCACAACATGACGCGGGGACCCGCTGCTGAGGATAATGGCGACAGTCCCCACTATGGTCACGATCAGACCAGAATTCGAACCGGTCAGAATGACTCCGTAAAACAGGATTGGCAGCCCGATCAGCCCCCAGATGCGGCTGCTTTGCTTCTGCAGGATCAGGCTAAGCAGGAAAACGATGGCCATCGCCAGCATAAGCGCGCATTCATTTGCCCGCTCGACCAGCGAAAGCATGCGACCATTGGCGGATACAAACCGGTGTGTCGGGTCTTCCATGAAGTTGATTGCATAGATGCCAAACAGCACAACAATGCCCATACCAATAATAAATGCCTTCATCAGCAGGACGATCTGATCAAAGCTTCGATTGCCGATCAGGACTGGCAGCACGATCAACGAAAAGAAGTACTGAACAAACACTGTCAGCAGCTCGGTCGGGTCACCGTTGATCAACGAACCTATGGTCAGGCCCCCTGTGAAAAACAGGAACGAACTGTACCAGAACCCGCTTGCGGGCCCGAATATCTTAACCGGCAGCTGGCCAGTTGCCAGCATGACAAACCCAGCCAGCACAAAGAAGAAATCCGAGAGGGTGAAATAGACGAAATCCACTCTGAGATAGTTCATCGGCGCCAGGGCTACAGCCGCCATCAGGAAATAGAGAGCTGCCATGTCTACGCTTGGCAAATAGCCGATCCCATTGGTCGGCTTGCCAAAGGAAACTGATTGGGCCGATGCAGGTCTCATGGGCGCACCTGCTCCTTTCCGTGTAATGCAGGGTTCAGCAATGTACGCCGCAAGTGTAACACACACAGCCCTAGCCAGACGGAATTACACAGCACATGCGCCACAGCGGCACCGACCACGCCCAAAACAGAAACCATCGGTGCAATGAGGATCAGAAACAAAATAGTGTTCAACAAACCGATCCGAACCAAGGCCCGGTCTTGCCCCAGGCTCAGCAGTGCAGGGTTCAGCAGTATCCCACCAAGATAAATACCTACCGCGATTGCCTGCACGCGCACGACCGGTACTGCGGGAGCATAATCCACGCCAAAAATCGCAGTAACGATCGGTTCCAGCATCAAGATCACTGGAATCAAGACAAGGGCAATTACCCCCCAGAACCCGGCGCTGAGACCCGTTAGCATTTTTTGCAAACGGTCAAATTCATTTCGGGCGGCAAACCGGGTGAACTCGGGATAGATCGCCTGGCTTAGCGGTCGTCCAAGACGCAGTGCAGCTTCGCCGCACCGTTTCGCGATATGGTAATATCCCACCATCGTCGGTGAAATCAGAACACCCAATATGATCACGTCCAGGCGCTGCGTGGTCTGACGCAAGATGACAGAGAGATTGCTGTTCCAAACAAAGCGCAGAAACCCGGAATTTTCACCCAGAGTTTGCTTTATTCCAAGCATCGGGCGGCCATAGCCATTCCGCGACATTTCTCGCAGCCCCGCGGCAAAGGCCAGAACGCCGTCTAAAAGGCTGACAGCAACAAATATCGCGACAAAGCCAGGCAGCCCAAACCCAAGTTGCCAGGCAATTACCCCCAGCACCATCCGCACAGACGCTGCGAAAATATCCAGTTTGGCCAACAGATCGAACCGGTCGAAGGACCGCAACAAAGCCAGCCCGGTTGGCCTCAGCGAAACCAGAATTCCCAGCGATGCGACCGGCAGCACCCATGCAAGATCCTGATCCAGCCCCAGCCATCCGGCGATGATCGGTGCGAATGCGATCGCAGCGCCGGCGGCCAATACGCCCCCAACCACATCAATCAGGACCGACAGCCCGACAAGTCGGCGAAATCGTTCGCGGTCTTCTTCCTCCAGCGCAGTGCTTCCATATCTAATCACCGCCTGCCAGGGCTCAAGATGAAGGAACCGGGAAACGATCCGTGCATAGGCCTCGCCTATTGCCATTACCCCCAAGCCTGCAGCCCCAAGTGCGCGAGCGGCCACCGGCAGAAACACAAGGCCCAGCAAAGCGACTGCGATCTGAGAGGAGAAGATCCATTTCAGATTGCGCAGTAAACGCCGAAGCACAGCAGTCGGGATTGAGGTTGCGCCGGGCTGAGAGGTCATGTCTGATCCACCCGCCCGCCGCACAAACGACCGGCCAATTCCACCCCTTGGCGGCTGCCGGTCATTGGACCACGCCGCAAAAGCGTCGCGGGCGCTGTGCCCTCATATTCGCAAATAAAAACCAATACCCAATCACCAATCTAACAAATCCTACAAGGGTCTGCGAACCGTAATCAGCTGCTTTTCCCAGGCTCATCCGAGTAATGATATGTATAGGCACCATACCCATATTGCCTTTGCTTCCGCATGTTCACACCATTCATGATCGTACCGGAAATCTTGATATTGCTCATCCGCAGCTTTTCGATTGCATCCTTGAGAATTTTTTCGGTGGTCTGCCCCCAGCGCACCACCAGGAACGTACCATCGACAAGCGGCCCAAGTCGGATCGTGTCATCAATGACCAATGTCGGCGGCGTATCGACCAACACAAGATCGTACTGATTGCGCAACATGCGCCCGTATTCGCCAAGTTGCTGCATCAACTGTTTGCGGGATATTTTCGGACGCAGGTTCAGACTGATCGACGAAACCCCCGGTACCCTTTCACCATCGACATAAATCTGGCTGGGTTGCACGGCACCGCTCAGCGCGTCCTCGATCTCGACCGGGGCCGCCCCGGTAAGACCCAGTGTTTTTGAGGCACGGCAACGGTGGTTGTCCATATCCAACAATAGAACGCGCATCCCATCTGTACCCGCCACTAGGGCCAGCGAAACCGCAACCACGGTCTTGCCTTCTCCAGGAACACCAGAGGTGACCATGACGATGCTGCCGTCATCATTTGTGTTAAACCACATGGTCAAAACACTGCGCAGCGCCTCGACATAAGGCGAGCGGCCCTGATCACGGATAAAGCGCAACAACTCCTGCTGACCATCCGTGTCCGAATCCATCACCGTATCCGGCAGGAAACCCAGATTGGTCAGATCGGTTTGCTGTTCGATCTGGTTTTCGTTGACGATCCGCGTGTTGCTGCCCTCCATCAACAGGGCGATCACAAATGCCAGAGAGAACCCGACAATCGCGCTGACTGCGACGGCGACTTTGGTATTCGGCCAGAATGCCGAAGTCGGCGCATGAGCAACCGAAACCTGCTGAACCGCCTGGCCAAGAAACTGTTGCTGGGTTTCGAAATCATTCAGCTTTTCAATCGTCGTCTGATACCGGATCCGAAGAAGCTCTAGCGCGCGTTCCATCCGCAGCAATGCAATTTCCGAACCGGTCCGGCTGCGCAATGCCTGTTCAACAACGGCAATCTGGTCAGCAATTTTGTCGACCTCTTCGCTGCTGGCTTCGTTGATCTCATGCACATCTTTTTGCGAGTTCAGCCGCGCAAGTTCCGACCGAAGCCTACCCGGCACGGATTCATCCGCCAGATTTTCTTCAAGAATAAAGGCCGCCATCTGAAGTTCGTCACGGGTTAGTTCGTCACCCAGCTCATTTACGCGGTCCTTAAGAAAAGAAATGGAAGATGAAAGACCCTGCTGCCGCCGCTGCTGCAGGCGAAGGATAAAGGTTTCTGCAACTGTATTAGCAATATCGGCTGCCAGCTGCGGGTCTTCGGCTGTTGAGATGATCTCAATCGCAAGGCTCTCTCCTTGCCGAAGTACGTTATATGTCGACAGTGTATTGTCGATTACACGATTGCGGATAACGGATGTGGATTGCGGATTTGCGGGGTTTTGCGCCCCGGCAAAAGCCTCATTCTCGAACAGGTCCAGCGCCAGGGCGACCTCTGCCGCAAACTCCCGTGACCGCAGGATGTCGATTTCGGTTTCAATCAAAGTGCGGGTCAGCTCGTAGGATTCAAGTTCGACACTGTCGGCGCGGACGCGCATATCCAGAGATGTGAGAACGATTTCGGCGCGGGATTTGTATCTTGGGTCCAGTTGATTGACGACCATAAACGTGCCGACGATCACAGCTGCGGTCACTCCGAGGATCAACTTCAGATGACGGTAAATCATCCGCCATATGCCATCCAGACGCTGTTGGCCAAATTGGTTTGCGATATGGTTTTGATCCATTCTCTATCGTCCCTTGTAGCGACCAAGATCACCGTCGCCTGAAATACAAATCTTTGATGCTGCGCCCATGTTCGAACGAATTCTTATCCTAATGATTGGACAGCTTGGCCATTTTTCCGAGTTTTCTTGTCGTTATTTGCTCAATGTTTCCACACAAGAGACAATAGGCCGAAATCCTTGCTGTTGCAGAAGCTAAGAGGCGGCGTCTTTCAAAGTTTTGCAGACCTGATTCATACGACAAAGTACTTAACCTCCAAAAGTGCGGCGACACCGCAAGCGCGCCAATATTACTAGTTAAACCTGTAGAACGTGTTTCCTGCGACAAAGCCGTCCAGCTTTGCCGATCTTGCATAGTGATGCAGATCACTGGTTTTGTTTATGAACCCCGCTCCGCGAAAGTTCAGTGACGTATTGCACAATACACCCGTGCCCGAAGCCGACTTGAATGCGTTCAGCAGGTCGTAAAAGAAAGCATTCTGATCCCGGCGGACTGTTTGGACCCTTGCTGTCCCGTCTACATGCGTGATCGCGGCCAGGTTCTGATTGGTCACCTTCTGCAGATGCAACATATAAGGCGCGGAGTTTTCCCACTCAAAATGCTGGCTGACATCTTCCTCAAGGCAGGATGGGGCCACGGGGCTTGTATCCGGCCGGTTTTTAGCCCTGTTCAGGCGCACGCGGGTTTCGGCCCAGAACGGGGCCGCCAGAATCGAGCGGTTGCCCAATGCGCGCGGACCGATTTCACAGTTCCCTCTGGCCCAACCGATGAGCTCACCGGACATCAACGCATCCGCGACATCGTTCAGACGCAGCTCGCTGACCCGCATGCCGCTACTGTCGATTTTATCATCCACAAAGGACTGTCCGGAATAAACCGTCCAATCCAGCTTTGCCTGGCCCGTATAGTGGCGCATGGCATCAACTGCAGTTCCTATGGCGCAGCCGGAATCACTGCTGCAAGGTGGTACAAATACATCTCGGAACAAGCCGCAATTCTGCCACTTGGTGTTCCAATCGCAGTTCAATCCACATCCGCCGGCAATCACCAGCGGATAGCCCTCTGTCAGGTTCTGTTCGGCAAAGGCAAGGAACCGTGAAAAAATCGCATCCGAGAGTTTCTGTGCAAGATTACTGAACTGCTGGCTGTGCATTCCGACATTGAAAAACGGGGAATCGGTCAACCGATCCTTGCGCAGAATTTCGGCCAATGGCTGATCTGACAAAAGATAGTCTATCAGCGCATGTTCATCCGCGTCATGTGAACCGGGCTCTGCATAGGCACATGCCGCCATCATCCTCCCGGGGTCCTCACGCCGTTGTTCACGCGAAAGCACGGGATAATCGGGATCAACCAGTGCGCTCAGGAATGAATATCGGGCACCTGGCCCGGTCATTACCCGACCGACATGAGACAGCTTTAGATCTTCATCAATCTTGTAGAAATCGCCAAGCGTGTCTTCCCAAACCAACACATAACAAGGTTCACCCTGACGAAACGGAGACATCCCATAAGCGCCCCAAATATGTGCCCTTTCATGGGTCGATGAGAAAAAGTCGATCTCCTTGCCAAAAAACGTTCGTTTCCCCACGGTCTGAGCATCTTCGCCAATGCCGAAATACCCTGCCCCCGAGGTCGTCACATGTTGTGTTCCGGTCGTTGACCAGCCGCTAAGGGCCAGGATATCAGGCAAGTCCCGGAACCACAGGCCAGAGTCGATAAATGTATCCGGTGTGACTGACGTATTGCGGGGAAAACTGTCTTTCTCGGATTCATAGGAAAACAGCAGGTTACCGTTTTGGGCATCAATACCCGCAACCGTACCGTCGTGACCCGACTTGAATGACAAAATCTTCATTTCACACCTCAATACCGCGCCTGTTGCGCGGCCCTGGCAAAACACACCAATTCGTTACTGTTCTATCAAATTGCGTTGGCGCAGCCCCTCTGTAATTGCCCGAGCGGCCAGTTCTGCGCCTGCTTCGTTGAAATGAGAATCCGGCGCATAATACGATGCCGGATCCTCTTGCATTTCGATAACATCCGTTAAGTCTATCACGTCCAGCCCGGCCTGCGCAGCCGCATCTTTCACCAATACTCGCAGCGGGTCGTGGATAAAGGGCTGGGCGACCAGACCCATATAGCGGCTGACCGTCGGCACATACACGATGACGATCTCACCATCCCATTGTGATGTTATCTGCTTTGCCCGGATCAGAACATCCGCAAATACCGGGTTCTCATCGGTCGCTTTGGGATAGTGAATCCCAAGAATCTCGGCCGTTTTCTGCAATGCCAGAAAGTTCCTGAACACCCTTTGCGCCCGCAGGTAGTCGATCCAGGACAACGTCGTCTCAGACCACCATCCAGAAATAATTGGAGCGGATATTTCCGACTGATCCGGATGCTCGATCGGGCCAAAATCTGCAGCCGGGTCGAGTGCTTCGCGCAGCCACGGCTTCTCAAGCTCTCGTTCCAGATTGCGCCAGTCATTGCCCGCAAAGAAAGAAAAGATCGTAAGATCAGGCTGGAACTCTGGCCCGTATCGGCCCAAAACCGCCAGTTGATACAGCGGGCCAATGCCTCTGTGACCGGTGTTAAGCAAGCTCGGCATATCCTGACGCAGCTTATCCGCCAGATGCTCACCCTCTCTCAGGCAGAACCCTTCGGAAAACGAGTCGCCCAGCAGCATCACATTCAAATCGTTTTCAAAGACCGAAGGTGGATTGCGAAACCCCAAACGATCAGGCGTATAGGTCACCGGCTCGCCCAGCACCGAGCACAGCAGCATCTTGTCACCCGGCATGGGCGCCAGATACGCGGATTCGAGCAGCTGTGTATCCAGCGCATCGTTCACATGTTTCATTGTCCGGCCCGGCGGCAAATTTTCCTTGTATTCTTCGACGCTGACGTCATCGCCGACAAACCCGACCAGCCCCAGGCGCCCGGGGATTATCTTGATTGTCAGATAGGCCTCGAATGCGAACAGAGCCGCCAACAGGGAAACAGCGCTCACGCCAACTGTCAGCCTGCCTTCGTCTGATAAAAAGACCGCGCATAAGGCCAGCACCAGCCCAATCGCGCCCGGGGCCAGAATGTACCGGATCAGCCGCGCGGTTCCATTGGCAAATTCCGCTGAATTCATCAGCGCGTATGCGACGACCCCAAAGAAATAGAGAGCGGCAACCAGACATAGGATTGACCCGAAACGCGAACTGCGGGTTTTTTCAGTCATTCCATCTGGTCCCTTTCGACCGATATCGACATTTGCCGTCATTAACGGCGAAACCGGGCGAATTCAGTTGAACCGATTTGCGTATCATCGGCAAGCTTTTCTGCGGCGCCCGGACAGGCGCAGGAAAAAGACGCATCACATGGACCTGTGAAATAGGAAAAATGCTCAAAAACAAAGGGATAAACACACACGGCACACAACACTCGAATACAAAACAAAATCAGATTTTCTTACCACCGTTGTGCTGAAAAGCAAATCACCCGCTCTTTCAACACCTTGTGGGCACATGGCACAATCACATTTCGCGCATAATTCGCCTTTTCCAAGCCTATTGTTCCCGAATTCAACACGGCGCCAAAGCCCTTTCTGCGGCGGCAGAGCAATGATTTTGGTAGGTGTATCGTCAGCGGCACAGCAGACGGATGAATATACGGGAAACCCCTAATATCCAGCCAGCAGGGTTTTGTTACAGTTAACGCAACTACACCGGAGAGGCTTCGGCCTCCCCACTCGCTCAAAAAGGGACTGACTTTGGGGGTCGGTCCCTTTTTAATTTTCACGCCAGGTTCAGAACCCTGCCCAAATCAGGACAGAGGGCACCTGGATTACCCGTCAATGATACCATTGAGTGTCGCGCTCGGGCGCATGACTGCTGCAGTCTTGGTCGGGTCGGTGTGATAGTAACCACCCAGATCTGCCGCTGCCCCTTGTGCGTTGGCCAGTTCGGATAGGATCTGCTGTTCTTTCGCGGCCAACTCTGCAGCAATCGGCGCGAACTCGGCGGCCAGATCAGCATCATCGGATTGCGCGGCCAGCGCCTCGGCCCAATAGCGCGCGAACCAATAGTGGCTGTCGCGGTTATCCGGCTGCCCGACTTTGCGGCTGGGCGACTTATTGTTGTCCAGAATGCCCTGCGTTGCGGCCTCGGCAGCGGCGCCAAGAACTCCGGCTTTGGCGTTGCCTTTGCTGTCGGCTAGGAAATTCAAAGACTCGCCAAGCGCGCAGAACTCACCCATCGAGTCCCAGCGCAGGTGGTTTTCCTCGACCAGTTGCTGCACGTGTTTCGGGGCAGAGCCACCCGCGCCGGTTTCGAACAATCCGCCGCCCTGCATCAGCTTGACGATCGACAGCATCTTGGCCGAAGTACCCAGCTCAAGGATCGGGAACAGGTCGGTCAGATAGTCACGCAGCACGTTGCCGGTGATGGCGATGCTGTCGTTACCGGCCGTGATGGTCTCCAACGACTGGTGGGTCGCCTCACGCGGTGCCAGGATTTGGAACTTGTCCGCCACGCCAGCAGCTTCCAGTGTTGGTTGGACGGATTTGATCAGTTCGGCATCATGGGCACGGTTTGCGTCCAGCCAGAAGATCGCCTCGGATCCGGTCAGACGCTGACGGTCCATCGCCAGTTGAATCCAGTTCTCAATCGGAGCCTTCTTCACGGTGCAGGCACGCCAGATGTCGCCCTTTTCAACCGCATGCTCGTGCAACGTCTCACCATTGGCCAGCACGATGCGAATGGTCCCATTCGCAGGCGCCTGGAATGTTGTCGGGTGGCTGCCGTATTCTTCAGCTTTCTGTGCCATCAGACCCACATTGGCCACAGCCCCGACGGTGGCTGGGTTCAGCGCGCCATTGGCTTTGAAGAATTTGACGGATTCATCATAAATAGACGCATAACAACGGTCCGGGATCACACAGTTGGTGTCACCCTTGGACCCGGTTTCGTCCCAACCCTTACCACCAGCACGGATCACGGCAGGCATCGAGGCGTCGATGATCACATCAGACGGCACGTGCAGGTTGGTGATACCCTTGTCGCTGTCGACCATGTACATGGACGGGCGGTCGCCCTTGATCGCGTCAATGGCTGCCATGATATCGGCGTTGCCTGCAACCCGCTCCAGCAGATCGCCCAGACCCGAGTTCGGGTTCACACCCAGCGCATCCAATTCAGCGCCATAGGCCTCGAATACCGGGGCAAGCCACGCCTTGACCGCATAGCCGAAGATGATCGGGTCGCTGACCTTCATCATTGTGGCCTTCAGGTGAAGCGAGAACATGGTGCCGTCTTTTTTGGTGTCTTCGATGGCCTCGGCCAGGAAAGACGACAGCGCATTGACGGACATGAAGGTCGCATCGGCAACGGTGCCCTCGGCCAGCGGCCAGCCGTCTTTCAGAACCGTAGTACTGCCGTCTTGTCCGACAAATTCGATTTTGGCGTCACCGGCTTGCGCCGCAGTGATGGTGGCCGATTTCTCATTCGCGTAGAAATCATTGCCGGACATGGACGAGACTTTAGTCTTGCTGTCAGCGGCCCATGTACCCATCGAATGCGGGTTCTTCTGGGCATAATTCTTGACGGCGCGCGCGGCGCGACGGTCGCTGTTACCTTCGCGCAGAACCGGGTTCACAGCCGAACCCTTGATAGCATCATACCGCGTGCGGATCGCTTTTTCTTCGTCAGTCGCAGGTTCTTCGGGATAGCTCGGGATGTCATAACCCTGTGCTTGCAACTCTTCGACGGCGGCCACCAGCTGCGGCACCGAGGCCGAGATGTTGGGCAGCTTGATCACATTGGCATCGGGTGTCTTCACCAACTCACCCAATGCGGCCAGATCATCGGTGATGCGCTGCGCATCTGTCAGCTTTTCGGGGAAGGTCGAAATAATCCGCCCAGCAAGTGAAATATCCTTGGTTCCGACGCTGACACCGGCGGCGGATGCAAACTTTCGAATGATGGGTAGGAATGAGGCGCTGGCCAGCTCGGGCGCTTCGTCTACAATGGTATACAATATGTCGAAGTTCGATTTATCTGCCATATTCTTTTACCTTTTTAAGCCTTTCGGGGCGTGCGATCCAAGAGTTGGGGCCACGTCGATGTGGCACGTAAGGGACGTTACAAGACTGCCGTCCCGGGATGACTCTGTATTGACAGGGCCTCCCTTAAATGACGTTTGGCTTGGGATCAATCGCCAGAGGCCGCGCATTTTGACACGGTTTGCGGAAAATCATCAAAACTGCTTGCCAATGGGCAAAATTCAGACGCCCCAGGTATCGCTGAGCTTATATCCGCCCGGCCAGGGATCGTCCGGGTCAAGCATGTGTTGATGTGTACCGGTAATCCATCCGCGGCCACTGATCTCGGGAATGATCGCGGCACGCCCCCCGATCGTTGTGGCCTCGACGACCTGTCCGGTGAAAGACGAGCCGATGATCGAAACCGCCTGGAAAGATTGCCCGACTGCCATTTCTCCCTTGGCGGCCATCAAGGCCATGCGGGCAGAAACTGCGGTACCGGTAGGGGACCGATCAACTTTGCCCGGCTGGATCGCCACGGCGGATTTTCCGCGCAGGCCATTTGCTACCCGCTCGGTCGGGCCACAAAAAGCGCAGAATGAAATGTGATTCCAGTCCGGGTTTTCGGGATGCGTAAACCCAATTTGTTCGTTGGCCGCATTGGTGATCGCTACACCCAGCCGCGCAATGTCACGCGCCTCGTCCTGCACGATGTCAAACCCAAGCGCCGCCGCATCGACCACCACGAAACTGTCGCCCCCATAGGCCGTATCCACGGTCAGTGTGCCAAGGCCCGGCACTTCAAGCGGAACGGCGAGCCGGTCTACAAAACTGGGCAGGTTCTGCACAAATATGCGCTCGGCCTTGCCATTCCGGCATTCGGCGCGCACCGGGACCAGCCCGCCCGGTGCCTCAAGCGTCAGATGTGTAACCGGTTCCTGCATCGGAATGATCCCGCTATCCAGCAGCACGGTGGCCACGCAGATCGAGTTTGAACCAGACATTGGCGGTGTGTCTTCGGGCTCCATGATAATGAAGCCTGCATCTGCTTGCGGATGTTTGGGCGGCACCAACAGGTTTACATGACGAAATACACCCCCGCGCGGTTCATTCAGGACAAAGTTGCGCAAGGACTGGTCGCGCGCGATGAACGACCGCTGCTCCCATAAGGTATCACCGGGTGGCGGAAGAACACCGCCAACGATGACATCTCCGACCTCGCCTTCGGCATGGGCGGAGATCACGTGGAGAGTTTTGATACTGCGCACGACCCCCTCCCTCAGAACCGGCCAGCAGCAAAGGGGGCTGGCGAAATCGGGGGGGCCTGACGGTCAACCATGGCCCCAACAAGCTCGGCCGTGCCTGCGGATTGGGTCAGCCCAAGATGCCCATGGCCGAACGCATAGAACACGCAAGACGCATTTGGAGAAACACCGATGACCGGGATGCTGTCAGGCATCGACGGCCGGAACCCCATCCATTGCGTGCCTCCTTCGGTCTTGAGGCCGGGTAGAAACTCTTCGGCTTTGTGCAATAACGTGTCGGCTCGTTTGAAATTGGGGGCGAGGTTCAGACCGCCCAACTCGACCGCGCCGCCGATCCTGACGCCATTGTTGATCCGGCTGGCAACGAACCCATGCCGCGAGAAGGACAGGTGCATCCGCAGATCAAATGCACCTTCGGGCAGGGTCGTGTTGTATCCTCGCTCGGTTTCAAGCGGGAACCGGTCACCAAGTGTTCTGGCGATGTGATGAGACCATGCGCCGGCAGCCACGACCACTTTCGCCGCGTCCACGGGCCCTTCCGCCGTTTCAAGGCGCATGTCGCTTTGCTGTGGCACTAACGCCTGAATATCGCGCCGCTCGATCCGGCCTTGCCGGCTTTGAAAGGTCTGGGCAAGGCGCTCGACCCATTTCTTGGGATCAACGGTATTCAACCAGTTGGGCGTAAATCCCGCATGAGTGAACCGAGGGCTGAGGCCCGGCTGTTTTTCGGCAATCGCCTGAGGGCTTTCCAGCAATTCAAAGTCGATACCATGCTGGCGGCGCACCTCCCAGGCGGGCAGGCTTGCGCGGTATTCGGCCTCGGATTCATAGAGCTGCATCTGACCGTCGCGCTGCATCATCGCCTCGCCGTCAACCGCTGGGATCAACCGTTCAAGCGCGGCGCTGGACACTTTCATGAGGCTGGCCTGAGCGGCCAACAGCTCGGCATAGCGACCGGGCTGGCTCGCGCGCCAGAAACGGTACATCCAGGGCGCAATCTGCAATGCATATGCAGGCGGGATCGACAACGGCCCCAACGGGTCCAGCAGCCACTTCGGTGCCTTTTTCATGATGCCGGGCGTTGCCAGAGGCTCAACTTCGGAAAAAGCAAAGGCCCCGGCATTTCCGGCCGAGGTCTGCGCGGCGACGCCTTCCTTGTCCAGGACCAACACGGCATGACCCCGGCGCTGTAGTTCCAGCGCAATGGTCATGCCAATCACACCAGCTCCGATGACGACGATCTGCTGGGTCATACCTCAATCCCCGAACGGAATGGATCAGCCGCTTCAAAAATCAACCGCGACTCCGCCATGACATAGGCCTGCCCGGTGATCGAGGGGATAACACCGCCATTGGACCCAGCCTGATAGGACAAGCGATAGGTGCTGCCGATCACACTTTGCTGGACGATTTCCTGCCCCGGGGCCAATAGACCCTCAGCGGCCAGACAGGCCAGCCGAGCAGAGCTGCCGGTGCCACAGGGCGACCGGTCGTAATTGTCATCCGGGCACAGAACAAAGTTGCGGCTGTGAATCGCTTGCTCGGGCGATGCGTCCTGAAAGATTACATGATCAATCGGTTCACCCTGCTCGCCCCCAACCCCCTGCGCGATCGAGGCTTTGCGGATAGCAACGGCCCTATCGGTCAGTTCCCGAATATTGGCCGGAATAACGGAAAGCGGGCTTGGATCGACGATAAAGAACCAGTTTCCACCATAGGCCACATCCCCTGCAACCTCACCGAAACCGGGCACATGAAGTGAAATGTCGCTGTGAACGCGGCGGCTTTCGATATTCGTGACCGTGACAGTATTGGCATCGTGCAGTTCGACCGTGACAACTCCGGCTGGCGTTTCGATCCGATGTATTCCAACATCGATCCGACCAAGATGCGCCAGCGTCACGGTCAGGCCAATGGTTCCGTGGCCGCACATTCCCAAAACAGCATCGACATCAAAATAGATCACGCCGGTGACACAGGTTGGATCAACCGGTTCCACCAACAAGGCCGCGACCATGGCCGGTTGTCCGCGCGGTTCAAGCATGACCGAACGATAGAAATCCCTGTATTCGGTGTCCAGCCGCCGGGCGCGTTCAGCCAGAGGGCCAGAGCCCAGATCTGGTGCACCATCGAGGATGACCCGGGTCGGTTCTCCTCCGGTGTGGCTGTCGATCACATGCATTCTGCGATCACCCCACCTAGTTTCAACCAATCGGCGAACCAAGCCCCAAACAACGCGTATTGCTGTTCGCAATAATTCCGCTGTGCATCTGTCAGGGCATCAGTTTCATTGAAATGCAGGCGGTATTCCTCTTCCCCGTTCAACACCAGAAGATGCTTGTAATACAGCACAAGATCCGGGCCCTCATCAAAACTGGACAGCACCTGAATGGCCTCGGTCAGTTCTTGCGCCCGTAACCGGGCTTCGGCATTGCCCCGCGCGGCCTTTTGAGAAAGCGCAGCCAACAGCAACGCCTCACGTGGGAGGGCCGTTCCGATCCCGGTGATCGAACCGGTTGCCCCACAGTTGACGAAACCGTGGTAAACCTCGGTGTCCACACCCACCATCAACGTCACATCATCATCCTGACTGGTGATGTTTTCCGCTGCATAGCGCAGATCGTCCTTGCCTCCGAATTCCTTGAACCCAATGAGGTTAGGGTGTTCGGCGCGCAGGGCAAAGAACAGATCAGCCTTTGTTGCGAAACCATAATATGGGCTGTTGTAGATA
This sequence comes from Ruegeria sp. CDSC081, assembly GCF_059610485.1. Lineage (NCBI taxonomy): Bacteria > Pseudomonadati > Pseudomonadota > Alphaproteobacteria > Rhodobacterales > Roseobacteraceae > Ruegeria > Ruegeria sp. CDSC081. The sequence goes on along the minus strand of NZ_JBXWNS010000003.1, from coordinate 290,022 downwards.
ATTGCCGGCACGTCCGGCGCAGCAGACAGGATTGCCTTGAAATGGTTCTTTTGCGCAGTTGATGAGCTCCCGCGGGACAGAACCCGGGGAATGACCATCAACCCGACAGCGCCGACCTTTTGCGCATGTGCTGCGTGGGCCTCGGCGGATTTGGTGTTGATTGCCCCGGTTCCGACCACAACCGGCAGCCCGGCATCCACCAGACGTTCCACCCCTTCCATGCGCTGTGCATCCGTCAAAAGCGGCCAGTCGCCCATGGATCCGCAATAGACAACCGCAGACATGCCTGCGTCGATCATTTGCTTGCCCTTGCGAACAAGTGCGTCGAAATCCGGCTGCCGATCCGCCGAGCAAGGGGTCATGAGCGCGGGCATCGTACCGCTAAATACATTGGTCGACATACGGTGCTATCCTCTAGTTACAGGGGTCCAGATAGGCGTCATGCGCCCGTTTTCACGCGATAACGGATATTGGATACAAAATCCATATATAATTCGACGCAAAAAACCCGCGTCGGACCTTTCATCTGGCGCGGCTTTCTCGACTGGCTAAAGGATAGTTATCTCAACCGCATCCCGGTTTCGGGATCAAACAGCATGGTGCGTTCCGGGCGGATCGAAATACCAATGCGTGTACCCTGCTTACTGCGCTCGTCTTCGCGCTCTTCAACGATCAGCTTGTCGCCATTCGATGTCAGCAAATAGGAATAGCTGACGCCGCCAAGCGCCTCGGTCAGATCAACGGTGCAGGTATCGCCCGACCGATCAACCTGAATATGTTCCGGGCGGATACCCAGCGTGACCCGAGACAGACCCAAAGGAACCGATGCTGGGACGGGCAGAGGCTGAGTGATCGCCGGATGAGTCACCTGACCATCAACGATGTCGCAATCCAGGAAGTTCATGGCAGGCGAGCCAATGAACCCTGCTACAAACTTGTTATCTGGATCCCGATACAGATCCATCGGCGCACCGACCTGTTCGATCCGACCATCGCGCAGCACCACGATCTTATCGGCCATGGTCATCGCCTCGACCTGATCGTGAGTCACATAGATCATGGTCGCGCCAATTTCATTGTGAAGCCGGGCAATTTCCACACGCATCTCAACGCGCAATTCGGCGTCCAGGTTGGACAGAGGTTCATCGAACAGGAACACCTCGGGGCCGCGCACAATCGCACGCCCGATGGCAACGCGTTGGCGCTGACCACCCGACAGAGCCTTGGGTTTGCGTTTCAGATACTGGTCCAGCTTCAGGATACCCGAGGCTTCCTGAACCTTCCTGTCGATTTCGGCTTTTGCCACGCCGTTCATCCGCAGGCCAAACCCCATATTCTCGGCCACCGTCATATGCGGGTACAGGGCATAGGTCTGGAACACCATCGCCACGCCCCGTTTCGCAGGGTCCTGATGTGTCACCTCGCGCGCGCCGATGTGAATTTGGCCCTCGGTCGTTTCCTCAAGCCCTGCGATCATCCGCAACAAAGTAGATTTTCCACAACCCGATGGGCCGACAAAGACACAGAATTCACCATCCTCGATTTCGAGGTCGATTCCGTGAATCACCTGTGTCTGGCCATACCGCTTAATCGTTTGGTTCAGAGTTACTCCGGTCATGTCGCTTGTATCCTGTCCTTCTGGCCATCGGGGCGTGTTTCAGGGAACCGCCAGGCCTGAGCTTCGGCCGCGATTTGTTCGGCCACCCGGCGCACGCGGGGAATCCAGGCCTCGAGCTGATCGAAATTCATCCGCTCAGTCGAGCCGGTCACCGAAATTGCACCCAACATCCGCCCGCCCTGCGTTCGGATCGGGCAGGCAACACAAATGATCCCCGTCTCGTGTTCTTCATCATCCAGGGCGTAGCCCCGGCTGCGGATCAGTTCCAGATCGGACCGCAGCGCAGCTTCCGAAGCTAGGGTCTTTTCCGTAAACCGGTGAAAGCTTTGCTGTGAGATCACCTTGTTCAGCTCGGCCTCATCCAGAAAGGCCATCATCGCCTTGCCCACACCCGTACAATAGGCCGGTCCGACCTTGCCCGCCTGTGAATACATCTCAACCGGCTGGGCGGCATTGCGCTTATCGACATACAGAACCTGACCAGAATCGAGCTGCGCCAGATGCACAGTCTCGCCCGTTTCACCGCTGAGCGTATCGAGAAAAGGCCTGGCAATCGGCGCCAGTGAGCTTTGCGTCCACGCCGCATGGGCCAGCCGAACCAGCCTCAAACCCGGTGCATAGGTCTGCCTATCCGGGTCATAGGACAACATCCCCTGATTGGTCAGGGATTGCAGAAACCGATAGAGCGTTGCCTTGGGAAAGCGGCTGCTATCCAGCAGTTCCGCAAAGCGAACCGGCCGCTGAAACGCGGCCACCTGATCAAGCACGTCACATGCTTTCCCTATCGTTCCATCACCTGCCACGGGCGCTCTGTCTCCTCCAGTTAACCTTCGGCCTCAGCCAAGAGGGTCTTGACAAGACTAACCGAGTCGATGTGTAGTTTTCAACATATAAAACTAAGTTCCAATATATGGAACTAAAATGGAAGCTAAGGGAGGAAACCATGCATTCCATCTACAAGCGCACCACGGCCGCTCTGGCCATGAGCGTTGCACTTGCTGTTCCCGCCTCTGCCGAGCTTACCGGCGAATTGCGGATATTCCTGGACACATCGAACCCGGCACCCCGGGCCACGATGGAAGCAATGATCGACAGATTTCAGCAACAGCATCCGGATTTGGCCATCGAGACAACGGTGATCGACCGCGAGGCCTACAAAACCCAGATCCGCAACTTCTTGACTGCGGATACGCCGGATGTCGCCACGTGGTACGCGGCGAATCGGATGAAACCCTATGTCGAGGCTGGCCTGTTCGAAGACGTCTCGGACCTGTGGGCGGAACCTGCGATTGCGGACAATCTGGCCTCAACCAAAGGTGCGATGACGATCGACGGCAAACAGTGGGGCGTGCCCTACACCTACTATCAGTGGGGCGTTTATTATCGCAAAGACATCTTTGACGAGCTGGGCCTGACCGAGCCCGCAACCTGGGAAGAAGAGCTGGCGAATTGCCAAAAGATCGTCGATTCCGGTCGCGCTTGCTATACGATCGGCACCAAGTTCCTGTGGACTGCCGGTGGCTGGTTCGACTACCTGAACATGCGCACCAACGGCTATGACTTCCACAACCAGCTGGCCAATGGTGAAATCAGCTGGGAGGATGACCGGGTCAAGCAGACCTTCGCCAACTGGAAACAGCTGATCGATATGGGTGCCTTCATCGACAACCACCAGACCTATAGCTGGCAAGAAGCTCTGCCCTTCATGGTCAACGGTGATGCGGCGGCTTATCTGATGGGCAACTTCGCCGTGGCGCCGCTGCGTGAGGCGGGCCTGAGTGACGACCAGCTGGACTTCTACCAGTTTGTTGCCATCAACCCCGATGTCGAACTGGCCGAAGATGCACCGACCGACACGTTCCACATCCCGTCAAACGCGGCGAACAAAGAAGCCGCCCGTGAATTCCTGCGCTTCGTTGTGTCTGCGGATGAACAGACCGAGATCAACAATGGCTCGAATCTCGGCCAGTTGCCGGTCAATGCTCAGTCCTCGGTAGATGCCGACAAGTTCCTGCAGCAGGGCTTTACCATGCTGTCGTCAAACAGCCCGGGCGGAGTCGCCCAGTTCTGGGACCGCGACGCACCGGCAGAAATGGCCAAGGCGTCGATGGAAGGCTTCCAGGAATTCATGGTCAAGCCAGACAATGCGGACAAAATCCTGGCCAAACTCGAACGGGCGCGTCAGCGCATCTACGACAACTGAACCGGTCAGGATTGGCAAAGCCAATCCTGAGCCATGACCTGAGTAAGGCGGGTATCAACCCGCCTTACTCCGCCTACCAGAACCGGGGACGCCCATGACCGCCGTCGATACCCACGAACAAGAAAGCTGGTTCCACCGAAACCAACAGCGCATCGCGCCCTGGTTATTTTTGGCCCCAGGCCTGTTGTTCTTTATGGTCTATGTGATCATTCCGGTCTTTCAGTCCTTCAACCTGTCGCTTTACGAATGGGACGGCCTGGGGGCTGCCGAATATGTCGGCTTTCGCAATTATGAAGACCTGTACTGGGAATGGTCGGACCGGGATGCCTTTTACATCTCGCTCAAAAACAACCTGATCTGGCTGCTGCTCTATCTGGCGGCGATTCCGGCGGGTCTGTTCATCGCGCTGTTCCTGAACCAGACGGTCTGGGGCATTCGCCTGTATAAATCCCTGTTTTTCTTCCCCTTCGTGATTTCTCAGGTGGTCGTTGGCCTTGTGTTCACATGGTTCTACGATCCCACATTCGGCCTGCTGAACGAATTCCTCGGATTCTTTGGCATGGGCCCCGTGAACGTGTTGGGTGACGAGCGGTTCGTGACCTATGGCATCATCTTTGCCGGTCTCTGGCCGCAGACAGCTTATTGCATGATCCTTTACCTGACCGGCCTCAACGCCGTGGACCCCGAACAAATCGAAGCCGGGCGGCTGGACGGTGCCAAGAGCTGGCGGATGTTGTGGCATATCATCCTGCCGCAACTGCGCCCTGCCACCTTCATTGCCTTTGTCGTCACCATCATTGGCGCGCTTCGCAGCTTTGACCTGATCTCAATCATGACACAGGGCGGTCCGTTCGGATCATCGCGCGTGCTGGCCTATTACATGTTCGAAGTCGCCTTGTCCGAGTATGGCTTCCGCATGGGGTATGGCGCGGCTATCGCGGTGATCCTGTTCCTTATCATGCTGTGTTTCATCGGTTATTTCCTGTGGTCAATGTACCGCGAAGAAAGGGGGCACTGAGATGTTTCCCAAGCCAATCGAAAAACAACCTCGTGCAGCGCAGATCACCTATCAGGCGTTGCTGCCGCTGGCCTTGCTTTTGTGGCTCGGGCCGTTGCTGGCCGTCGCCCTATTCTCGGTCAAACCCGCCGCGGATTTCACCAATGCCAACTACTGGGGGATGCCGTCCAGCTTTGAGGGCGCATTCAACTATGGGCAGGTGTTTTTCAATTCGGATATGCCGCGCTATCTGATGAATTCTTTCCTGATCACCGTTCCCACGGTCATCGGGTGCGTCGCGCTAAGTAGCATGACGGGGTTTGCACTCGGCATCTACAAATTCAAATCGAACCTTTGGATCTTCTTCCTGTTCGTAGCGGGCAATTTCGTGCCTTTCCAAATCCTCATGGTGCCCGTGCGCGACCTGACGCTGGACCTGGGCCTGTACAACACCAAGACCGGGCTGGTCTTGTTCCACATCGCGTTCCAGACCGGGTTTTGCACCCTGTTCATGCGGAATTTCATCCGCGCCCTGCCCTTTGAACTGATCGAGGCGGCGCGGGTCGAAGGGATCAGTGAATGGCGTATCTTCTGGTACGTGGTGCTGCCGCTGATGAAGCCCGCCATCGCGGCGCTCAGTGTGCTGATCTTTACCTTCATCTGGAACGACTATTTCTGGGCAGTAGTGCTGACGCAAGGTGCTGAGAGCCAGCCTGTAACCGCAGGGATCACCAGCTTTAACGCGCAGTTCCGCGCCGCCTATCAGCTGATGAGTGCCGGTTCCATTGTCGCGGCGCTGCCGCCGGTTGCCATGTTCTTCCTGATGCAGAAACATTTTATCGCGGGCCTGACACTCGGTGCCGTAAAATAACATCAAGCTAAAGGTTTGCCTGATGACCAAAATCACTTTTATCGGGGCCGGTTCCACGATCTTCATGCGCAATATCGTGGGCGATGCCCTTTTGACCCCCGCCCTGGCCGACAGCCATTTCGCCTTGATGGATATCGACACACAGCGCCTGGCTGAGAGCGAATCCGTGGCCCGCGCCATGGTGCGCTCGGTCGGCACGGGGGCCACCATAACCACCCATACCGATCGACGCGCCGCATTGGAGGGGGCGGATTTCGTGATTACCGCCTTTCAGATCGGAGGGTATAACCCCTGCACAGTGACTGATTTCGAGATCCCCAAGCAATATGGCCTGCGTCAGACCATCGCCGATACGCTGGGCGTGGGCGGGATCATGCGCGGGTTACGCACCGTTCCGGTTCTGTGGGACGTGGCGCAGGATATGTTGCAGCTCTGCCCCAACGCGACGCTGTTGCAATATGTGAACCCGATGGCGATCAACACCTGGGCTTTGGCCGAACGGTTTCCGACATTGAAACATGTCGGGCTGTGCCATTCGGTGCAAAACACGGTCGAGGAACTGGCCCATGATCTGGAGCTGCCCAAGCAGGAGTTTCGCTATAAGGTCGCAGGCGTCAACCATGTGGCTTTCTTCCTCAAGCTCGAGCATCAGGGCCGCGATCTCTATCCTGCGCTCCGACAGGGATATGCAGGTGGACAACTGCCGAAACCGCCCCTTTTGATGCCACGCTGCCCCAACAAGGTCCGATACGAAGTGATGGATCATCTGGGCTATTTCTGCACCGAAAGCTCGGAGCATCTGGCCGAATATGTGCCCTGGTTCATCAAGGATGGGCGCGACGATCTGATCGAGCAGTTCTCGATCCCGCTGGATGAATACCCCACCCGCTGCGTCGAGCAGGTCGAGGACTGGAAGGAACAGGCAAAAACCCTGACCGACGGGCGGGCGGTAGAGGTATGTCGCAGCCACGAATTCGCGGCGGATCTGATGAACGCCATCGTGACCAATATGCCCTACACCGCCTATGGCAACCTGCCCAATACCGGCCAGATCCCGCAACTGCCCTTGGGGGCTGCTGTGGAAACGCCGTGCCTGGTGGACAGCAACGGGGTGCAACCCTCGGTCGTGACCGACATCCCACCGCAGCTGATTGCGCTGATGCGCACCCAGATCAACGTGCAGGAACTGACTGTGCGGGCGCTGACCGACCAGAACCCCGAATACATATACCACGCCGCCATGATGGACCCACACACAGCCGCCGAGCTCGACCTGCAACAGATCCGCAATCTGGTCAGCGATCTTTTGATCGCGCATGCGGATTGGTTGCCAGGCTGGTGCAAACCGGCCAAAGCGGCATGACCAAATATTAAAGGGCTGACAATAATGACAAAAAAACGCCGCTCGCAGCATTGGTATGGCAAGCTGGACAAGGATGGTTTCATCCACCGGTCCTGGATGAAGAACCAGGGCTTTCCCGACCATGCCTTTGACGGGCGTCCCATTATCGGCATCTGCAATACATGGTCCGAACTGACGCCGTGCAATTCCGGCCTGCGCGATCTGGCCGAAGGCGTCAAACGCGGCGTGTGGGAGGCTGGCGGCTTCCCGGTCGAATTCCCGGTCATGTCGCTGGGTGAAACCCAGATGAAGCCCACCGCCATGCTGTTTCGCAACCTACTGGCCATGGATGTCGAAGAATCCATCCGCGCCTATGGGATTGACGGCGTGGTTCTGCTGGGTGGCTGTGACAAAACTACGCCGGGGCAACTTATGGGAGCCGCCTCGGTCGATCTGCCCGCCATCGTTGTCAGTTCCGGCCCGATGCTGAACGGCAAGTATCGCGGACAGGATATCGGCTCGGGCACGGATGTATGGAAGTTTTCCGAAGCCGTGCGCGCCGGGGAAATGACCCTGCAGGATTTCATGAATGCTGAATCCGGCATGTCGCGCAGCGCCGGTGTCTGCATGACCATGGGCACCGCGTCGACCATGGCATCCCTGGTTGAGGCGATGGGCATGAGCCTGCCCACCAACGCCGCGCTGCCCGCCGTTGATGCTCGCCGAATGGCGCTGGCGCATCTGACCGGCAAACGGATCGTCGAGATGGTGGATGAAGACCTCAAACCCTCGGGCATTCTGACCAAAGAGGCGTTTGAAAATGCCATCCTGGCCAATGCGGCCGTGGGCGGATCGACGAACGCCGTGGTGCATCTGCTGGCTTTGGCCGGTCGTGTAGGCATCGACTTGACACTGAAGGATTTTGAGATCGGGTCGGATATCCCGCTGCTTGTGAACTGTATGCCCTCGGGCCAATACCTGATGGAGGATTTCTGCTATGCAGGTGGCGTGCCTGTGGTTTTAAACGAACTCAAACCCTTCCTACGACCCGCCAAAACGGTTCTGAACAAGGATATTTCGGCCCATTACGAAGGTGCAGAATGTTTCAACCGCGATGTGATCCGTCCCTTCAACGACCCAGTGAAACCTGCCGCAGGCCTGCGTGTGCTGCGCGGAAATCTGGCGCCGAACGGGGCCATTGTGAAACCTTCGGCGGCCACGGACGCACTGTTGGAGACCGAGGCTGTGGCCCATGTCTTCGAAAGCATCGAAGATATGAAGGCCAATATCGACAGGGATGACTTGCCGGTGACGCCCGAGACAATATTGGTGCTGAAAGGCTGTGGACCCAAGGGTTATCCCGGCATGCCCGAGGTTGGCAATATGCCGATCCCGGCCAAGCTGGTGAAGGACGGTGTGCGCGACATGATCCGTATCTCGGACGCACGGATGTCCGGCACGGCATTTGGCACTGTCATCCTGCATGTCAGCCCCGAAGCCCAGGCGGGCGGCACGCTGGCGCTGGTCAAAACCGGTGACCGTATCCGTGTATCCGCTAGCAAGGGCGCGCTCGAGTTGCTGGTTGACCAAGTTGAACTGGACGCCCGACGCGCCGCATGGCAACCGGATGCTCCGCATTACACCCGCGGCTATGCCAAGCTTTACATAGACCACGTCCTGCAGGCCGATCAGGGTGCGGACCTGGATTTTCTTGTCGGCAAAGACACCCGCCTTGTGACCAGAGAGAGCCACTGATGGACCAACCCGCCACTTTCCACGACCTGAACGGTGCATCCGTCTTTATCACCGGAGGTGGTTCTGGTGTCGGGGCCGCTTTAACGGACGGATTTCTGGCGCAGGGTGCGCAGGTCGCCTTTATCGGGCGCTCCGACGCCAGTGCCTTTGTTGATGAGATGCGCGCCAAGCACGGGCGCGGGCCGCTGTTTCTGCAAGGCGACATGACAGATACCGACCTGCTGCGCGCCTCAATGGCCAAAGCCGCCGAGGCCCATGGCCCCCTTGATGTGCTGATCAACAATGCCGCCAACGACAAACGCCATTCGCTTGACGAAACCACGCCCAAATTCTGGGACTGGATGATCGAAGTGAATCTGAAGGCGTATTTCTTTGCCTGCCAAGAAGCCGCACGTCAAATGCAGGACAAAGGCGGATCAATCATCAATTTCAGCTCGATCAGCTATATGATGGGTAATTCCGGTTATCCGATCTATACAACATCAAATGCCGGGATCACCGGGATGACCCGGTCGTTGGCGCGCGAGCTTGGCCCGCAGAAAATCCGCGTTAATGCGCTGGCCCCCGGATGGGTTCTGACACAGAAACAGCTGGACATGTGGGCCACGCCAGAAGATCTGGCCGCACATCTGGAACGCCAATGCCTAAAGGACCACCTGACGCCCGAGGATATGATCGCACCGACCCTGTTTCTTGCGTCGGAAGCCAGTCGCGCCATGACCGGGCAATGCATGGCCGTTGATGGCGGTGTTGTAGTAACAGGATGAGAACATGACAATCGAATGGATCGCTGTTGATTGGGGAACAACTCATCTGCGGGCATGGGCAATGCAAGGTGACACCATTCTGGACCAGGCTCAGTCCGCAAGCGGCATGGACCAAATTCCCCGGGATGGGTTTCAAAAAGCATTGCTGGACCTGATCGAGGGCTGGCTTGGCGATGCCGCCATGGATGTGGTCGCCTGCGGTATGGTGGGTGCGCGTCAAGGCTGGGTTGAGGCACCATATTCCGCTGTACCTTCGGTTCCTGTTTCCGTTGCACCTGTCCGCGTTCCGGCAACAGATCCCCGTATCCGCGCCTTTGTCGTACCCGGGCTAAAGCAAACAAGCCCCCCCGATGTCATGCGCGGAGAAGAGACACAGATCGCCGGTTTTCTGGCCCACCGGCCAAACTGGGACGGCATCATTTGCCTGCCCGGAACGCATACCAAATGGGTACAGGTCAGCGCGGATGAAGTCGTCAGCTTCCGCACATTCATGACAGGCGAAATCTTCGGATTGCTCAGCAATCAATCCGTCCTAAAACATACGGTCAGCGAAGGCTGGGACGACGCGGCTTTTGCCGAGGCTGTGGCGGATGCCCTGTCCCGACCGGAACAACTTGCCGCGCGCCTTTTCGGCCTGCGGGCCACTGATCTGCTGCAGGGTCAGGGCTCCGGTGTCGCACGTGCGCGTCTGTCGGGATACCTGATCGGAGCGGAACTGGCCGCGTCCCGTCCCTATTGGTTGGGCCAGCAGATTGCCATTATCGGGGACCAAAGCCTCTCGGAAATCTATGCCATCGCGCTGAAACAGCAGGGTGCATTTGTTGAAATAGCCGACAGCACGCAATCTACATTGGCAGGTCTTTTGCAGGCCCGAAATCTGACGAGGCAAACCGCATGAGCCGTCCTATCATTGCAATTCTGCGCGGTCTGCAACCCACCGAGGCTGCCGAAGTCGGGCAGGCCCTGATCGACGCGGGCATAGACCGGATCGAGGTGCCCCTGAACTCACCCGATCCGTTGACCAGCATCGGCATTCTGGCGGAACGTTTCGGCGATCGCGCATTGATCGGCGCCGGAACCGTCCTGACCATCGAACAGGTCGATGCGGTGGCCGGGGTCGGCGGCAAGCTGATCGTCTCGCCAAATTTCGACGCTGAGGTGATACAGCAGACTATCAAACTGGGCATACAAAGCTGGCCTGGCGTCCATACCCCGACCGAGGCCTTTGGCGCGCTCAGGGCAGGGGCAACCGGGCTCAAACTGTTTCCGGGCGTGATGGCGGGGCCCTCGGGCCTGGCCGCAATACGCCCGATCCTGCCCAAAGACGCGCTGGTCTTTGCCGTCGGTGGGGCAGGCCCCGAAAACTTTGCCAATTGGCTCAAGGCCGGGGCGGACGGGTTCGGGATCGGCTCGGCCCTGTATAAACCGGGAATGGCCGTTGCCGACATTGCAGAGCGCGCGCGAAAGATCGTCTTGGCCTATGACAAGGCCACCCAATGAGTGTCGTGTTTGACGACCGTCCCTGCGATCTGGGCGAGGGGCCATTGTGGCACCCGGAGCGCGCGCAGCTGTTCTGGTTCGACATCACAGGCAACCGTCTGATGACCCAGAAGGACGGGCAACAGCAAAGCTGGAACTTCCCCGAAAATGTCTCGGCCGCGGGCTGGGTGGACCAAGACACGCTGTTGAAGGCATCTGAAACCGGGCTATGGCGGTTTGACCTGAAAACCGGCGAACGTGCCTTGGTTACCCATCTTGAAGCGGACAATACCGTCACCCGTTCCAACGATGGCCGCGCTGATCCCTGGGGCGGTTTCTGGATCGGTACCATGGGCAAGAACGCCGAACCCGGCGCAGGGTCCATCTATCGGTTCTGGCGCGGCGAAGTTCGGCAGTTGGTGCCAGATGTCACGATCTCGAACGCCATCTGCTTTGCGCCCGATCGCTCCTGCGCCTATTTCACCGACACGGTCACCAGACAGGTTATGCGCTGGTCTTTGAACCCGGAAACCGGATGGCCAGAAGGTCAAAGCACCGTGTTCCTCGACCTTACCAAAGACCAGCTGAACCCTGATGGCGCGGTGGTCGATACGAGCGGAAATATCTGGATCGCCCAATGGGGCGCCAACCGCGTGGCCGCTTACGCGCCCGACGGACAGTTCCTGAAGTCGGTCGGTTTTGACGCGGCCCATGCCTCGTGCCCGGCTTTTGGCGGGCCTGACCTGACAACGCTGTTCTGCACCACCGCTCGCCAGGGGCTGGATGCGGCACAGATTGAAATCCAACCTACTAACGGAATGACCTTCGCCGCACCCGACGCAGGCAAAGGTCAGGCAGAGCACAGAGTCATCCTATGAACCCCAAACTTGGCGTTTGCTATTACCCCGAACATTGGCCCGAGGCGATGTGGGCGGAGGATGCCGCACGGATGGTCGAGACCGGCCTGACATGGGTACGGATAGGCGAGTTCGGCTGGAGCCGGATGGAGCCCACGTCGGATGATATGCACTTCGACTGGCTGGATCGCGCAATCGAAACCTTAGGTGCTGCCGGGTTGAAAGTGGTGCTGGGCACGCCAACAGCGACGCCGCCACGCTGGATGCTGGCCAAATACCCGGACATGCTTGCCGTGGATGCGCAGGGTCAGCCGCGCAAGTTCGGCTCTCGCAGACATTATTGCTTTAACCACACCGGGTATATCGAAGAATGCGTTCGGATCGCATGTGTCATGGGCGAACGCTATGGGCGCAACCCACATGTCGCAGCATGGCAGATCGACAATGAATATGGCTGCCACGACACCACTGTCAGCTATAGCCAACCCGCCCTACACGCCTTTCAAAACTGGCTGGAAGGTCAATACAGCACGATTGAAACCCTGAATGCAGCGTGGGGAAATGTGTTCTGGTCAATGGAATATGACAGGTTTGATCAGATCGACCTGCCGAACCTGACAGTGACAGAACCCAACCCGGCCCATGTTCTGGCCTTCCGGCGGTTCAGTTCAGATCAGGTGGTGGCCTTCAACAGGGCACAGGTCGAAGTGCTGCGGCCCCTGACCGATGCGCCTTTGCTGCACAATTACATGGGGCGTGTGCTGGATTTCGACCACTTCGCAGTGGGTGCCGATTTGGATATCGCCACATGGGACAGCTATCCGATCGGGTTTCTATCTGACCGGCTTGAGGCGGATAAGGCACATAAGTCGACCTTTCTGCAGCAAGGCGATCCCGACATGCAGGCCTTTCATCACGATCTGTATCGCGCTGTGGGGCGCGGGCGTTGGTGGGTAATGGAACAGCAACCCGGCCCGGTGAACTGGGCCCCTTACAACCCTGCACCTCTGCCCGGTATGGTGCGCCTGTGGTCGCTTGAGGCCGTGGCGCATGGGGCCGAGGTGGTCAGCTATTTCCGCTGGCGGCAGGCGCCCTTTGCGCAAGAACAGATGCATGCAGGACTGCTGACGCCGGACAACCGCTCTGCCCCGGCTTTGGCCGAGGCACGCCAAACCGCCGATGATCTGGCCGGGCTGGGAGCAATCACACAGGCCAGAGCGGATGTCGCGATCCTGTTCGACTATGCCTCGGATTGGGCCTGGGCGACGCAACCTCAAGGGGCTGGGTTCGACTATTTCAAACTGGTCTTTTCAACCTACCAAGCCCTGCGCAGAGCTGGATTGTCAGTGGATTTCCTGCCTGCGGATAGTATCCCAAAGGCGGGATATAAGGTGATCCTTGCACCGGGTCTGGCGACCATCGGACCCGATCTGGAACAACGCCTGACCAATGGTTGTGATCTGGCTGTTCTGGGCCCGCGCTCTGGCGCCATCACGCAGGACTTTCAGATACCCGCAACTGGTCACCCCGGGCTGACTGCACTGGATTGCACTGTCGATCTTGTGGAAACCCTGCCCCCTCAAGTAACCCGGGAAGTTGATGGTGGCGGCGCGGCCCTTCACTGGGTCGATCGCCTGTCAGGAAAAGCCCCGGACCTTTTGACATTTCAAGACGGAACACCTGCCCTGAAAGGGACCGACCACATGTGGTATTTGGCCGGGTTCCCGGATGACACGTTATGGGATCGCGTGATCAGCAAGGCCGCTGCTCGGACAGGCATTGCCTTGCATCCGATGCCTCAGGGTCTGCGGCGGCGCCAGACGTCCGGGCATACATTCCTGATCAACTACAATTCGGCGCCGGTTGAATGGAACGGCCGGATGATCGAAGCCTGTGATGTGTTCATTCAGGAAAATGACACGCCCGCCGAGGGGTAACCTCGGCGAGCGCAAACTGCGAGGCGCTTAGTTCGCCTGCAAACTGTTGGGATCAAAGGCACCGCCATTGCCCGAAGGCGTTTCAGTACCAGAATCCTCTTCTTCGTCACCCAGAGTATTCGGCGCAAACACATTGCCGAAACCGCTGTTATTCGAGGGTTTCGGGGCCGATTCCTGCGCACCCTCTCCCTCTTGCTCAGCCGCTTCCGCCTCGCGCTTTTTGCGCTGTTCTTCGCGCTGCTTGCGCAGCTCTTGAATACGCAGGTCAGCTTCAAGGCGCTTTTGCTCTTTGACATCTGCGACACACTGAGCCGGATTATAGGCGGTTGCGGTTCCGACCACAGTGATCGTGGCAACCGCAAAGACAACCAGTAGAACCGCAGCAAGGTTCCCGGCAAAGAAGCTGGGAAGTTTGATCTTGCCCGCCAGTTCCTCGACCGTGGCGTTCTTGCGTGCAGCAGCCACCAGTTCCTGTCGCTTCAGCTTGGCCTCGTTCAGCAGGGCAAAGAACACCGTCAGCGCCACGATGATGAAGGCCAGCGCCGAGATCGAGGGCGTGATGCCATAGCGCACCTTCTGCGCCAGTTCGATGGTCAGCGTCGGGTATTCACCAAAGGTGAAGGTGGTGGTGTTGTAGTTCTCAAACGAGGCCAAGAACGCCAGCACTGCCGCGCTGGCAATCGCCGGACGCATGAACGGAAGCATAATCTTGCGGAACGCCTGAGCATGGGTTGCACCCAGATCCAGCGCGGCCTCGGTCAACGCCATATCATAGCGCTGCAACCGTGCCACCAGCACCAGCATGCAATAGCTGGCGATAAAGGTGGATTGGCCGATCACCGTCAGGAATATCCCGTTTGACAGGAAACTGTCGGCACCCAAGCCCAACATCCGGTTGATCCGGTCCCAGAACACCAGTGTCGAGATACCCAGAACAACGCCCGGGATCAGGATCGGCGCGATGATGACCGTATAGTAGGTCGCACGCAGTTTCGGCCAGATCTGCGTCAGCATCAGCGCGCCCGCTAGACCCATCGCCACCGATAGAACCACCGTTCCGGCGCCGATGATCAGTGAGTTCTTGATGCCGTTCAGGATGCGTTGGTCCTGAAACAATTCGCCGAACCACTGGAAGGTCAGACACTCCCACGGTGTCATCCTTGGGAATTCGGACGAGTTGAAGGCCGTGACCGACATGATCACCAGCGGACCCAGAAGGTACAGGAAGAACAGCACCAGGTAGACCCAGATGCTTACACGGAGGAAGGACAATTTCATTTCCCGATATCCCCCATATTCACCTTGAACAGGCGCATTACGGCCAGCACGAACAAGATACAGGTCACGAGCAGAACGATGGCGTAGGCGGCACCCTGCGGCCAGTCATTGTTGTCGTTGAACTGCTGATAGATCAGCTGCGTGAACCACAGGGAGGACGGCCCGCCCAGAATTTGCGGCGCGGCCAGCGCACCCGCGGACAGCATGAACACCATAGTACAGCCCGAACTGATCCCTGGCTTGGCATAGGGAATGACCACGCGCCAATGGATACGCCACCAGGGGGCTCCCAAATCTCGCGCCGCCTCGATCTGGTTTTTATCCAGACTTTCTATGACGTTATACATCGGGAAGATCATCAGCAGGATATAGGCATAGCCCAGCCCGGCATAGAGCGCGATGTCATTGCGGATGAAATCAAACGGCATATCCCAGACCCCCAGCCCAGTGAACAGCGTGTTCAGTACACCGGTTTCGCCAAAGATGATCCGCAGGGCAAAGGCGCGCAGGATCTCATTGATCCAGTAGGGGATGATCAGCATGATCGCAAAGATGCGGATGTGACTGCCCTTGGACTGACCCAGATAATAGGCGATCGGATAGCACAGGATCAGGTTGAAAATCGTAACGCATACCGCGGCCAGAAGGGTGCGGAAAAACACCCTCAGATCGACGGCGTTATAGTCCTGGCTGCCGCCTTCCGGGCCATAGATCAGGTATTTGTAGTTCTCCAGCGTATAGACATCCTTTGGCCCCCCGATCTCGGGCGGGGGCAGGTTTGGCCGGAATGAGAAATCCAGCATCGACAGCTGCGGCAGGATGATCAGGCCGATGGTCCAGAACAGGACCAAACCCAGTATCATCAATCCCATGCCGGTGCCGTTGCGGTTGAAGAATTCTTTCAGAAAATGGGGCATATTTTTATCCCCTTATTCCGCGGCCAGCTCACCCGCTGGAACCAGAACCGCATTATGGGTCTGATATTCCAACGTGATGGTCTGCCCGGTATGGTCATCGAAAGATTGGCCTAGATTGGGCAGCGATACCTTAATTTCCTTGCCGCCATCGCCTTCGGTGAAAATATTGAAGGCGTTACCTTCGAATTCTTCATGGTTCACGCGGGCGGTTACAAAATGGTCGCCCACTGCACCGTCCGGGGCAATCGCCAGCGCCTCGGGGCGAATGAACATCATCGCGTCATCGCCTTCTTTCAGCTTGCCCTGATTTACAGTGGAAATCCGTGCGACCAGATCGCCGGATCGGTTGGTTGCAATCAGCGCCTCATCTCCCATGACTTGCTTGATCTTGCCGCGGAAAACGTTGTTTTCGCCAACGAACGACGCCGCAAAAGCCGTGTTGGGGTCATTGTAAATTGTCTTGCCATCGGCAATCTGGTCGATCACTCCTGCACGCATTACGGCGATATTGTCCGACATGGTCAGCGCTTCGCCCTGGTCGTGGGTGATATAGATAAAGGTGATACCGACACGCTTCTGAATCTCGCGCAGCTCGGTGCGCATATGCTGGCGCAACTTCAGGTCCAGCGCCGAAAGCGGTTCGTCCAGCAGCAGTACATCGGGTTCGGCACATAGGGCGCGGGCAATCGCCACGCGCTGACGCTGACCACCCGAAAGTTCGCTGGGCAGCTTGTCACCCTGTCCCGGCAGCGCGATCATGTCCAACAGCTCATCGGCCCGCTTGCGGCGCTCGGCCGCGCTGGCGCCTTTGATCTCCATCGAGAAAGTGATGTTTTCCCAGACTTTCATCAGGGGGAACAGCGCGAGGTTCTGAAAGATCAGGGCAGTCGGGCGCTTGTTGGGCCCGATGCCGCGCATGTCATTACCACCGATCAGAACCTTACCCTCGCTGGGGTCCAGAAACCCCGAAACAGCGCGCAAAATCGTTGTCTTGCCGCAACCGGATGGTCCCAGGAACGAAAAGAAATCGCCCCCGTTTATGTTCACATTTGCGTCCCGCACCGCGACAAAATCGCCGAAACGGATCCACAGGTTTTCAAGATCTACACCGACCCCTGCACTCATTTTTGGTATCTCCGATTGATGCGCTTGGTGGTGCGCACCCAAATGGGTTCCGTCACGCAGTGGCGTGCGGGTTGGGAGCCCCCCGCGTTTGGCGGAGGGCACTTTTTTGAAAAGCTATCAGGCGCTTTTGAACTTGTTGACGAACTCGGTCCGGGTTTCCGCATACCAGGGCGCTTCGGCCGGCCACGGATTGAGGTTGGCCAGCGAGTCGCCCGGATAGGCTTCGGCGAAGTTCTTCTTGTAGGTGTCGCCCGAATATTGGTCGGCACCCAGAACGGGCGAGTTGTACCCGTGGCTGTCGATCGCAACACCGGCCGGTTTGGCCTGGTAGGCAAAGTCGATGAAGGCATAGATCTGGTCGATATTGGCAGCACCTGTTGGAATTGCCATACCATCAACCCAGGCCATCGCCCCCTCAACCGGAGCCTGATAATGCACAGGCTCACCTGCAGATTTAAGTGCCAGCGGCGGGCCATCCCATGTCTGGCCAACAATCACGCCTTCGTTCAACAGACCGTTCTTCTGTGTGTCGGCGTCGTTCCAGATCAGCTTGATGCGGTTCTTACGTTCGATACACCAATCTGCGATCTGACCCCAAACCTTGCGCATGGTATCTTCGTCGCCATAAGCGGCCCAGACGGAACCGGGCTCCATCTCGCCTGCGCGCTCCATGTACAGGCCTGCGCCCAGCATCATCGAGTGCGCGCGGCCCATGGTCTTACCTGCGTTTGCTTCGGACCAGACGTCGCCATAGGACGGTGCGTCACCTTCAGGCAGCCACAGATCAGTCCGATATGCGATGCCTTCAGTTCCCCAGATATGTGGCAACCAATGCACACCGGAATCGCCAAAGTTCCAGGCATCTGTACCAATCGCTGCCATCGCCGGGTTCACCAGATCAATCGGAACCTTGTTCATGTCAAAAGGCTGCAACAGCTCAAGCGGTTCCCACTGCAAAGACCGGTTATTGGTCGGCGACACGATGTCGAAACCCTGACCCTTGGTGGCCTTCATCTTGTTGATGATTTCTTCGTTCGACCCGATACCGGTATAGTTCACCTTGATTCCGGTCAGTGTCTCGAATTCCTGCAAGAATGCTGGCGGCAGGTAATCGGACCACATCAGAATGTTGATCTCACCCGAGGACGCCAGCGCGCTTTTGCTGTACAGCGGTGCTGCAAGTGCTGCCGCCCCTGCGCTCTTCAAGATTGTACGTCTGGAAAGGTTTTTCCGTTCGGCCATATTCGATTCTCCCATAGTTGGACTTTCAGTCCTATTGTTATGCAATCACAGGCTAGAGGGTTGCTGCAAAGCTGTCAGTCCAAAAGTGACAGTTTGCAGAATTCATAGGTCCAGTTTGCAATCATGTCCGCAAGCTCTGGTTTACTTCCACTTCCAGACTGAGACACCATAGGATGGGATTTCTGAAGTACCAACAATATATTGCCGATTTTCGTCATCCGGCAGAACCTGTGCGGCAGCCCCGAAGTTGAACGCAAAGCCGAGGTCACCCCGCTGTGTAACACGAAGGTCCGGGTCACATTCCCGTATCGGAAGGCCCGCCCATGTCAGCGCTTTAATCAGGATCGCCCGTAGCAACGGTCCGTTTGGGATCATCGCCAGATACATAGCCCGGTCCGATTGCACAATCGCCGGACTGCCAGCCCTGTAAGCACTTACGAAATGCGCAATTACCTGATTTTCGGTCTCGATGACTTCCCGCCAGCCCTTAAAATCAAAGGTCTCGGTGCTCTCGAGGCTTACGGATTCACCCGCCAGATCCGGCAGGGATTCGACGCGTATGACTTTTATCCCTGCAAGATCGGCCAACTCTCCGGGAGCGAGATTTTCAGGGGTCCACATGTCCACAGTCTTGCTGCCCGCACGGGCACCGATCAGCAATTTGGCCTGGCTGTGGTGCAATCTCTTTGCCAGATCGGGCGAGATGATCATGTTTTGCGGCAATACGATCAATGAATACCCTGTCAGATCATCATCGGGACCAACGAAATCCAGATCGACCCCCAATGCACGCAGGCCAGCATACCAAATCCGGAAAATCCCGGCATTCGGGAATGCGTCATCATGCGGCAGGATATCTGCAGCCCAAATGGATTCGTAATCCAACAGAATTGCCACAGCTGCATTCTGCCGGGTGACTTCCGGCAGGGCAGCACGCTCTTGTGCAACCTGAGCCAGTTCCAGCGCGGCCTGATCCGGGCTGCCATCCGATCGCAGAAGCGCCGTGTGGAATTGTTCCTGCGCGAACTTCGCCTGACGCCATCGGAAGAACATCACTGCCTGTGCACCGTGGGCAAAAGCGGCCCAAGTCCAAAGCCTGACCATCCCATCCGCAGGTGAGGGGTTCTTTTCGGCCCAGTCCACCGGACCGGGCTGTTGTTCCAGAACCCACATTCGGCCCCTGCCCTGGCTGCGATACAAATCGCAGTGAAACCCCTGATAGTCCGGCGCGCCTGTTCGCAAGTATCGACGTTTGTCTTCATCAGACAGTGACGATCCCAACAGGTTGCCCAGCGGATAGCTGTCAAAACCGACCACATCCAGATCCGCCGCAACAGCGTGATGGTCGAACTCAAAGCTGCCTGCCATGAAATTATGGGTAATATCGCGCCCCGGCGCAAACCTGCGCAGAATATCCGCCTGAGCACGATTGAAATCCCGCACCCGATCCGAAGAATAGCGGGCAAAATCCAGAGCATGGGTCGGGTTCGGGCTGGCCACCAAACTTATGGGCAGTTCGATCTGATCAAAATCGGAATAGAGCGACCCCCAAAACACTGTCCCCCATGTTCGGTTAAGCGCCTCAATCGTACCGTAGCGGTCTTGCAACCATCTGCGAAAACCGGTGCGAGCGGCATTGGAATAGCTCAGAACCGTATCGTGATCGTTATATTCATTGTCGATCTGCCAAGCACAAACAAATGGATTTTCGCCATATCGACGGGCATATTCCGTGGTGATCCGACGGGCCTCGGTCAGGTAGATATCGCTGGAAAAACAATAGTGTCGGCGCGACCCGAACCCACGCACCCGGCCATCCGGCCCCACTGGCAGAATCTCAGGGCAGTCATCCACTAGCCATTTCGGAGGTGCAGCCGTAGGCGTCGACATCATCACGCGCAAACCGGCATCGCCCAGAATTCCAATCACCTCGTCCAGCCAGCCCCATTCGAACCGGCCTCTTTCCGGCTCGATCAGGCCCCAGGTAAACTCAGCAATCCGAACCCAATCCAATCCCATATCGACCATGCGCTTAGCATCGTCGCGCCACTGCGATTTGTCCCATTGCTCGGGGTAATAGCAAACGCCCAGCTCAAGCCTGCTCATCGGTTTTCCCGTGCGCTGCGGCGTTCGATCCATTTGAGGAAACTAGCGCAACCAAGCGTCACCACGACATAGAGGATCGCCGCTGTGTTGAATGGCGCGAAGGGCAGAAAACTTGAGGCCTGAAATTCGCGCATGCGCTGAGTCATGTCGCGGACCGACAGGATGGACAGCAATGAGGTATCCTTGATCATCGCGATAAATTCATTGCCCAAAGGTGGCGTCACTATGCGCAATGCCTGTGGCAGGATAATAAGCCGGGCAGTTTGCCAGCGGGACAGCCCAAGCGAGCCGCCTGCTTCGATCTGACCTCGTGGGATGGCCTCAATCCCTGATCGGAAAATCTCGGCCATATAGGCCGAATACCCTATGGAAATGGCGATGATGCCGCGGGTCATGTTGGTCATGTCGATGCCGCCACCTGTGGCATCCTTGACCGCACCAGCAAGCGGCAAGCCGATATAGAGGATGATGACCAGCATTGGAATGCCGCGAATGGTATCGACAAAAAACTCGGCCCCTACAGCCAGCGGATGTAGCTTATGCTGTGCGCCTCCGACCGTCAGTGTCAGAAGCAAAAACCCAAAAACCGCAAAAGTCAGCGCCGGGTTACGAAACTTGTCTGGCAGAAAACTGGATTGCCAGATCACCGGATAGCCCTGCGTATGAACGCCAGCCGGAACAAAAGCACCAGATACGCTGTCGACGGTTGTAATCTGATCCAGTGCAGAGACGGCATCGGGGGCGCTGCGAATGCGATACTGTTGGCCTTCACCTCCGTCGAACTCTCCGAACCGGATCAAATCCGCCTGGGCCTGTGGCGTACCCCGAACAATGGCAATTCTTGCTTCAGTACTGCCAACCAGAACAAAGCTCACCTTTGGTTGCATAAAAAAGAACGCCGACACGGCCAATAGTGTCAGGCTGATGGACCCATAGACAACGGTTGTTCGAGCTTTGGGCTTGAAGGACTGCAAACCGACCCAGACCAGACCCATAATGGCCGCAAAGATATAGGCAAAGATCGCTGCACGGAACGTTATCGCGACCCCGGTCGCAAATTGCCAATGCGCCAGAAACATCAGGTAAAACAAAACCAGCCCGGTCAGCAGTTCGAGTCCAATCTGAACATAGGCTTTCATGGATCGTGGGAAACGGGCCGTCAGGGGGATCACCGCGACCACCATCGCAAACCCTACCAGCAGGGCCTGTAGTCTCATTTGCACCTTGGCGACGATCTCGGGGAACAAGACCCAAGGTTGCGAAGATCGGTCAATGAACTCAGACGTGTTTTCGCTGAGCGCATTAAAGAAGACGGATTCCGCAAAGGGCATCAGCATCTGAGGCTGGACAAGTCCAAGGATCGCCAACCCGGCCGAGGCCGGCATTGCCAAAGCCGCCGCAATCCTCAACCAGTTCGGCGCGATGGTTTGAAACCGGATGCGGCGCGCCGAGAGATAGGCCAATATGGCCACGGCCAGTATCAGAAGAAACCCAACAAAAATGGGCCCCGCATTTTCACCAATCCCCAAAATGGCAACCAATGACCTCAGATATTTCGAGGATGAGGCAAACAGGTAGATGATGAACGGGGCAGCGGCGAGCAAAACAAGATTACTCGGCCGGATCGAGCTTAGGCGGATCATGGCGTCCCTCGGGTTATGCTTGACCCGGCAGGTTTTCCCGCCGGGTCAGAAAGGGTTTCAACGGCTCAATCAGTGCCCCAGTATTTGGCAACCAATGCGTCCATCGTACCGTCTGCCTGAATGGCGGCCAGCCCTTCGTTTATGGCGTCAACGGTTGCGTCACCTTCCTGAAACACAATACCCAGTGGATCAGACTGAAGGCCTGTGATGCCTACAGCCAATTCCCCGGCAAATTCCTGTTCATATGCCGATGCCGAGGTTCCATCAATGATCACCCCCTGTACGTCAGCATTCTGCAAAGCCAGGATCGCTGCAGAGAAATTGTCATACAGGCTGACATTCTCGCGTCCGACCAGCTCTTCGGCCAGCTGGGCATTGGTGGTGCCAGTCTGCGCGGCTAGCTTCTGACCACCTGCTTTGAAGTCATCCAACGTCATGTCAGCATTGTCGACCTGCAGCAGGATCGCCTGACTTACAATGATATAAGGCTCGGAAAAATCCATGTTCTCTTCGCGTTCCGGAGTGATTGAGACACCCGAGATCACGAGGTCGAACTCCCCTTGCTGAAGCGCGGCAAAGATCCCATCCCAGGCTGTATTTACGAAATTCGGGACGCAGTTCACCTTTTCACAGATCGCATTCATGACATCGACATCAAATCCCACAATCTGACCCGTGGACTCATCGACCGTCTCCATGGGCGGATAGGTGGCATCTGTTCCGATCTTAAGTACGCGCCCTTCAAGATCCGCTGCAAACACAGCAGGCGCGGCAAGCGCGGTCAGGGCGGCGGCGGCAAATAGGTTTCTTAACATCTCCGGTTACTCCTTTGTTGGTTCAGGTGTTTAGCGCCGCTTCTGGCGCGACTGTGTCAGGTTGCCGCTCGATCAAAATGGCCCTGATCTTTTTTTGTGTTTCGGACGGGTCAACCCCGTCCAAAGCCTTGAGCATATACTCACCCAGCAATCGACTGGTTTCCTCAATAGGGACGTAATAGGTGCTGGGCGGAGGGACAAAATATCGGCTAAGTTGCAGATCATCGGTCGAGATCACGGTCAGTTCGCGACCGACCTCAACACCCGCCGCATGGGCAGCAGAAAGCACACCCAGGGTCATGGCTTCGTTCGCGCAGATGATCGCGGTTGGCCTGTCGGATAGCCGCATCAAAACTTCAAAGGCATTAAACCCCGTTCGCGCGGTCGTAGGCCCGCTGAAGATCAGGGCCGGGTCAACGGCCAGACCGGACGCTCTGAACGCCTGGGCATAGCCCGTTCGACGTTGCGTCGCATAAACCAGGTCATCCGGCGGGTTCACCAGGGCAATCCGGCGATGCCCCAAGGCTAGCAGTCGTTGCGTTGCATCGTGACCTGCTGCCTGACTGTCGAAATCGACATAGGCATGTGATCTGCCGCTGTCGCTCATACCCATGGTGACAAAGGGGAAACCATTCTGTTGCAGATAGGCAATGCGCGGATCGGCGTGGCGCGTTCCCGAGAATATCACCCCGTCTGCCAAACCGTTCTGAACGATTTCCTTCAGCGTCGCCATCGTTCCCTGCAGGCCAGCCACGCTGTGAACGCCAAGTTCATAACGCGACCCCTTCAAAGCCCGTGAAATACCCGCAACAATGCGTGTGAATTCGACGCCTTCCCATTCTTCATCTGAATCAGGCGACACGCTGACCAGAACGCCGATGCGATAGGACTTTTTTGTCCGCAGCTTCAGCCCGTCCAGATTGACCCGGTATCCAAGCTGTTCGGCGGCGGACTGAATCTGCTGCCGCGTTTCTTTCTTGACGGTTTCGGCACCACGCAGCGCGTTCGAGACGGTTCCGACAGAAAACCCCGTCTGCTTTGCAATCGACTTGATCGTCGCGCGCGCCACTATGTCACCTCAACGCTGCGCATTCGCATCAACAGGTCATGTCCCGTCTGCAATGTTTGCGCGTGATCGGCGGTTTCATCATGTTCCACAAAAAGGTCAGCGCAGGGACTGTCAGCCAGAACACGCAGGACCAGAGGCCAGTCCACAACCCCCTGCCCCAGATTTCGCCAGCGCTCGTCGCCTTGTCCGGCCAATGGATCGACGTCTTTAGCATGGACGGAAACGATCCGGTCGGAATAACGGCTCAACAATGCAGCGGGGTCAGAAAGCGCCGAATATAGCCAACCGATATCCGGCTGCCATCCAACGGCCTCGTGCGACAGGACCATATCCAATGGCGAGCCCTGCCCAAGATCGACAAGGTCGAAATCGTGGTTATGATAGGCAAGGCGCACACCGTTGGCTGACAGGGCATCAGCCCATTCCGCCAACCGGCCCGACACTGCCTTCCACCCCTCGGCGGTGCCGGGCCGAGCCTTGGGCGACAGCCAAGGCATGACCGCCACAGGGCATTCCAAAGCTTCAAGCATTCTAAGAATGTCATCAAACCGGGTTTCAAATTCTTCCCAGTCAAAATGGGCCGATCGAACAGTGAAACCAGCCTGTCTAACCACATTGGTAACCTGCGTGGGGGTAAGATCGTGGAACCCAACCGTTTCAATATCGGTGAACCCGCAGGCACGCACCAAGTCAAGCTGGGCCGCCAAATCCCCAACCTGCCGGACTGTGTATAACTGCGCTGAAACTCGCATTTCCACGGTTCTACCACAAAATGAAACGTTTCAATCAAGTTGAAACAGCATCAGGGGTCTTGTCAAGAACCGTGTTGGAAAGGGTTATTTCCGCATGGAAACCCCCTGATGGAACAAATGAACCTTGTCAGGATTCGCAGAGACCATCACAGTTTTGCCCCGCATATTCTTCTGAACGCCCGGAAGCTTGGCAATAAGGGCATCCGTCCCATCCTCGACCGCGAAGTATAACAGCGTCACCTCGCCCAAAGCCTCGGTAAAGTCTACGACCCCTTCAAGGATTGGGTCGCTGTCCACGGACACAAAATCCTCGGGGCGGACGCCGATATTCACCTGCTTGCCTTCGTCTCCAGCCTCGGTTGGTACCGCTGATATCGCCGTGCCGCCACCGTCCAGCTTGACGACTGTCTGTGCGCCGGTCGCGGTAATGACCCCCGACATCAGGTTCATTGCTGGTGAACCGATGAATTGCGCGACAAACTCGTTGTCCGGCGTCTCATACAGCTCCAGCGGCGTGCCAACTTGGGCGATCCCTTTGTTGGCTAGCACAACGATACGGCTGGCCAGGGTCATCGCTTCGACCTGATCATGGGTGACATAGATCATCGTGCTGTCCGGCATCGCCTCTTTCAGACGGGCGATTTCGATCCGGGTGGCGACACGCAGCGCCGCGTCCAGGTTCGAAAGCGGTTCGTCGAACAGGTAAACCTTGGGGTCACGAACAATGGCGCGCCCGATTGCGACACGCTGACGCTGACCGCCGGATAGCGCTTTGGGCAACCGGTCCAGATAAGGTTCAAGCTGTAGGATGCGGGCCGCCCGATCGACCGCGGCGCCAACTTCAGCCGCCGGCATTTTGGCTATCTTCAGCGCAAAGGCCATGTTTTCGCGAACGGTCATATGTGGGTACAGCGCATAGCTTTGGAACACCATCGCGATGCCTCGCTGTGCTGGCGGCACATCGTTCATCACCTGCCCTTCAATCTCGAGCGTTCCGCCCGAGATCTTTTCCAACCCGGCGACCATGCGCAGCAAGGTGGATTTACCACAGCCCGAAGGCCCGACAAAAACGATCAACTCGCCCCGCTCAATCTCAAGATTGATGTTCTGAAGAACATCCACATTGCCATAGGTTTTGGCGACATCTGTGAGGTTTAGCTCTGACATGGTTTATTCCTTCTCCCTCAACAGCAGGCAGAATTGTGCAGCACCCAGAGACACTGTCCCCGTTCCCGCGACGCCGCCCAACTCTTCCCCGATCACGCACCAGTTCCCGTCTGGCAAGATTACTTCGGAACGTTCGGTACCGAGGTTAAATGCGCAGAACACCTCTTCTGCATGATCTTCACGCGTGAAAGTTAAAACGGTCCCGATCTGCGTCATGTTCTTTTGCGCCCCCAACATCAAAGCCGAATGGGCATGGCGGAATGCAATCGCACGACGATAATGGTGAAGCATAGATTCGGGCTCGGCCTCTGATCGATCCACGGCACGCTCGGCCTGAGGGTCACTGACAGGCAACCAAGGCTTGCCGGTGCTAAAGCCCGATTGTTCATCCTGCGCAGCCCAAACCATCGGCGTCCGGCATCCGTCGCGGCCCTTGAACTCGGGCCAGAATTCGACGCCATACGGGTCTTGCAGATCGTCAAAGGCCACGTCCGCCTCGGGCAGGCCCAACTCTTCGCCTTGATACAAGCAGGCCGAGCCGCGCAGGCACATCATCAAAACTGCATGCTGTCTGGCGGCTGCATCGTCCAGACGCCAACGCGACGCGTGACGTTCCACGTCATGGTTCGAAAATGCCCAGCAAGGCCAGGCATCACCTGCTTTGTCCTCGAGCTGATCAAATACCTGCTGTGCATAGCTGGCAGTCAAAGCGCGCTTTTCAAGGAACTCGAACGCATAGCACATGTGCATGCGCTTATTACCGCTGGTGTATTCGCCCATAATCTCAAGCCCACGCTGTGCGTCGCCCACCTCGCCCAGACAGGCGCGACCTTCATATTGATCGGTCAGGGCCCGCAGGCGTTCCAGAAAGGCAATGTTCTCGGGCTGGCTTTTGGAGAACAGGTGGTCCTGATGGTTATACGGGTTTACCATCGGCGCGATTGAGGCATTGCGCTGCTCCACGGGCAGGGCAGGATTATCTCGCAACTTTTTGTCGTGGAAATAGAAGTTGATTGTATCCAGACGAAACCCATCGACACCCAGATCAAGCCAGAACCTGGCGACATCCAGCAAGGCGTCCTGCACATCCGCGCAGTGAAAATTCAGATCCGGCTGTGAGGTCAGGAAATTATGCAGGTAATACTGCAACCGCCGAGCGTCCCACTGCCAAGCCGAGCCCCCGAAAATCGACAACCAGTTGTTCGGCGGCGTACCGTCCGGTTTTGGATCGGCCCAGACATACCAGTCGGACTTGGCGTTTTCACGGCTGGCGCGGCTTTCGCTGAACCAGGGGTGCTGATCTGACGTATGCGACAGAACCAGATCAATCATCACCTTCAACCCCTGGGCATGGGCGTGATCCAGCAGGTCCCGGAAATCCTCCATCGTGCCGAACATCGGATCAACATCGCGATAGTCGCTGACGTCATATCCGAAATCCTTCATCGGAGATTTGAAGAAGGGCGAAATCCAGATCGCATCAACGCCCAGAGAGGCAATGTACCCCAATCGCTGGGTGATGCCTTTCAGATCTCCGATCCCGTCACCATTGCTGTCCTGAAAGCTGCGCGGATAGATCTGATAGATGACGCCACCACGCCACCAGTCAGCGGTCACCTTGGTTGCATTGGAAAGTTCTGCTGTGTTCTGCACGTTCATCAGACGCCTCTATTTGACGGACCCGGCCAGCAGGCCTCGGACCAGGTATTTTTGCATTGCGAAGAAGACAGCCAACGGCACAGCGATCGAGACGAAGGCCGCCGTGGCAAGGATTTCCCAGTTCCCACCGCGCGTGCCCAACAGCTCGACAATCCGGTTTGTCATCACTGTGGTCTGGCCGGACGCATCGATCAGGAACACTTTGGCAACCAGCAGATCATTCCAAGTCCAGAGAAATTGGAAGATGGCAAAAGACGCCAATGCCGGAAAGCTGAGTGGCAGGATCAGTTTGGTAAAGATCTGAAACTCGGTCGCGCCGTCAACACGTGCGTTTTCGATCAGATCGCGCGGCAGCCCGGCCATGTAGTTGCGCAACAGGTAGATGGCCAATGGCATCCCGAACCCGGTATGGGCCATCCAGACGCCCAGATAGCCTTTGCCAATCCCGATACTCAGGTGAAATTTCAGCAAGGGGATCAGTGCCAGTTGCAGCGGCACCACCAACAGGCCAACAACCGCAGCGATCAACAGCGCCCGACCGGGGAAATCCATCCAAGCCAAGGCATAGGCGGCAAAGGCGGCCACTAGGATCGGAATGATCGTCGCTGGTATCGTGACGGTCAGCGTGTTGAAAAACGCCCGTCCCATACTGTCCGTGCTGTCTTCTGCCAACAGAACCTTGTGGTAATTGGCCAAGGTGAACTCCGGAGGGAGTTCCGCCGTCACAAAGACGCGCACGCCGCGACTGCCGGTGAACTCTTCGGTGTTTTCCATCCGGTACTTGCCGTCGGCATCCACCGTAATAGTACCACCCTTACGCAGTTCCGCGGTATCGCCCGGTACAAAATCATCGATCGCACGAGAACTGATGCCCCATTTCGAGATCGCCGCCTGCGTGCCGGTTTCAAACAGGTTGCCCTCGATCATGTAAACGCCGTTCTCCAGCACCTGAGTTTCCGGTGCGGCAGCGCGCAGGGTCAGGTTCTGCTCGGATGGGAACAGCGACCGCCACCAGCCGCTTGTGGCAATCTGGTCGGCAGTACGAAAGGATGAGATCAACAGCCCCAGCGTCGGCACCACCCAGAGCACAACCAAAAAAAGCACCGAGGCATGGACAGCCCAGCGAAGGGCGGGTTTGGTTCCTGCTATATCGCTCATGGCCTACTCCATCTCTTTACGCGCATTGCGCACATTCCAGACAAGGATCGGTGCCACCAGCAGCATGATCACCATGGCCGAGGCCGAGCCCACGCCCCAGTCATTGGCGCGAAACAGCTTGTCATACATGTAATTGGCCAGAACCTGCGTTTCCCACTGGCCGTTGGTCATGGCAAACACGATGTCAAAGACCTTGAGCACGGTGATGGTGATCGTGGTCCAGACCACCAGGATGGTGGTCTTGATCTGCGGCACTTTGATACGGAAGAAAATCTGGAACGGATTGGCCCCATCCAGAATGGCAGCTTCGATGGTTTCCTCGGGAATACCGCGCAGGGCGGCCGACAGGATAACCATGGCAAAACCGGTCTGAATCCAGACCAGCACGACCATAAGAAAAAAGCTGTTCCAGAAGGGAATGGTCAACCATGTCTGCGGCTCGACTCCTCCGAAAAAGATGTAAAGCGCGTTCAGCATCCCGATCTGGTCCTGCTCAACCGGACGGGTGTCATAGACCAGCTTCCAAATCACCGAGGCCCCCACGAACGAGATGGCCATCGGCATGAAAATCAGCGATTTGGCGATATTGCCCCAGCGGATACGGTCGGTCAGCTGCGCCACCAGTAGGCCAAACGCTGTCGACATTGCAGGCACCACGATCAGCCATAACATGTTGTTGCGCATGGCTTCCCAGAATTTGGGCTCTTGCGCCATCTGGACATAGTTATCCAAGCCCACCCACTCGTACCCGCCGCCAGGAATGCGCTGCGTCAACGACAGGCGCAGCGTTTCCACCACCGGGTAAGCCAGATACAGGCTTAATGCAGCCAATGCGGGAAACAGGAACAGCCATGGGCGGATCATGCTCGCTCGGTTGATGTTGCGGCCTGCATTGGGACCGCGCGCAGGGAACAGAACTTTGTCCAGAAACTGATTAGACAGGTAGAAATAGCCCACACAGGCTGACACGCCGATTGCGATGGTCAGCAGGCCCTGAAATGCCGGATGCATGACGCCTCTCCCTTGTGACGGTTAGCTTGGGCAACCCGATGGTGCGGGTTGCCCAACCCCGGACGCTTAGTCCAGCGCATCCCAGGATGACTGAATTTCATCCGCCACTTCTTGGGCAGAGGCACCGCCTGCATAATCAACCATTCCAGTCCAGAATGTTCCGGCGCCTACGCCGCCCGGCATCAGGTCAGAACCGTCAAACCGGAACGTCGTTGCACCAAGAAGAATGTCGTTCATCTTTTTCAGCGTCGGATCCGAGAAGACCGAAGTATCTACCCCCTTATGCGGGGTCAGAAATCCGGTCAGCGCCATCCAGGTCTCATGCGCTTCAGGCGTTTGCAGATACTCGATCAGCGCATGTGCACCGGGACTGTCATTGGTGATTGCCCATAAAGTGCCCGCACCCAGAACCGGGCTGCCGAGGTCTTTGCTTTCATAGGCAGGGAAGTAGAAGAAATCTGCATCTTCCCCGACGATGGTGCCCTCTGGAAAGAATGCCGGAATGAATGAAGCCTGACGGTGCATGTAACACTGCGGAGGTGAGCTGAACATGCCTTTCGGGCTGTCGCGGAAATCCGTCGTTGCAACAGCACCGGCGCCCCCTGCGACATAGTCTTCATTGCGGGCAAAGGCCCCGAATTCCTCAATGGCCGCGACGACTTTTGGATCGTTGAACTTCAATTCATTGGCAACCCAAGCGTCGTAATCCGCAGGGGATTGTGTACGCAGCATCATATCCTCGACCCAGTCGGTCGCAGGCCAGCCAGTGGCCCCACCCGAACCCAGGCCAATACACCATGGCGTGCCGCCATCTGCCACAATCTGATCGGACAGAGCCTTCAGCTCTTCCATCGTGGTCGGCACCTCATATCCCGCATCCTCAAAATTCTCGGGCACAAACCACACAAGGGATTTCACATCGACCTTGTAGAAGAACCCATAGAGATGATCCTGACCGTCCGGCCCCGGATAGGTGCCGAGATCGACCCAGGATTGCCCGGCGGCATAGTTGTCGCGAATCCAGTCCCCTGACCCTTCTCCCAGTGGCGTCAGAAATCCGGATTTGGCCATATCCGCCGCCAACCCAGGTTGCGGGAAAACGGCAATATTCGGGGCCGATCCGGCCTCAGCATCAATACGGATTTGCGATTCAAAACTGTCCGAACCGACATAAGCGTATTCATGCCCGGTCGCCGCCGCGAACCCATCCAGAACCTTTTCGACATTCTCTTGGTCCGGCCCCAGCCACGGGCCGAATACGGTAACCTTGTCGGCCTGTGCGACGCCCCCGATCAGGGTAAATGCGGCGACGCCAGCATAAAGCGAGTGTTTCATGAATTTCTCCTCCCAACGATATCTCGCGCCTTTGTTCTCAAATATCCAAAGCGCTTTGGTTGGAGTGAGTTTATGCGCTAACAGCCTCCACCTGTCAACGATTGCTTTGCGAATGGCCATAAATATAAATATCAAACGAGATGTTCGTAAAATCTGTTGACCACCGGAGAAAATGCCCGCAAAAACAGGAATACGCAGTAATTTGTAGGCGCTTTGAACAAATATGAACCTAAAGCAGCTCTCTGAAATCCTTGGCTTGTCCCAAACAACCGTCAGCCGTGCGCTGAACGGATACCCCGAGGTCAGCGAAGCCACGCGCACAAGGGTTCAGGCCGCCGCAACAAAACACGGGTACCGCCCGAACAGCCGAGCCAAGGGTCTTGCGACAGGTCGATCACACGTGATCGGGCACGTGATTCCCAGCTCATCCCAGCATGAAATGGTGAACCCAATCTTTGGCGATTTTGTCGCCGGGGCTGCTCGTAGATATGCTGAACACGGCTATGACCTGATGTTCACCAGCGCCGACGACACATCTATTGAACGCGCTTATCGCGACCTGTTTCAGCGTGGTGCCGTGGACGGTGTCGTTCTGCAGGGCCCCAAGGTTAACGAGCAGCGGATTGAAGTCCTCAATCGCATGGGCGCGCCCTTCATTGTGCACGGACGATCCACTGGAATAGACGCGCCCTATGACTGGGTTGATGTGAACAACAAAAGCTCGTTCAAGCGCGCCACCCAGTTTCTGATCGACCTGGGGCATCGACGGATCGCCCTTATCAACGGACTTGAAGATATGGATTTCGCCCAACGCCGCCGGGCAGGTTACCTGCAGGCCCTGAATCAAGCCGGTCTGTCACCGGACCCTGAATTGATGCGCAGCGCCGAGATGACAGAGGTATATGGCCACCACGAAGCGCGCGATATGGCTCAACTTAAGAATCCTCCAACCGCCATCCTGGTTTCGTCAATGATTTCGGCCATCGGAGTTCGGCGGGCATTGAACGAAGCAGGGCTGCAGATGGGCCGCGATGTTTCGGTGATCGCCCATGATGACGACCTGTCCTATCTGAAAAACGGGCAGGATGTACCGATCTTCACCGCCACGCGATCCTCGGTTCGGTTGGCCGGTGAAATAGCTGCCGAAATGCTGATCGAACGAATAAATGCGCCCGAAGACCCGGCCAAAACTAGATTGCTGGAGGCTGAGCTGGTAGTTGGCGGCTCGACCGGTCCCGCCCCCAACAGGTTCTGAATATGAAATACAACCGCACTGATTTCCCCAAAGATTTCCTCTTTGGCGTCGCAACCTCGGCCTATCAGATCGAAGGCCACGCACAGGGAGGGGCCGGGCAAACCCATTGGGATACCTTTGCCAGGACCCCCGGCAATGTTGTGCGAAATGAAAACGGGGATCTGGCCTGTGACCACCTGAACCGGTTCCCGCAGGATCTGGATCTGGTGCGCGATGGCGGCTTTGATTGCTACCGGTTTTCGACCAGCTGGGCGCGGGTGCTGCCCGAAGGCCGCGGTCAGGTGAATGAGGCCGGGCTGGATTACTATGATCGGCTGGCCGATGCGCTGCTGGAACGCGGTATCCGCCCCTGCGCAACGCTTTACCATTGGGAACTACCTTCGTCTCTGGCCGATCTGGGCGGCTGGCGCAATCGCGATATCGCCGGGTGGTTCGCCGATTTCACCGAGGTCATCATGGGCCGCATCGGCGATCGGATGTACAGCGTCGCCCCCATAAATGAGCCGTGGTGCGTCAGCTGGCTCAGCCATTTCGAAGGGCATCACGCCCCGGGTCTGCGCGACATCCGTGCAACCGCCCGCGCGATGCACCACGTCCTTCTGGCCCATGGCAGCGCCATCGACGCGATGCGGGGCCTGGGCATGTCTAACCTGGGCGCGGTTTTCAACCTGGAATGGGCCGAACCCGCAGATGACAGCCCCGAAGCGCGCCGCGCGGCTGATCTATATGACGGCATCTACAACCGGTTCTTTCTGGGCGGCGTTTTCAACAAGGCCTATCCAGACAACGTTCTGGAGGGGTTAGAGCCCTACCTGCCCGCTGGCTGGCAGGATGATTTCGACATCATCGGTACGCCGGTCGATTGGTGTGGTCTGAACTACTATACCCGCAAGTTGATTGCGCCTTCGGAGACCACCTGGCCCAGCCTGCAGGAAATCGCCGGCCCGCTGCCCAAAACTCAGATGGGGTGGGAGATCGAACCCGCCGCCCTGACCCGGTTTCTGACCCGCACCAAGCAGGATTACACCGGGGACCTGCCGATTCTGGTGACGGAAAATGGCATGGCCAGCCCCGAACGGCAGCAGGATAGCGACCGGATCGACTATCTGAACCAACATCTATCGGCGGTACAGGACGCCTTGGCACAGGGCGTGCCGATCAAGGGCTACTTCATCTGGTCCCTGCTGGACAACTACGAATGGGCGCTGGGATATGAGAAGAGGTTTGGCCTTGTGGACGTGGACTTTCAGACGATGGAGCGCACACCCAAGGCGTCCTATACCGCAGTACAAAACGCCCTGACGGGAAGCACAGTGTCCTTACCGCTGGCGCAACCGGCTGGGGCCATGCACGACCATTGGAACCTCGTGGCCGATATCGGCGGCACCAATACGCGGCTTGGCGTTATCACCAATGGTGAGCTGACAGATCTGCGCAAATACCCCACCGGCAAGCTGCCCGAATTGCTTGAGGCCTTTCATAGCCTGCGCGACGAGATCGGAACCGACCCAAGGGCCGTGGTCGCCGCCGGGGCAGGACCTGTCCGCAACGGTACAATCAGGCTGACCAACGCCCAACTTGATCTGTCAGAGGATGATATCGCCCGGGCAACGGGCGCCCGACATACCTTTGTGATCAACGACTTCACTGCCGCTGCGTGGTCTGTTGCCGAAATTTCCCATGAGAATGTTGAAGTCTTGCAAGGGGCCAAGCATCCGCCGACCGGCACACGTCTGGTCGTCGGGCCTGGAACCGGGCTAGGTGTCGGATCGCTGCTATATTCGAATGGCCGCTATCACACGGTGTCCGGCGAAGGCGGCCATATCGGCCTCTCGCCTCGAAATCAGGACGAGGTCGAAATATTCAACGCCGCTCGGCAGGTGGCCCCCGAGTGTTTCTTTGACGACACTCTGACACTTGAGGCGGAAATGTTCCTCAGCGGCACGGGTTTGCCAATCCTCTATCAGGCCATCGAACTGGCAGGGGGTCGGGCAAAGGCCGAGCCCCGAACCGCGCGCGATATCCTTCAGGATGCACGCGACGGAACCGATGCCCATGCCGTCAAGGCCGCGCATATGTTCACCACACATCTAGGCGCGGTCATGGGCGATCTGGCGGTCGTCATGATGCCTTCCGGTGGCGTGTTCCTTGTGGGCGGCGTGGCCGAAAAAAACCGCTGGCTGTTCAAGGACGCCTTCCGAGACGCCTTTAATGCCGGAGGCCGGTTCAGCGAGTTGCGCCGATCCATGAACCTGTATGTCTCGGAACAGGATGAATTTGGCATTGTTGGCGCTAACAATTTCTGTAAAAATGCGCTAAGGCGGTAGTCTGACCGCACGTTTCAGAAACAGAAAGGTCCCGGCATGATCCTATGCTGTGGTGAAGCCCTGATCGATATGATCGAGACGCCCACGATCTCGGGCGAACTGGGGTTTGTGCCCCATTCTGGCGGTGCGATTTTCAACACGGCTATTGCCCTGGGTCGATTGGATACGCCGGTGGGTCTGCTGACCGGGCTTTCGTCTGACATGTTCGGGCAACAGCTTATGACCGCCCTCAAGGCCAGCCATGTTGACTCCGACCGGGTAATCCACTCGGACCGCCCGACAACATTGGCATTTGTACAGCTCAAGGATGGGCAGGCAGCCTACAGTTTCGTCGATGAAAACTCGGCCGGACGGATGTTGACGCCAGAGGATATGCCAACCCATCTGCCCTCGGTCTCGGCGCTGTATCTGGGCGGGATCAGTCTGGCATGCGAGCCTTGCGCAGATGCCTATGCGGCGGTGCTTGACCGCTTTGGATCAGAGCGCGCCGTCATGCTGGACCCAAACATTCGCCCGGATTTCATACGGGATCAGACCCGGTATCGCACCCGGCTGAACCGCATGATTGCGCAAGCGGATATCGTCAAGGTCTCGGACGAAGATCTGGACTGGATCATTCCGGGCCCAGAAAGCCTTGCTGAGAAAGTTCCGCTGTTGCTGCAGGCAGGACCTTCGGTGGTGAT
This sequence comes from Ruegeria sp. CDSC081, assembly GCF_059610485.1. Taxonomy (NCBI): domain Bacteria; kingdom Pseudomonadati; phylum Pseudomonadota; class Alphaproteobacteria; order Rhodobacterales; family Roseobacteraceae; genus Ruegeria; species Ruegeria sp. CDSC081. The sequence continues at coordinate 254,654 of NZ_JBXWNS010000003.1, read as the reverse complement.
CGTCACCCGGGGCAGCGAAGGCGCAATCGGGTATCTGGCGGACGGGTCCGACGTTTCTGTTCCCGTAAAAAAGGTCGAGGTCGTCGACACCGTTGGCGCCGGTGACACTTTCAACGCAGGCGTCTTGTCCGCCCTAGATCAATCAGGCCACTTAACAAAACCCGAATTGCGCACATTGCCAGCAAACGCCTTGCGCGCAGCCCTTTCGAAAGGGGCGGAAGTCGCCGCTGTAACCGTCGCGCGCGCCGGGGCAAACCCGCCCTGGGCCCATGAACTCTGACCCAACGAAGAAGCCGATGAAACGTTCCGAAATCAACGAAATCAAATCCGAGGCCGAGGCCTTTATCCGTTCCTTTGGCGCGGTGCTGCCGCCCTTTGCGGGCTGGTCGCCCGAGAAAATGCGCAGCGAACAGGCGGCCGGTATCCGTGAACGCGGGCTTGGGTGGGACATAACCGACTATGGCCAGGGTCGGTTTGACGAACTTGGCCTGTTCCTGTTCACCCTACGCAATGGCGATGTCAGCGATCTGAACAAGGGGCAAGGCATGCTCTATGCCGAGAAACTGCTGGTGTCGCGAGACAAGCAGCTTTCGCCGATGCACCGGCACATCGTTAAAGCCGAGGATATCATCAACCGGGGCGGTGGCGATCTGGTGATGGAAATCTACGCCTCAGACCCTCAGGGCGGCATTGACCGCGATACCCCTGTGACCGTGCCTAGCGACAACTGCCCTGTGACGCTTCAACCTGGCGAACTGCTGCGGCTAAAGCCCGGTCAAAGCGTGACTTTGATGCCGGGTATCTGGCACGCGTTCTGGGCGGAAAAAGGCGATTGTTTGATTGGCGAAGTGTCTACCGTCAATGACGACCGAACCGACAACGTCTTCGAACAGCCGATCCCTCGCTTTGCGACAATCGAGGAAGACGCCATCCCGGATTTCCTGCTGGTTGCGGATTATTGACATTGGCGCATAGGCGCGCTGGCACCGGCTTTGAACCCGATAAGCCCCTTTTACTAAATCGGAAAATCAGTCTACCATGGGCGATACTGGCACGCTGATAGTGGTCCGCCGGGAAGGAGCCTGAGCAATGGTGACAAAAGCCGAGCTTGAAGCAGAGATCGCAGAGTTGCGACGGCAACTTGCCGAGCAGCCACCGGCAAAAAACGCTTCGCCAGATAAAGGGGCTGACGCCCCGCCGCGCGAAACCATCGCCGACCGGCTTACAGATAACCTCGAATCCTGGTCCACACAGCTTGACGATATACTTGAGGAATTCGAAGATCTGCCGCACAGAAAATCAATTCTGTTTGCCGCTGGTATTTTTGCCCTAGGCTACATGCTTGGCCGGTCACGCTAGGAGACGCCCATGAGCCGCATATCCCGCAATGTCTCAGTCATTTTGCGCGCTGAACGCTTGATCGCACGCGCACAGCTAGCGATCACCGTGAAACGGGCCGGGTTTTACATAGCCGCCGGAGTGGCGGTGGGCCTGGCGATCATCATGCTGAATCTCGCCGGATTTTTCTGGCTTTCCGCGATCCTGTCGAAACCCGTTGCTGCGATACTTGTGGCGGGGACCAATCTGGTACTTGCTTTGATTCTGGTTCTGCTCGCCAATTCGATAAACCAACACGGCGATGCCTCGGCCGCAGTCGAACTTCGGGATATGGCGCTGCAAGACATTGAATCCGAAATCAGGGAATCCCTGGCCGAGGTCCAAAACACCGTAGCCGGAATTCGCCGCGACCCGGTTGGCGTACTGGCGCCCGAAGCCATCACGGCCTTGCTGAGCATGCTGCTGAAATACGCCCGGCGCCGGAAAGAAACGCCGAACGAATAAGACCTACTCCAGAAAATTCACCGCAGCCTGCGCGATCACCATCTCCTCATTTGTGGGGATCGTCAGAATCCGGACACGGCTGAAATCCGTGGACAGAACTGTTCCACCATCGGCATTCCTGGCGTGATCCATTTCGATCCCGATCCATCGCATTCCATCACACACCATCTGCCGGATCTGGGCCGCGTTCTCACCAACGCCACCGGTGAAGACAAGCGCATCAATCCCCTCAAGTGCGGCGGACAGGGCGCCAAGCTCTCGCCGGATACGGAAGACGTAATAGTCGATTGCCTTTCGGGCTTCGGGCGTATCAGCGGCCAACAACGTGCGCATATCCGATGATATCCCCGACAGGCCCAGCAGGCCGGATTTTCTGTACAACATTTCGGCAATCTCTTCTGCGGTCATTCCGTCTTGCTGCAGCATATACAGCACGACACCTGGATCCAGTTGACCGCAGCGCGTGCCCATCGGCAACCCGTCAAGCGCCGAGAACCCCATGGTCGAAGCCACAGCGCGCCCACCTGAAACCGCACACATGGATGCCCCGTTTCCAAGATGGGCGATAACCACACGGCCATCATACAGACCCGGTGCCGTTTCTTTCAGCTTGCTCGAAATGTAGTCATAGCTCAGCCCGTGGAACCCATAGCGGCGAACACCTTTGTCATAGTAGCTTTTCGGCAAGGCAAAGGTGTCGTTTACCCACGGATGGGTGCGATGAAACGCCGTGTCAAAACAAGCAACCTGAGTTGTTCCGGGGAAGGCGGCGCTGGCTGCGCGAATACCCGAAAGACTGTAGGGCTGATGCAAAGGAGCAAAGGGAATAAACCCTTCTAAAATGTTGATGACGGTGTCATCCACGCGCACAGGCTCGGAATAGACCGTTCCTCCATGCACTACGCGATGACCTATTGCGCGCACATGAATGTCAGGAAGATATTCCCGCGCCATTTCAAGAAATGCGTGGATTGCTTCATCATGGCTTTTGGTGCTCGACAGGGGACGATTTACCGATCTGCCGCCTGCCGACTGGGCCAATAGGCGTGGCGCATCACCTAAACGTTCTATTTGTCCGCGCCACCGCATGCTGGGACGGTTGTCATCAACCAGTTCGTACAGCGCGAATTTCAGTGATGAGGACCCGGCGTTCAGTGCCAGAACATGGTCAGCCATGGAGTTTGCCTTTACTTGCATATGCATGAAGCGCCGCCACCGCGCAGGACGCCAGACGCGAGTCGTCATCATCCGAACGCGAGGTCAGGATAATCGGAGCAGCAGCCCCGACCACGATCCCTGCCGCCTCGGCATGAGAGATGAATGTCAGCTGTTTCGCCACCATATTGCCTGCTTCTATGTTTGGGGCGACAAGAATGTCCGCTGCACCAGCCACCTCGGACGTAATCCCTTTGGTGCGTGCCGCATTCAGATCGACCGCGTTGTCCATAGCCAAGGGGCCGTCAACCAACCCTCCTGTGATCTGACCCCGTTCGGCCATCTTCGACAGCAAGGCGGCATCAACTGACGACGCCATGCGCGGGTTGATCGTCTCAATGGCTGAAAGCACGCCTACCTTTGGGGTCTCAATCCCGATGGAATGTGCCAGATGGATCGCATTCTGAACAATATCAGCCTTGGTTTCGAGGTCAGGGGCAATATTCACGGCCGCGTCAGTGACCATGATCGGACGCGACATCCCTGGAACATCCATAACGAATATATGTGACAGCCTTCGCCCGGTTCTCAACCCGTTTTCGCGGCGCAGAACCGCGCGCAACAGGTCATCGGTGTGCAAATGCCCCTTCATCAGTGTTTGCGCCCTGCCCTCAACCACCAGGTCAACCGCGCGATGGGCGGCGGCTTGGTGGCCATAGGCCTCGATAATTTCAAATCCGGACAGATCGGCACCCAGTGCCTCGGCTGCGGCAGCGATCTTGCCGGGATCACCCACAAGGATCGGCGTGATAATGCTGTTGCTATACCCCAGCAAAGCACCCCCCAAAGAGTTTGGCTCTTCAGGTGCAACAACAGCAGTTGGCATCGGGTCAAGGGGTCTGGCTTTCGCCAGCAGCGCTTCGAAATGTCGGTGGCGTTGTACGATAAGTCCCGGCACCTCTATCGAATCGAATTCCATATGCTTTGCGGGCGGCGTGACTCGGACATCTCCGCTCAGGACCAGGGTGCTGTCGCCAACACGCCGAACCTCGGCGGTGCAGATAACATCACCATCGTCGGATTTTTCTGTAACCCGAACAACTGCGGTCAACTCATCTCCGGCCAAAACGATCGCGTGAAACCGTAGATTGGCCGCGCGGGTCTGGGTTCCCGCGCCCGGCAAAATATTCCCCAAGACGGCCGCCACCAGACCGGCGGGCCAAAGCGCAGGGGCCACTGCCTCAGGGTGTCCGTCGCCGTCACCGTCATAGGCCGCCAGATGCAGAGGATTGTGATCCCCCGATGCCGAGGCGAAAGCGTAAAGATCGTCAACCGTGCACAATCGTGTCAGCTGGGCTTCGTCTCCGACCTCGAGCTGTGAAAAGGTTCGGTTTTCCTGGATCTTCATTTGGTCAGGCCTTTTTTCAGACGGTGCATCGGCATGCCTTGGAATTGGCGACGGGTCGGAGCGGGGCATTCTTGGTCACTATTCGACCTGCGCCAAATCCTCCAGATCGGATGACGGATCCATACCTTCACCAATAACACGTTCACCTACCTCTAGCCGATCCTCTGCTGACGGCAATAGGCCGGACAATGTTTCAGCAGCCCAATTTAAAATGATGGATTGTTCGACAACAGCACTGCCCGGACCCTCCGAAGGAGTACTGCGCCTGAGTGGCTTGCCATCCGCACCGTCAACCAAGAATAGTTTTCACAAATTGCGAGTTAAACTTTTGATTTAAGAACCACTTTTGACATATTACGACCCGGCCAAACCCTTTGCCGCCCTTAGACCTGTTCCCACTAGCCAGTAATGCGGGGGCAAAAATGGGACGGGCATTCACATCTGCACAGGCAAAAACCTGCGGAAGCTGGTATTCTTCAATGCGGCAGACCGGGCATATTGGTCTGATGACCCTGTTTGGGCTACAGCGCCGCTGTCCAAACTCTGTAACGCCCCTGCCCTGTCACCTCGCGGATCAAGCCCCTCCGGCTGAAACGGTCAATGTTGCGCTGAACCGCAGCGCGTGAGGCTTTGGTCAGCTCTTCCGCCAATGGGGCCGAGACCATTGGCCAGGCCGTAAACACGTCGATCAGTCTTGGTGGTGTGCGCCCGCTCAACTCTGCAGTGGTCTCTCTGGCGCGCTGCTCCCAGGCGCTGACCCGGTCCAGGTGCAGCAAGGCGGACAATACCGCCTGCCCTGTTCCCCTGATCCAGGCAGCAAGCTTTTCTGATGGTTCACCAACACCTCTCAAAGCACCCGGACCCGACAGAACCAAGGGCATGAACACAGCCCCGCCCCGCCCCATCTTGGCCGCATGACGGGCGGCAATGATTGCAGCCTCGGTATCCTGTCCGATGCCTTGAGACAGGGCCCGCCAGGCATGAAAACCGATGGCGGCCTGCGTCACCGGATGCAACCCTTCGGAATTGCGCATGACTTCGGCAAGATCGGCGATGGCTTCGGGGACTTCGTCAATCCCCTGCGCAATCCGATCTAAAAAGGCTGTCAGGCCGGTCTCCCACCCGCCATCCGATGGCGCGGCGCCAGATGTTAGCCGCCGTACGGCCCAGCCCGCGCGGTACAGGGCCTGCACATCATCCCCGGTTGCACCAATGCGAAGCCCGGTCCAAAGCGCCAGCCGATCAACGCTGATCCGGTCGCCGGTCCACCATCCCAAATCGGATACATCCATCAGCGCCAGCCGGTGTGTCCACCCATCCGGACCGGCGCGCAAACGTTCGTCCAAGGCGCCAAAACTAACTGCCAGATCGGCCAGTTCCAACGACAGATTTGCCTGCGCCGCACGCCAGTCCCTGGGATCAAACAAAAGACTGCGGTCGACCCTTGGACCGGGCGGCAGGAAATCCTCGACAGCCTCTTCGTCAGGTGGCAGGAACCACAGATCGTCCTCATCAGCGTCGTTATCATCATAGATGCTGCGCGGGCCGAGGGGGTCCTCGTCCTCATCCGGATCGGGAATGACGGGTGTGGTGGTCATGTCCGCTATATTTCTGGTATTTCCGCAGGTTCACAAGGCGTTTTTGACGCCGCCTCAGCTTGCAAAGGTCGCGGTCAGAATATCCAGCTTACTTTCCAGGTCAGTCTGATCGCTGTCACCAATCAACATATAGCCATAACCGTCTTTGGACCAGGTCGCCGTCGCCAACCCGCTGAGCACTGCCTCTTTCAAATCCTTGCTTGGCGCGCCTTCACCCTGACGAATGACACAGAAGGCAAAAGGCTGGCCCTGTTCATTCGCAAAGACCACTTGAACCAACGGTTTGCCCCTGAAGGACAACACCTGCGCACGCTTCAATTCCATCCCCGGCAACGCCTCAAGAGTGTCACGTCTCAGGGACAGACCCAGCTGTGCCTCGGCCTGATCAAACTGAGTTGTCAACGCCTGTTCCGAGCTGTCCATCCCCGCGATCGTGTCCGCCGCATATAGTGATTGATAGATCGCCGCCTGCTCAGCCCACCCCATGGGCTGAGGCCTGGTTACCCAATATGTGGCCGACACAGAAATCACCGCGACAGATGCAGCTACGGCCAACAGGCGCAGAGGACCGCCACTGGTTTGTATCTCGGCATTTGGGTCAGACAAAACCACCTGGGGCATCTCGGCCGGGACATGTTCAAACACCGCTTGTACCACCGGTGCGAATGGATCAAGCCCCATCAGGCGCGCCTCAAGCTCGGGTTCGGCCGCAACCGCAGCTTCTATCGCCTGTGCCTCGGCTTCATTCGCTTTGCCTTCCAGATACGCTTTGAGAACTTCATCGGAAAACTTCATTTGCGACTCCGTCGAACGGCATCTGCCGCCTCATGCTGCATCACGACTTTCAGTTTTTGTCGCGCATTGGACAGCCTGCTCATGATCGTTCCTATTGGCACCTCCAGCAATGCTGCGGCCTCGCGGTAGCTATAGCCTTCGACATAGACCAGCATCACCGTTTCTCGCTGTGCTTCTGGCAACTGCATCACTTGGGTAAACACTTCGGCGGCGAATATATTCGTTTCCGAGTCCGGTCCGGATGCAATCAGCTCTGACTCTGGGGTCAACGACAGTGCCTGCGCTTTTCGGACCGAGCGGGCACGCAGCTCATTCAACCAGATTGAACGGCAGATCGTCATCAACCAACTGTCCAACCGCTCAAATGACGTGACCTGGTGGTGGCGTTCAAGCGCACGCAGGCAAGTGGCCTGCAACAGATCATCGGCCACATCGGAAGCACCCGACAGGGCAAGCCCAAACCGCCAGACGCGCCTCGAATGCGTCTGAATCGCGCCGCGCACGGCCTGCTCGGAACTCAATTCACCGACCATAGTTTGCTTCACGACCTCTATCATTTTCACGAACCAGGTTCGCTGGGTCAGGCCTGACATACCCTGCGCGGGAAAGAAATGGAACTTATGTTGAAAAGGAAAGTACAATGCGGTCTTTGAAATTTCCCGTGATCTGATCGGAAATCTGCAGGCTCTGATCGAAACATCCTCACTAGGAACGGAGTCTACATCCAGACAGCCTGATCAAGGAGATGGGTTTAGGTCGCGAAGATACACGTACATAACAAGTTCGACATGCAGGCTTCGGTCGATTTGATGCTTGCGATCAAGGACACGATGAAACCCCTCGTCGATCCGGGCATGTCCATGGATGAAGTCCTGGCGCAAAATCCGTTATCCGTCTTTGAGAAGTTCGCCTGGTTTCACATTCCAACCGAGCGGATGACGATGATTATCTATTGTCTGCTGGCAGAGAGCTGAAATTCTCTTGGCCGAAATCACCTCCTAGAATTTGGCCGTCGAGAATAAGGGCACAATGCGAGGCAGTTAACTGCCTCGCTCAAAACCCCACACAGCCCGCAAAAGGCGCGCTTCACAGATGATAATGGACCCGCAAGATCAGCGGAATTCGCTAGCCTGTGCCAGTTGAGGCAACGGTAGCGCAGCGAGTGTTAACCAGCCTTCTGGAGATACAAGTGTAGGGGATTTCTTCCAGGTTGCAGAGAAAGGCACCTGGCGAAGAAACGGAACAGATATTTCCTGCAATAGGTTCGAAGTCCGCTCGGAAATGTACGGTGCTTTTTACACAGATAACCGCGTAGTTCGTTGGGTCTAATCCGATATGAGTAAAATGCGCGCGATCAAGACATTGGTTCCGTATACTTGTGACAACAAGGTCAATACTTGCCTCGTGCCCAACCAAACGTAGGGCAGCTGTCTCGCCCAGCGTAGCTATCCCACCGCCATACATTTTTCCGGTATAGCGACAAAGGCCATCACCCAAAGCCAGAACTTCAAACTCTGCTTTGACTGGAACGTGCCCAGCCAAGTTGGACTTTGCACCGACCGCAAGTTTTACCCGTGCACCTTCTCCGGCCGCATGGGCTTGTTTTGCACTTTCTGGGTCATGGAACAGACCCATTAAGACACTCTTTGTCCCGCCCTCAATCAGTGCTGCCAGCAGGCCAGTAGTATCTGATGTCCCGCCCGCACCAGCGTTGTCCTGGACATCTGCGACAACAATGGGTTTTCCCCGCCTCTCGCGACATATCGAAACCGTTTCCTCTAGAGACAACATTGAACAATCAAGATCGGCTTCGCGAGATACGAACAAATGCACGACTTCTTCCGCGGCAGCAGCAGCTTTCTGGGCTGTGGCCGCGTAGGCAAGACATGATGGGCCTGTGTCTGAGAAGTCCGCAGCGGTGAAGCCAAGGGCGATTTCTGCCAGAATTTCCTGCTTCTCAAATCTTTTCGGCAATTGATAGATCTCGCTGAATGGCTTGGAGCCCGTATGTTGCGCATGCAAAGGGATGAGGTAAGGCACCGGTTGGAAAGCCTTGTAGAGCGTTTCGCCCGCTAGCAACCGCTGCAGGACAGGAACGCATCGTGCGCCCGTTTCCGCCATATCCAAGTGGGGATAGGTTCTAAAAACAGACAAATAGTCTGCATTGTCGACCATCTCAGCCGAGATGTTGGCGTGAAGGTCCAAACTTGCGACCACTGGCACTTCGAAGCCCACAACTTCACGTACACGACGCAGAAGCTCTCCCTCACCGTCAGCGAGGCTTTCGGTGACCATTGCCCCATGGAGATCGAGATAAACGCCATCAATGTCACCCACATCCCGGATGCGATCCAACAACATCTCGCAAATTGTTTCGAATGCGTGATCGGTTACATGTGCAGACGGCTCGGCGGAACACCACAGGATTGGTGCGACTTCAAATCCTGCTGCCGCTGCAGCCTTCGCAAAACCGGCGATAGGTAGGTTCATGCCAAACGTTTCCGATATCACCTGCGCACCGTGCAACATGCCGGGCCAGGAATCGGCCATCTCAAACTCGTGCAGACCGGCCTGCGTCACACCAAAGCAATTAGTTTCATGCTGAAAACCCGCGATCGCAATACGCTTGGTCGCCATCATGTGTGCTCGATTTCTTTTTCGGCATGGGGTGCAGAAAAAACACTTTGGCCATTGCGGATCGTTTCAAGCACCCGCGTATCTGTCAGGCGGTCCGGATCGTGCAGTGGATTACGCGAAAGGACAACAAAGTCAGCAACTTTACCCGGTTCGACAGAACCGCGCTGCTCGTCCTTGAAGACTTGCCAAGCAGCGTCGATGGTCTGAGCGCGTAAGGCTGACAGAACGCTGATCTTCTGATCTTCACCGAGCACGCGACCAGAAACGGATTTTCGATTTACCGCACAGTGGGCCAGATGGATCGGACGCGTCGGCGTGACCGAGGCATCATTGTGGATTGTATACCGCAAGCCAAACCACTCAGCAGACGCCGCAGGGGATATCCGCTCGGAGCGCTGCGGCCCCAAGAATGTATCGTAGTGGCGATCACCCCAAAAATGTATATGAGCCGGAAAGAAACTGACGGTAAGTCCAAGCTGGACCATACGCTCCAACTGATCATCCCGCAGAACCTGACCGTGGATAATGGTGTGGCGATGATCTTGGCGAGGATGCGCAATAAGCGCCTTTTCCACCGCATCTATGAACATCTCGGCACCGGCATCACCATTGCAGTGGCAATGCATTTGCAAGCCCTTGCTATGAAGTTTTCTGACGTCGGCATCTAACTGTTCTTGTGAGGTGTAAACCATCCCACAAGGGTGACAGGGATCGGAAGGCTTGAAATACGGGGTAGACAAAAACGCGGTCTGCAACTGAAAAGCCCCGTCCGTGAACAATTTGCGCGGACCCAGAGTGAAATGCGGGTTGTCGGGCCAGTTCGTACCGATCCAATGCTCGGACAATTCGGGTTCCTGACTTCCGACGGGTAAGAGCTCAATGTCTATTCCCGGATCCAGATCCGCGGGCAGGCTGGCAAAGTGTTCCAACATGGTTTGCGACGCCCAGGCGTTTTGGGCATAGGTCACACCATAGGATAGGTATTCGTCACGACAGGCCTCAAAGCCTTGCCAGAACCTTTCGCGGTCGATCAGGAAATCAGTATCGCCCATCTCGCCCATGGCCGATAATCCTTCGATCAATCCCGTCAGGGCTCCGGTTTCAGGATCACGGCCAAAGCGGCCGCCTTCTGGATCAGGTGTTTGACAGGTTAACCCGCGCTTCTGAAGGGCAACAGAATTGGCTACGCCACAGTGCCCCGACGCATGAATAACCCAGATTGGATGACGCTGTGATACATCGTCCAGCTCAGCCCGCGTGGGCATGCGGCCTTCGCGAATGGCAGTATTATCAAACAACACGCCCATGACCCACTCACCCTCGGGCGTCTCGCCAGCCTTTTCCCGAATCCTAGTCAACGCCTGCGCCATGTGTTTGCAGTCCCCTAAAGGAGGCGAAGATAAGTCGACACGGAACAGCCGTATGAACCCTGGATCCGGGAAATGCCCGTGCGGGTCGATAAACGCCGGCATCAGTGTACGACCCTGAAGGTTATACTCATGTGAGTCAGCCGGCATGCGTGCGCGCAGATCTGCTTCAGCACCGACGGCCTGAATTCTTTTGCCCTCGGTCAGAACAGCCTCTGGAGAGGAGTTCTGTGCATCCATAGTCAGGATTGTGCCGTTAAAATATAGTGTGCTTGGCATTGGGTTTCCTACTAAGACAGCGGTGCCAGACAACGCAGCCCGTGGCCGCCATTTACTTCCCATTCCGGAGTCTGGGTGCAGATATCCTTGGCAAAGGGACAACGCTCGCGGAACTCACAACCGGACGGGCGTTTGAGCAAACTGGGGGGCTCACCTTTAAGAGCGATCCGTTCCAACCGCGCATCCGGGTCCGGCTCTGGGTTGGCACTCAGCAGGCAGCGGGTATAGGGATGGCGCGGCTCGTTAAAGATGGCCTCGGTTGTACCTTCTTCAACCAATCGGCCCAAATACATGATGCCCATTCTGTCAGCCACATGGCGTACGACGCTAAGGTTATGCGTGATAATCACCATCGCCAGCCCCAGCCTTTCGCGCAGGTCGTTGAGCAGGTTCAACAGCTCGCCCTGAACCGACACATCGAGACCTGCAGTGGGCTCATCCGCAAGGATCAATTTGGGTTCCAGTGCCAGTGCACGTGCCACACCCACACGCCGAGCTTGGCCACCAGATAGCTGATAAGGATAGCGGTCCGCGAAATGCGTGGGCAAGTTGACCATTTCCAACAGGCGCTTGGCTTCGGCGTCCATGTCACGGTCTTTCATGCCCTGAATGCGGTAAGGCTCGGTAATCAGACTGCGGATGGTCAGACGCGGCGACAGGCTTCCAACCGGGTCTTGAAACATCATCGCCATGTCTTTGCGCAACGGGCGCATGACACTTTCGGGTGCGCCCCGAATTTCCTGACCTTCGAAGGTGACCGAGCCATCTTGCGCAGGTGCTAACCCGGCAATGGCGCGAATGACCGTGGTTTTACCAGACCCACTTTCACCAACCAGCGCGTAAGTCTCTCCGGGTTCTACGGTAAAGCTGACACCCGCCAGTACATTGACCGGGCCATAGCTGGTATTGAGGTCCACAACGTTCAGCAAGCTCATGATGCGACCTCCTGATGGTTCAGCCAGCACGCAGCGTGATGGCCTTCTTTCAATTGATCCAGTGGCGGCACTTCGGTGGCGCAGCGCGCCATGGCCTGATCACAACGATCCCTGAAAATGCAGCCCCCCGGCAGGTTTGCCAAATCGGGCACTTCACCGGGAATGGTTGGCAATACACGGGCACGCTCTTTGATGTGACCGGGGTCGCATTCGATCAGTCGGCGTGTGTAAGGGTGTTTAGGATTGTGGAAAATCTCCCGCACGTCCCCGCTTTCAACAACTGCGCCAGCATACATCACAACAACCCGGTCGCAGAGTTCCGCGATCACGCCCAAATGGTGCGAGATGAATAGGATGGCACAGTGAAACTCGCGCTGCAGCTCTTGCAGGCGCTCAATGATCTGCACCTCCAGTGTCGCATCCAGTGCAGTTGTCGGCTCATCCGCAATCAAAAGATCAGGTTCGGACATCAACGCCATCGCGATGGCGATCCGTTGACGCATCCCGCCAGAGAATTCATGCGGATATTGCGCCAGACGCGCCTCAGGGTCAGGAATGCCAACAGCGCCCAACATTTTGGCCGCGTGCGCCAACTTGTCAGCCTTGGACTGTCTGGATCGGTGCTGAATATCCAGCATCTGCTGACCGATAGTCAGAACCGGGTTGTGCGTTTGCATCGGATCCTGAAAGACGATGGATATATCCGCCCCGCGCAGGCCCCGCATGTGCCGCTCAGAGGCTTGCAGCAAATCCTTCCCCTTGAACCTAATTTCTCCTTCACGGAACCGGGTATTGGGCGCGGTCAAACGCAGAATGGATGAGATCAACGTGGATTTACCACAACCGGACTCTCCCACGATGCCAACGATTTCACCTTTGTTGACGTTGAATGTGATGTCCCTCAATGCCCTGAGGTCGCCACGGCCTGTTTCGTAATCGACGCAAAGCTGGTCGATTTCCAGAAGTGTCTCGGTCATCGCTGTTTCCTCAGTTTCGGGTCAACTACATCGCGCAGGCTTTCACCCAGAAACGTGAAGCCAAGCGTTGCCAGAATGATCGGCAGGCCTCCGCCAACAACCAACCAAGGAGTTTGGCGGATCAGGGAATAGCCATCCTTAAGCAAAGCACCCCAGCTCGGGGTCGGAGGCTTAACGCCCAGACCCAGGAAGGACAGGCCGGCCTCAAGCGCGATGACTGTGGGGATATCCATGGCTGCCAACACAGCCAGAACGCCAATGATGTTGGGCAGCATATGAACGCCTAGAATGCGCGCCATGCTGGCCCCCATTGAACGTTCAGCCAGGATGAACTCAGAGTTGCGGAGTGTCAGCGTTTGGGTCCGCGCCACGCGCCCATATGTTGGGATCGAGGTCGCCATGACGACAAACACGACCGTCTGCAGACTGGGCCCGATCAGGGCCACAACGGCCAGCGCGAACATCACTGTCGGAAAGGACCGGATGGTATCGAAGAACAGCATTAGAAGATTATCGAGCCATTTCGGCCCATACCCTGCAATCATGCCCAGTGTCAGGCCAATCGCCATTGCTCCGAACACGGCGGGCAATGCCACCTTGAGCGCAACTTGGCCCCCCGCGATGACCCGCGAAAACGTATCGCGCCCTAACTGATCTGTGCCCAGCAGGTGTGCTGTGGACGGTCCCTGCAAGCGGGATTTGATATCCATCGCAATCGGATCATAGGGTACGATCCAATACGCAAAGATTGCGCAGAAAACGATGACACCGACGATGATTAAGCCCATGAGACCAAGCGGGTCGCGCGCAACGCCGACTATGATCTGGCCCATTTCGGAACGAGATTTTTCCATGTGCCTGCCTCCTCAATGAGCCGTGCGCGCGCGTGGATCAAGCAGCGCATTGATCAGATCGGCCAATGCGGTCGACACCACGAACAAAGCTGTTGATACTAGGACAGAGCCCATCACAATCGGGTAGTTTCGGGTCGTAATGCTGTCGATGACCAGTTTGCCCAAACCAGGTCGGGCAAAGACGATTTCAGCGAAAACCGCCGAGCTGAGAAGAAAACCCATCCCAACACCGATCACGGTAACCACGGGCAAAATGGCGATCCGCAGCGCGTACACCATGACCACGCGACGTTCGGCGATACCAAAGGCTCGGGCCGTGCGGACATGGCTTTCACCCATAACCTCCAGCATCGAGGCGCGTACCAACCGGGCAATATAGCCAACCCAACTGAGCCCGATGGCAAAGGCGGGCAGGACCAAATGGTCAAGACGGTCAAGGAAGCCTTCCCCGGCACCGATCGCGGGAAACCATTGTAGATGCACTGCAAAAACCAAAAGAGCCAAGAGCGCGACAACAAAGGCCGGAGCGGCCACAAAACTGACAGATATCGCGGCGGCAACTCGGTCGATCAACGTATTGGGATGCGCAGCCGCATAGGCGCCGAGTGCGATGCCCAGCGTAGCTGACCACAGGATCGACGCGAAAATCAGTTCCAATGTGAATGGTAGTTGCTGGAACACGATGTCAGTCACGGAACGACCCGAAAAGACATCGGTTCCCAAGTCACCCTGCAAGAGGTTTCCGTAAAAAATCAAAAGCTGTTTCCAGATTGGCTGGTCCAGCCCCAACGCTACTGTGAGTTGGGCCTGAAGCTCGGGCGTGGCGCGTGGGCCGAGCATGATTTGGACCGGGTCGCCTGGCACGGCGCGGATCATCAGGAACATGACGGTGACCGCCACGAACAGGATAAGCAGCGACAGCCCGAAGCGACGGGTTGCGAATTTCAGCATGGCCAACTGGCTCCTTTTGGCTTGATGGCGTTGGTGTTGGTACGGCGAGCGTTACGCACCCGCCGCACCCGGTCGACCTGGGGAGATCAGGTCGCCTTGCCAAAATAGCGAAGCAGGGACAGGCCATCTGGCCGCAGAGCTGGAATGACGCGTGCGCTGTGAATAACCGGTGTCGCCTCGTGAGTGATAAAGCGATAAGCACCGCTTTCTTCCATCAGATCCTGCGCACGCTGATACATTTCAGCTCGCTTTGAGATGTCCGTTTCAGCAGCCGCAGATTCATGGATTTCGTTAAATTCCGGGCTGTTAAACCGTTCCCAGTTCCATTTCCCGATCTGTTCTGGTGTGAACCACGACGTCGCATAATACGGATCAGGCGTCATCGAGAAACGGTTCAGAACAAGCTGTAGGTTCTCATTGTCACCAGACGCCCAGAATGCCCCAGATTCCAGAACGTTAACCTCAACCGTGATTCCGATCTGCGCCAGCGTCGCCTGAATAATCTGTGCAGTTGTTGTAAAGGTCGTCTTGTTCAACGTATCGAGGGTTAGCGTGACATTGGTTTCACCGGATTCCGCGAGCAACTGCGTGGCTTTCTCGAAGTTCGCCTCAGGTGGTACAAGCGAAGATGGCCGATGGCCAGCAAGGCCCGGTGCGATGATGCCGGTAGCCGGTTCAGCAGCTCCAAAATATGCTGCCTCCAGGATGCTCGGAACATCCACTGCGTGCTGAATCGCCTGCCGCAGTTTTTGATTTTGCAGCTTTGGATGCTCGACGTTCATGCCCATCCAGACATAGTAAAGCGAGGGTTTCTCAACCAGCGACCCACCATTGGGAACCCCGGCGCGATACCGCTCAACCGAGCCCAGCGACACGCGAGTTACGTCCAACTCGCCTGCCTCGAACGCAATCTCGGCCGTGTTTTCATCATCGATCGGATAGATCTCGACGGTATCCCAAGCGGGGGCATCCCCTTTCCAGTCAGGGTTGCGCTTTAGAACGGTCTTTTCTTTGGGCGACCAACTGTCTCGCAGATACGGGCCGGATTCCGCAACCGGATCAGCACCGATCCGGCCACCGGCGGCTTCGACCGCTGCCTTCGAGACGATGTTTCCAGTAATATACGGCAGGGCAATCGACCAGATCGGGGCAAACGGGCTGTTCAGAACGATTGTCCCTTCACGGTCTCCTGTCACTTCAACATGGCTGAATGGCCCTAGGTCGGGCTTATTCGGACTGTCGGTCGTGTCGTCCACGATCCGTTCCATGCTGAATTTGACGTCTTCAGCAGTCATTGCGCCAAATCCGTTGGTGAATCCAATATCGTCACGCAATGCGAACTTGATATGGGTCGGGTCAACCTGCTCGATCATAGTTGCCGCATCCATTTGCCAACCCCATTCCTCGCCCGGCTTGTATTGGATCAGCTTGTTGTAGATGGAGGCATGCACTTCTTCTTCAACGACACCAACGGAATGTGCTGGATCCATGTTCTGTGCATCACCATAAGCCCGCACCCGCAGAACACCGTCATCTGCTGCAAACGCGCGGTTCGCCCACCCCATCGGAAGCGCTGTAGCGGCCCCTAGCGCAGTTGCACCTTTCAGAAACCTCCGGCGACCAACATTGGCCTTTGTCCATTCGATCTTCATAGTATCCTCCCTTAGATTAAGTCAGAGAAGTCCGCGTGGAACGGTTTCGGACCATTCCCTTGTTAGGACTTCGATTTCATTTGCGCCTTCAGTGGCGCGTAGTTTGCGGTAGAGATAGAAATTCTCGGTGTCACAGGTCATGCGGCACTCGGTCGTGATGGCGACCTGCCATTCTTCGCGCTCGAACGAAAAACTCCAAGCGGTCTCGAAATACGCGGTTGTCGGATCATCGGGGTGAATGCGGTAAAGCATGCGTACGTCGCTACCAACAATCAGATCGTGGTAGGGATCGCGCGTTTTACCATAGTCATCAAACGTCTCCAGAACCACGCAACCGCTTTCCGTCACCGTGCGTTCTGATTGCGCTGAAGGTAAACGCAACTGCTCAGCTGCCAGAACCGGATACGCCTGCGCCGGGCCGGGTTCAGAGGCTTGAATTTCATGCGCAACTTCGCGCACCGGCAGATGAAGAGCACAATCCAGCAAGTGTAAAGTTACCGTGGCCGATTGAGGTGCTGGCCAGACAATCGGCCAATAAGACGTCGACAACGCCAGTCGCAAAACGTGGCCCTCGCGCAAATGGTGCGCACATTCGTTCAGCGTGATTTCAGCCTCGTAGAACTCACCTGGTTGCAGGACCTGCGGCGTCTCATGACTGTGGTAGTGACACAGGTTCAACGGACGATAGCTGATCCGCTGTGACACACCTTCGGGTGAAACATCACACAGCCGCGCGACAAGCTGGGCAACCGGCTGATCCACTGAAAACTGAAACTTTAGCTTTGCCCGACCCAGCAGCTCGAGCGGTGTTTGCAGCGGCGAGCTGTCAAAACAGACCGATAAGGCATCATCACCGGCCTGATCCCCTGCAAGTTCATTGTCGATACGCATGCCCGCACAGAAATATCCGCTGTCTTCACCAACATAGCAAGGCGATGCCACAGCGACCGCACCAACCACCGGGTCGCGCGAAAACCCACCAGGAACCAGATGCCAGACCCGTTCTGAGACATGAGGTGACGGCCATGCCGTCTCTGCAATCCAACGACCTTTCCGAGGACCGTTTTGCGCAGTCGGATTGAAGTGTTCCTGCATGTATGTCCGATAGGCAGGCAAGTCCTCGGCGCCGTTTTGTTGTCCCTTCAGCCAGCGGTCAAACCATCCGACGACTTCGGAATGGAAATCTGCGGGATCAAGCTTTGAGATGTGCGGATAGCGGTGTTCCCACGGCCCAATGATAGCTTTGGTTGGCGCCGTCAGGTTGGCTGCCAAAGCCGGAGGCGCATTGACGTAAGCATCTGCCCAGCCTGTAATCGCCAAGACAGGGGTTTGGATCGCGGTCCAATCCTCGCAAACTGAGCCGTGCTTCCAATATGGGTCGCGCGTCTGATGTCGCAGCCAATCTGCAGAAGAGAATGGGACGTTTTGCAGTCGGGCAAGCCAGTCCTGTCGCCAATCTGCTCGAAGCTCTGGATCAGCTGGGCGCGTCAGATAGGCAAACATCTGACTGCCCCAATTCATGTTGTCACTCAGCAGGCACCCACCCATGAAGTGGATGTCATCGGCATATCGATCCACAGTCGAAGCGACACTGACGATGGCTTTCAGTGCAGGTGGTTGCCTGAAGGCCAGCTGCAGACCATTAAACCCGCCCCAAGATATCCCAATCATCCCGACATTGCCGTCACACCAATCCTGCGCGGCAATCCAGGCTATGACTTCCTCACCATCATGCAGTTCCTGTTCCGAGTATTCGTCGTCGAATTGCCCTTCGCTGTCCCCGGTGCCAGCTATGTCGACCCGAATACAGGCATAGCCCGCCTTTGCAAAAACCGTGTGTGTTGTTTCGTCTCTGGGCGCGGTGCCGTCACGTTTGCGATATGGCAGATATTCCAGAATGGCCGGTGTGGGGCCTGTCTCGGGCAACCAGAGGCGCGCCGCAAGCCGTCGCCCATCGGCGAGTGTGATCCATGTGTTTTCGATTGTTTCGATTGGCATCTGAAGCTTGTCTGTTACGATCTGATGCTGAAGAAGAAACCGATTTGCAGATAAATCAAATTGTGCAATCTTATGCGAGTTGACGCAGTTTGCAGTGATATAGCGTCAAAACGCGAAAGGTTTTTCTTGTGTCCGAGTATTTTTCTGCCAACTTACGATCGTTGTGCGCAGAGCATGGAAACATTTCGCAGATTTGCCGCGAAATCGGCGTCAATAGACAGCAATTCAATCGCTATTTGAATGGCTCCAGCCTGCCCTCTGCCCATAACATGCGCCGCATTGCACGTCATTTCGACCTGACCGAAGCACAGCTTTTCGAGGAAACTGCAAGCTTCGAACGAATGCTAAGAGGCGTCCTGCCACAAGTTGGGAAAACGCCCACAGATGCGTTTTTGGAACCCTTCCGGGGGCAACAGAAGAACCTGAGGCGCTACATAGGTTTTTATCATTCCTATTTCTGCACGCCATCTTGGGAAGGAAAAATCTTCTGTTCATTGATCCGCATTCAGGAAGTTGAAGGGCTAATCACGATCCGGTCCCGTGAAATTGCCACGTCTCCAGACAAGAGCATGCATCAGATTTCGCGCTACGCAGGCTTTGTAACTATGCGCGGGAACAGGATATTCGTGACCGAACACGAGCTCGCGCGCGAAGGCAGCGTTTCCAATACAATCTTGTACTCGGCGCATCGCCAGCAACTGAAGTATTTGCGAGGGATGACCATGGGCGTTGCTTGGCGCCCATACCCCCATCCATACGCAGCCAAAACAATCTGGAAACGTCTGCACGAACGCGTAACTGCGCGCGAGGCGATCGCAGCTTGTGGCATTTACCCAATTCAAAGTAATAGGATTGATCCAACTGTCAGAAAGCACCTGACCGAGGTTTGAATCGCCGGATTGACATAAGCGGCAGCATCGTTCTTTAGGTGCCGACTCCAATTCCGATAGCAATTTTTCGTCCAAGCTGTACGAGATCAATTCGTACCAGTTCTTCGAGACAGCACTGACAATGCCGCAAGTCTAGCTCGTGCAACGGGTAATGTTCGTCTCTGATTGCAGCGAAGAGGCGGATTATGACCCAGGCATCAACACCGATCTGGCAATACCATGTGCGCGCAGTAGCATTTGTGCTGCTTCTGCAAACATGCTGCCTGTCTGACGTCTGGCACGAAACACTGGTCAGAACTTAATCCACCGCTGCACGAAAACGCCGCCCCCGATCAAAGGGGCGGCGCAAGGTTCGTAACGCTATAGGTTGATTACTCGGCAGCCTGTGTGCTTGCGTCAGCATGCTTGTCACGCTGTCCGTCGCGGTAAAGCGCTTTGGTCAGCGAGACCATCATCAGGGCCATCACCATGGTAAATGGCAATGCACCGATGATCATCGCGTTGCGCAACGCATCCATCGGGTTGTTTTCCCCTGCAGCAAGGATCAGCGCGCCGATCACAGCCGTCAGGATCACCCCCCAGATGATGCGGTGCTTGATGCCGGTCTCCTGGCTGCCGCCGGACATGATGGTGTTCATCACCAGAATGCCCGAGTCAGCTGAGGTCACCAGGAAGGTCATGATCAGGATCACGCACATGACGTTCAGCATGGACAGCAGCCCTCCGTCGATCATGTAGGACAGGGTCACGAACAGCTTGTTAGTGTTCGAGGCACCAATGATCGCGCCTTCTGCGGCACCGGCCAGTTCCAGATCAATCGCGGTGCCACCCAGTACAGTCATCCAGGCGAAGCACACCAGCGCCGGTGCGAAGACACAGCCCAGAATGAACTCACGTACCGAACGACCTTTGGAGATGCGCGCAAGGAACAGACCCACGAACGGCGAGAACGCGATCCACCAGGCCCAGTAGAACGTGGTCCAACCAGCCTGCCAGCCGAATTGACGACCCTGTTCACCAGCGGCATATGCCGCGGCCAGCGTGGCCTCGTCCAGCTCAGCTGCTGCACCTTCGAGACCGCTCTTGAACCCATCGAAGCTGCCCCAGGCATTGGTTGCGCCACCCATCAGGGCATCCGCATGTGCCTGCGCTTCGGCGGGCAGAGCCGCCGCAAAGGCCTCGGCTGATAGCGGACCATAGGCCCCAAAGCTCAGCGAGAGGAAGTTCAGAAGGTAGTCAACCAGTGCTGTACCATAGGTGGTCATGGCAAAGACGAACGACCCGAAGATCACAAACGTGCCCAGCAGGATGATCGACAGGACAAGGTTCAGGTTCGACAGGTATTTAACACCCCGGCCAACACCTGAGACAGCCGAAATGATGGACAAGCCCATGATAACGACCAGGCCTGCAATCAGACCAACTTTGCTTGGCGTCGGAACATCTCCGCCAAAGTCCATGATCCATTCCATGCCGGTGATGGCATAGAGACCGTCGATGAACTGGCTGACGCCAAAACCGATAGTCACGGACACACCCAGGATCGTTGCAACAACGCCCAGAACGTCGACCACATGGCCAAGGAAACCGTTCATCAAACGACCGAACAGCGGTGTCAGAGCCGCGCGAATGGTCAGAGGCATGTCACGGGTATAGGCGTAATAGGCCAGCGACAGGCCGGTCACCACATAGATTGCCCAGGCGTGGAAGCCATAGTGCAGGAACGTGTACCGATAGGCCGACTGAACGGATTCGGGATCGTTGCCAGCAACTGCACCGGAGACGACCTCGGGGTTTGATCCCCACAGGCCCAGCGGTTCAGCGGTCGCAAAGACCATCAGGCCGACACCCAGACCGGCGCCAAACATCATCGAGAACCACGAGAAGTTCGAGAACTCGGGCTTTTCGCCAGGTGTTCCCATGACCCGCTTCCCTGTCGACGGCAGGATCGCCACAATCACCAGGAAGATGGCAAACAGGCCAACAATGACAACGTAGAAGCTGTTGAAAATTTCCAACAGCTTGCCATTCCAGCTACCGAGGGTGCTGTTGGCATTGGCCGGGAAGACAAGCGCCCACAGTACAAGGGCAACCATGATGCCCTTGCTGATCAGCGCGATCGGTACGCTGTAATTCTCATAGAAACCGGCATCCGCCGTTTCTATCTCTAGATCCGTAAATGGTTCAGGTAATGACATAAGGTTCCTCCCAGTTGTCACTTTTTCATTATTTTTCCGCACAGGTTAGTTGGCTTTGTACCATGAACCCGACGGGCCTTTGGTTCGTACACACGTGCCGATCTTCTCATGCAGCGTGGCGGTTAGCGCTACGTCTCCGGTAGCGGCACATTCAAGGATTACCGACGGTTCACATCTGGCAGGCGAGCATTGCTCGCCGACTGAAACGACGCGATCAGGTTCAGAAGTGGTCACGTCTGGCTCCAAATTCGGCAATTCCGATTCAGAGCAGAATGCAGCTAGAGGGTGATATCAGTCAAACTCAATTAGCTTTAATTAACTTCAGTAAAGATGAAGTCGGTAACTTTCCTTGCCAGAATTCAACAACCGCACGGATCTACTTAGGTGCATGCATTGGGTCGACACTGATGATCTGAACCGCGCCAACAGGTCGTAACCTTTGAATAGCGTTGGGCCTATCCCGCCCTATCCGACGCGAAACCGGTTCACTCAATTTCGGCCTCGGCCGGGTTGGTAACAGCTACAGTCCCCGTCGCATAGATCTCTATCAGGGCTTCGCCAGTCTGTGATCCATCTAGCTCCACCTCAATGATCTCAAGGAATTTTTCGGTCTCAATCGCAGCCACCGCCATTGTCCGCATATAGATTTCCCAAAGATTATACTTGCGTTTGGACGAAAGATTCCCATCATTCGATATACAGTCTCGTATTGTGAGAATTTAATTAATATGCACCTAGAACGTCTGATCCAGATACTTGAAATCATCGCAGTCGTCGGACGCCCTGTTTCGGTGGCAGAGGTTCAACGTGCAACCGATCTGCCCAAGCCCACATGTTACCGGCTCATTCAGTCACTTGTTGAACAAAATCTCCTCGACGAACCCTCTGATGACGGAAAATACATCATTGGAGAGCGGATGATCAGGATTGCCTTGCTCGGAAAGTCCGATGCCGATGTCCGGCGCTGTGCAGCCCCCCTCATGCGCCTCGCAGCGACAAATTTTAATGAAACGGTTTTTCTTGCGCGCTTTCGCGACAACAAAGTTGAAATCATCCACGTAGAAACACCCGATGATCCCGCTCGTGCCTTCATTCATCCGGGCTTGGGCGTACGTCCCATGCATGCCTGCTCGTGCTCGAAAGCCATTGCCGCCTTTGCGGAACCGGAATTTCGCGAAAGCATCATGTCAGGGAGCCTGAAGGCGTATACTGAACACACCAAGACGTCCGAAGATGAGCTACGTCGCGAATTCGAGATAATTAGCGAACGCGGCTTTGCCGATTGTGATCAGGAAATCGACATCGGAATTGCCAGCGTTGCGGCACCGGTATCGATCGGCAACATCGGAGCTACGTTCAGTATTGGTGCGGTTGGCCCCATTCGCCGGTTCCGCACCGAATACCGCATCGAGATCGGCGAGAAACTGAAAGGCTTGTCCAAGAAGGTCAGTGGCGCAATCCAGCTGTGCAACGTAACGGATACATAAGGAAACGAATAACTACCGGCCCTTTTGGCCAAAAGGATGACACTGAGAATAGGAAAAATTCAACAAACCGGAGGAAACCAAATGAACCTGAGACCAGATCCAACGTTTCACGCCTCGCCTAAGCTTGCAATGCAGGCACCGGTGGAAAACTACGCCTTCACTGTAATGCTCAGCCCGGACGGATCGCAATCTGATGGCATCGCGGTCATTGACCTCAAACCGGACTCCGACACCTATGGCCAGATCGTACATCAGGTCATTGTCCCCAACAAAGGCGACGAATTTCACCATTTCGGCTGGAACGCCTGTTCATCATCTCTGTCTCCTCTGACCGGACACGCCTTTCTGGAACGACGTTATCTGATCGTACCTGGAATCCGATCCTCACGTATTTACGTCATCGACGTGAAAGACCCGTTGAAGGCCAAGATCCACAAGACGATCGAACCCGAAGAACTATTTGCAAAAACCGGTTATTCGCGCCCGCACACCATCCACTGCGGTCCCGAAGGGATCTATGTTTCCTGCCTTGGAGGTGGCGGCGAAGACGGTACAGACGGACCTCCGGGCATCTTCATCATGGATTGCGAGACGTTCGAAATTATCGGGCAATACGAGATGGATCGCGGCAAGCAGGACAAGCACTATGATTTCTGGTGGAACCTGCCGCAGGACTACATGGTTAGTTCCGAATGGGGTTTGCCGCCGCAGTTTGAAAACGGCGTAGTGCCCGAGGACCTGTTGTCGAACAAGTATGGCCATTCGATCCACTTCTGGGACTTGCGCGCGCGCAAGAATATCCAGACGATGGATTTCGGCGACAATTACCAGATGGCACTGGAAATTCGCCCTGCGCATGACCCGACAAAATCTTATGGTTTCTGTGGTGTCGTGGTGGACACCACCAACCTGCAAGGCGCCATTTTCACATGGTGGCGCGGTGACGACGGCAAATGGCAGTCCAAGAAAACGATCACCATCAACCCGCGCCCCGAAAAGCCCGAGAACCTGCCGCCACTGTTGCAAGGGTTCGAGGCCGTGCCGCCGCTGGTCACCGATATCGACCTGAGCCTAGACGACAAATACCTCTATGTTGCGTGCTGGGGGCTGGGCGAGATGCATCAATACGATGTCAGCGACCCGATGAACCCGAAGCTGACCGGAAAAGTCGAGCAGGGCGGCATCGCCCGCGGTACCAAGCACTCCAACGGTAAGGATTTTGCCTATGGCCCGCAAATGGTTGAAATCAGCCGCGACGGCAAGCGCGTCTACTGGACCAACTCGCTTTACTCCACCTGGGACAACCAGTTCTATCCCGACGACGAAGGTGGACAAATGGTGATGGCCGATGTGGGCGAAAACGGGGGGCTGACGCTGAACAATGACTTTTATGTCGACTTCCCCAAAGGTCTGCGCAGTCACCAAATTCGCCTGGAAGGCGGTGACTGTTCGACCGACAGCTTCTGCTATCCGTCCGTCTAAGAAATGGGCGACATAACAACAATGACAGCCCTTTGGTGGGCTGTCATTTTTTCTGGACTCTACCACGGTATCAACCCCGGCATGGGTTGGCCGCTGGCCGTTTCGGCGGCGTTGATGGAGCGAAAGCACAGCGCCCTGCCAAAAGCGCTGGCAATGTTGGCCACGGGGCATTTCCTCGCGATGATTGGCATCTTGTTGCCATTCTCACTGATGATGTTCCTTGTTCAGTGGGAAGTTCAAATCCGCGTGGTCGCCGGGCTTTTGGTTATCGCCATGGGCCTCTATCTGCTGATCAACCGAAGACATCCGAAAATTCTGGCGCGCGTGCACCCTGCCCGGTTGGCGCTCTGGTCATTCCTCGCTGCGATGGCGCATGGGGCTGGTTTGATGCTGGTGCCGATTTTTCTGGGCATCTGTGCGATTGGAGCGAACGAAACCGGTCATGCCGCAGCACAAACACTTATGAGCAGCAACGTGACGACTGCGTTTCTTGTTGCAGCAGTACACACGTTGTCGATGACAATTGCTGGCGGCACCATCGCAGTTGTGATCTACCTTTGGCTGGGGCTCAGGTTCCTCTCAAAGACATGGTTCAATCTTGATGTCGTTTGGGCACTCAGCCTCATCGCCGTCGGGGCATTCGGACTCTATGCAGCACTTTTTGGCCATTGAAATCGGTTACCCGACCAAATGCCACCTGTTCACGAGCTGGCAGAAACCAGCAATCCCGGCAGTTAATCTTTCAACGCATCTAGTGGCACCTGAAGCACCGCGTTGCCGGTTTAGTCAGGTGGAATTTCTCCTGCAGGCTCTGCCGCAAACTTTTCAACTTGATTGCCTGGAATAACCCCGACCGGCATGATGCGTGAGTCAATCTGCAGATTGGGTGGTGAAATTCTCACCCTAGGTCAAGATTGAGACGCATAAACGTAAGCACTCTAGTGGAGTTTCATGGCGCATGGACGAATCCTATCTCAAAGTGCGCGGCCATTGGATGTATCGGTATCGTGCGGTTGATCGCGACGGGGAAACCCTTGATTTTATGCCGCCTGAAAGTCGCGATACCGCGGCCGTGAAGCAATTCTTCGCGGAGGCATTGGTCAACAAGGACATTCCGTTGCAGATCGTGGTCGACAAAACCGTCCCTCTCGCTGCAAAATCTGTTTTCATCCCAAGATCAAACATCTTCTTTAAACTGCTTACGCAACCAGTCCACAAAGATCTCGACCTCTGGTCGTACAGCTTTTTTGGAAACAGGTTGCATTAGGAAATGTGCATCCGGGTGTGGCAACGGTTTGCCGGCAAATCGAACGCCCGAGGCGAGCCCATTTTCGGTATTAACCAGTCGCGAGAACACTAGGGCATAGCCACCGCCACTCGCGACAAGTTGCAGCGCAGAAATGGTTGTGTCTACCAGGTATTGCGGGGCGTCTTGCGGCTTGGTGCAATCATATGCGCTCAAGTATCTTTCCCAATGGCCTTCATGGCCCAATATGTGAACAAATGGACCAGACAGCAGATTCTGCACTTGCTTTGCACTGTTCTTCCGGCCTTTGGCGCATATCGGGACGATCGTTTCATCAGAGAGTTTCTCGGAGAGTGCGTCGGTCCAGTTGCCACGACCCAAACGCAGCTCTACGTCGATCTCTTCTAAATTGGTGGTCTCGGTCCAGATATTTGTCACAAGGCGAAGATTTATCGTCGGGTGGTCTTTCTTGAACGACGGAAGACGGGGCGCAAGCCAAAGTGAAGCGGTCGATATCGGCGCCTTGATCGTAACTGTCTTCGTCGCCATCGACCCGAAAAGGTTTGCCGAGGCCATATCGATATCAGCAAGCGCCTGCCGGACAGTTGAGCAATAAGCCTGACCAAGCTCTGTGAGAGACAGGTGTCTTGCGCGCCTCACAAATAACTTGTGCTGCAACTGCTGTTCCAACGATCGGATGTGCAGGCTGACGGCAGCCTGCGTCAGCCCCAATTCGACGCTTGCACTGGTAAAATTCAGATGTCGGGCCGCGGCTTCAAAGCTACGCAGCCAGGTTAGACTTATCTGGTTCGACGGCATTTACCACCAAGAAAAATTTGCGATAGCTCGGTTTATTTATCATTTTTCTTTTATCAGCAAGTTCCCAAATAAGGTCTGGTTTTGTTCTTTCACTCGACCAGGAAATGCGGACATGACTGAAAACAAACATAAATCAGCAGGTAATTGGCCCATCAATCTACTTTAGGAACCGACAGTTCTATCTGCGGTTTCGCAGATGAAACCGGTGATCAGCCGTGACCAAAGCGGGTTCGAGAGCTGCTGTTCTTGGCGTTGCAATGTAACCGTTTAACTTAGCGACATCAGCATTTACCCAAATTCCTCTAGCGAGCACCTCCAAAGGATCTTGAATTCATAATGATCATTTTTTCCACATTTTGATCATTACCTTGACGGTAGTAGAATTCACCTCTGCTAACCAATCCAGTCAGCTCTTTGATTTGTTTGGCGACGAGACCGACCTATCCCGGTCTCGTCAAAGGACTAACCCAGATGGTTGCCAATCTGGTCGATCAGTTTTTGAGCCTCATCAACTGAAATTTCCCGCCCGCGTATCCTGAGGCGGAGTTCCCCAGATGTCACCTCCGCCTGAATTGTGCCGCCTGTGGGAATGATAACCGGTGTCAAGCGTTGCACCTGCTGCGGGCGCCCGCCGCGCGATTTAGCTTTTTTCGCGTCCGGCACGCCCTTGATCGCAGTTTCAAGCAGACCCCATTCGGATTTGGAATCCAACGGGCCGGCGCCAGCCAATGCCTGACGCAATCTGGTTTGTGCCCCGTCCCGCAATGCCGAAGCAAGCTTGAGCCCGGCCTTTTCTGATAACGACACGGGATGCTGCAGCAAATCCCCCAACGCTTCATGCACCATAGCAAAGCTACGGACCTTGGACCGTTTGGCTTTGGACGCTGCAGCAAAAAGCACATCGACAGCGGCCTCGGTTGAAGCAAAAACCCCCTGCCCTGCCGCCAGAACCGCGACGCGCCCGCGTTCATAAGGGCTGAGGTTCGAGCGCAGCTCATTCTCTTCCACCATCGAGACGTAAGCGCCCTGCCCCGTTCCAGCCTCACGGACAAATGCAGGAATCTCGGTGAACCGAGCATCACTTTGGGACAGCCGCTTGAAGGCCTCCAGACGCCGATAGCCCGAGATCAGACCAAAACTGTCACCGACCCGGCTCACCTCGATTGGCGTTCTCAAGCCGTGAACGCGCAACGATTCCAACAGTTCCGCCATGGCTTCTTCGTCTTCAACCATCCGGTCACGGCGGATAAAATCCGGATCAATCTGATCCACCGATATTTTTTCCGCAATCAAACCGGCGGTTTGTGCATCGCGCCATCGAGCTGCATCACCTTGGTCCTGGGCCAAAGCGACCCTGTCTGTCACGGACGCCATGCCACCCAAAGTGGCGGCCTCCGCCGCAACCTGAGCTATCGGAGGTGCGGACGAGCTTGCTTCAAACGGGCTGATCGACGGTTTCGCGGCGAAACCCGCTTCAAGCTGTTCGAGCTCTGTTGTATCCGGTGCGGTCAGTCTTCTGCGTTTAGCCATCTGCCTCTCCTCCCATCTGAGCGTCGCGCCACCAGCAACCGATCAGGACTTCTTTGAATTCTGCGTAAGTCCGGTCAAACGTCTCCCGACCCCGAACATATGTGTCCCGGTTAAAATCGCGGTAGTCGGCTTCGTAGATCCCATTCACCTGCTCACCCGCCTGCCCGACCAAAGCGGTATAGTCTTGCCGGTAGGCATTCATGAAATCCCCGAAATAGGCCTGAATTACATTTGCCATATCGGTCTGCTGACTTGCGTCAAACCGGGTGATGATTGCGCGGACAACATCCCATTCGAACTTGAGCTCGGGCAAGCCAGCTGCACGCTGTGCCGTGTTTTCACCATCCTCGATACTGGCGAAGGTCGTATAGAGCATGTCAAAGAACCGACCCGTTGAATCAAACTCCAAAAACGAAGCTCCAAGCGGAACCAGAAGGATATCTGCAGCAGCCAGTGCATTGATCGTAAGGTACCCAAGTGCAGGAGGCGTATCGAGAAAGACGATGTCATAATCGTTGAGGATCCCTTCATCCTCGAGGAAATTGGTCAGGCCATCCCACAAAGGCCAACTTCTCAGCCCCATCCTCCACACTGGGATCTGGAACTCGGCCCAGTAAAGGTTCAACTGCGCACCTATCAGATCAATATTTGGCCAATGGGTGTTCTGAATTACATCGCCAGGGATCGTTTTAAGCGCCTCTTGCAAGGTCTCATCCAATGGAATTTCAGGTTGACCTGCCGCATTGCGCACGCGGTTTTCCTCCTGCACCGCCCGAGCATAGTCCTTCGCGATCAAGGGGAACACAGTTTGCCATTCATCTGCGACGGACCCGCCAAGGATCGACGTCATGGATCCTTGGCTGTCGAGGTCGATTACCAGAACTTTGTACCCGTCCAAGGCGGCGGACATAGCCAGATGGGCCGCGGTCGAGGTTTTTCCAACGCCGCCTTTGAAATTTGCAACGGAAACAACCTTAGCCGGAAGCCCTTCAGGCCGGTAGGGAAGATACTCCTTCGTGCTGACGCCTTCAGCCGCAAAATGCTGGCGCAAGGTCAGGACCTCTTCCAAAGTGAACCATTTTGAACCGGCTTCTCCTTCGCCTTGAGGAAGATCAGGATGTGCTTTGAGGACACGGCGGAGATGCGCAGGTGCAACCGGAATTAGGTACTTAGTTATTTCCCAAATTGAAAACCTACGCAGCCGCTTTTCCCCATCAGGAGCATAACCTCGGCGAGCAAGATCCTCACGGCCTTTGGCGCAGAATGCCGCTGCTTTTGCGAATCGAGAGGTTCCTATAGGATCAGGTAACTTCCCGGCCGCTGTTGCGGGATCAAGATTCAGATATGGCGGTAGCGGAGGTTGGTTTGATTTGTTCACTGTCGTTGCCTCAGAAGATGTTCGCCTTAGCGGCGTATATTTAGGAATGTAGCGAACATTATCTTCTAAAGCTATCCTGCGATCGGAAGTTTTCCACAGTTTTTGCGCGCAAGGCTGGGTTTCGCCACGAAACTCTAGAAAAATGAGAGAGCACGCCAACAAAGAGTTTATTATTTATAGAGTCTTTAAGAGATTTAGATTAAGAATATGATAATTATAACAACAAGTTAGATCACCTTAGGGACCCATTTACAGTTCCTAGGGTATCCGATTCCGGGATCAAAGGTGCCCAGATACGGGACCAAGGGAACCATTCGACAGGAACAAGGGCACCGATTCGCAGGGACGTGGATCTTCGACGCTATTAGACACTTACAAAGCCGTTTCTAGTACGTTCGATCCTGTCTGAGTCGTTCTTATGACGGGCTCGCGATGATGGGTCTGGGGATAAGTTTCGGTATATCTGTTTAGGGTACCCGTATTCGGGATGAGCCAGATCCTGTATTTGGGCACCTAATAGAAGTTGATTGATAGGTACCTTTCATGGCAGAAATGCAAAAAAAGAGCAGTCAGGCAGAATCATGCCGGAAACACAAATAGACATGGATCACCTTTCCGGAGCCTTGCGAAGGGAAACGGTGAAAAAGAACGTCGCCGCGATTCACATCAGCGGTAAGTTGACATTGCTTCAGCGAAAGCTGTCGAATGTCCTGCTTCTCAATGCCTATGATGCGCTGACATCTGCACAGACTCATACCATCGATGCACGAACTCTGGCGATGATGGTCGGCTATAACTCGAACGATTTTGATACCTTGCGTGCAAGCCTGCGCGCCCTGGCCGAGACTGTCGCTGAATGGGACATGTTGGATGAGCAGGGGCGTCAGGAATGGGGTGTTTCCTCTCTGCTGAGTTTTGCCAAGCTCAAGAATGGTGTTTGTGAATATGCCTACTCACCGGCGCTGGCGCAGAAGCTGTATGATCCCAAAATCTATGCGCTGATCAACGTTCAGATTCAGCGCAACTTTAGTTCTGGGCACGGATTGGCACTGTATGAAAACTGCTATCGCTTTGTGCGCATCGGGTCGACAGGTTGGTGGGCCTTGGACGTTTTTCGAAAGCTCATGGGTGTAGATGGCAGCGACTATTATACCAGCTTTAAACATCTCAACGCTAAGATCATCAAGCCGGCGGTTGCCGAGGTGAACAAAAGCTCGGACATTCTGATCGAACCCGAGTTCCAAAAGAAAGGCCGGACGGTCACTGATATTCGCTTTCGGATTAAGGGAAACCCGCAAAAGGCGATGTTCGAAATTGATGACAGCGACGGTGCTCGGAATATGCAGGTGTACACGAAGCTACGTGATCAAGGGGTCTCGGACCGTTTGGCCCGACAGTGGATTTCCGAACATGGTGAAGACTACGTCGCGCAGAAACTTGATTACGTAAGGCAAAAGGGCGGAGTGAAATCCACATTGGGCTATCTGTCGGCCGCATTGCGCGATGACTATCAGCCACCTGAACCGGAACAGCCAGCGAAGCCCAGCCCCGAAGCACTGGTAGAAGCGCAGGCGAGGCAGGCCCAAGTGGCGGTTGAAGACAAAGCCTATGCCGAACGGGTAGCCGAGCGGGAGGAGCGGGCGCGGAAACTCTCGATCGTAGAAGAGCTGGTTTCGCGGCGAAACCCGACACAGAGGGACGCAGATAAAAGACTGTTTCTTGCCGGTCTAGACAACGACCTGGACCGCGAGCATTTCCGAGCGCATGCGTGGCGCTCGGGGCTGAATGCAACCGCAATCTTCGAATTCTGGCAAGAGCTAGAGCCAGACGCTTTCGACTGATCGCGGTAAGGGCAGGGGGGTGCACACGCTTTAGCAGATTATTGTTTTTTGAACGCAGATTTCAGTGCATCTGCAAGTGCCCCCTGCTGCGCATTATTGCCGTTTTTTGCGCGTTGTGATTCCTTTTGTTTTGTATGGCTTTGCCGCGTTTGGTCGCTGCTTTGAACGCGCTTTTGCCGGGTTTCAATGCCACCATCCTTGCGCATCGTCAGACCGATGCGTTTTCGCGGCGCATCCACCTCGACGACCCGTACCTTAACTACCTGGCCGGTTTTGACGACATCATGGGGATCTTTGACAAACCGATCTGCCAGTTGACTGATATGCACCAACCCGTCCTGATGAACACCGATATCAACAAAAGCGCCGAATGCCGCGACATTGGTAACTGTGCCCTCCAGGGTCATTCCAGGTTTCAAATCGCTGATCTCTTCCACGCCATCAGTGAACGAAGCAGTTTTGAAATGTGGCCGGGGATCACGACCGGGTTTTTCAAGCTCGGAGAATATGTCCTGAACCGTGGGCAGGCCAAAACTGTCGTTAACAAACTGTTCGGCGCGCAGGCCTTTCAGGGCACCTTCATTCCCCAGGATTTGCCGAATATCCCGCCCACATGTTGCGACAACGCGTCGGGCCACGGAATAAGCCTCGGGGTGCACGGAAGACGCATCAAGGGGCTCGGCCCCATCGCGTATTCTCAAAAAACCTGCGCATTGTTCGAACGCGCGGGGACCAAGGCGCGCCACCTTCAGCAACTCTGCACGAGATTGAAAGGCACCATTCATGTCGCGGTGCAACACGATGGATTCTGCCAGCCCCGGGCCCAGCCCGGACACATGCGACAGCAATGGGGCAGAAGCAGTATTCAGATCAACCCCGACAGCGTTCACAACGTCTTCAATGACAGATGCCAATGATTGCGAAAGCTTATATTGATCCACATCGTGCTGATATTGCCCGACCCCGATGGATTTGGGTTCGATCTTGACCAGTTCCGCCAAGGGGTCCTGTAAACGACGGGCGATTGAAACTGCGCCCCTAAGGGAAACATCCAGGTCCGGGAACTCTCGGGCGGCCAGTTCGGATGCGGAATAGACCGATGCTCCGGCTTCCGAGACCACGACTTTGGTGGGAGGAGTGACGGTTTTGGGCAAATCTAAGAGCGTGTCGCCGACCAGCTTTTCGGTTTCGCGGCTGGCTGTTCCGTTGCCGATTGCAACAAGCTCAATGCCGTGCTGGGCGATCAGGCGCAGGATTGTGGCCTGCGCGCCTCGAAGGTCATTCTTGGGTTGGAACGGGTAAATTGTTTCAGTTGCAACCACTTTGCCAGTTGCATCGACAACCGCTGCTTTGACACCTGTTCGTATTCCAGGGTCCAGCCCCAAGGTTGGGCGGGCGCCAGCTGGCGCAGAGAAAAGTAAGTCTTTAAGATTGCGAGAGAAAACAGAAATTGCCTCGTCCTGGGCACGGCTGCGGAGGTCGGCCATCAGGTCAACCATCATCGTCAGCGAGAGCTTTACTCTCCAGGTCCAACCGGCCACCTTGCGTAACCAAGTATCGGCAGTTGAATCCGTGCGGGTTAGCAGATGTGATGCGACGATCGCTTCCGCCCGAGCAGCGCCGGTCTCGGGGTCCGGCGCGATGTCCAATGTCACGATGCCCTCTTTTGACGCGCGAAGCATCGCCAAAGCCCGATGAGACGGCGTTTTGGCCCACAGCTCGGAATGGTCGAAATAGTCACTGAATTTCGCGCCATCCTGTTGTTTGCCATCAATCACCTTCGAGGTCAGCAGCGCCTCGCGCTGCATGAAGCTGCGCAGTTCGCCTAACAGGGTGGCGTTTTCGGTTAGTCGTTCGGTGACAATGTCGCGGGCACCGTTCAGGGCATCCTTGCTGGTCGGAACAGCCTCGGACAGGTAGGATTGGGCAAGGGTATCGGGATCGACAGACCGGTCTGCAAGAATTGCGTCAGCCAGAGGTTCCAACCCGTTCTCGCGTGCGATCATTGCCTTGGTGCGCCGCTTGGGTTTGTAGGGCAGGTAGATGTCTTCCAGCTGTGCTTTGGTGTCAGCCAGCGTAATGGATTTTGCAAGATCGTCTGTCAGCTTGCCCTGATCCTTGATCGAATTCAGGATGGTTGCGCGACGGGCGTCCAATTCGCGCAGATAGGTCAGGCGTTCTGACAGGGTGCGCAGTTGGGTGTCGTCCAAACCGCCTGTCGCTTCTTTGCGGTAGCGCGCAACAAAGGGCACAGTCGCGCCTTCGTCCAGCAATTTTACTGCGGCCCCTACCTGATCGGGTCGGGCGTTGATCTCGGTGGCGATGGTGCGGGCGATGCGGTCCAATGGGGCCTCCTGACAGTCGTTCGGAGAGACTTCTTAGCCAGCTGCTTTGCTGAGGGGAAGGGGCCTAAATCTGTTGGGCCAACTCTTGCAGATCGTCATAGAGGGTTTTGGCAATCTCTACATATCCGCGTTCCGTGTTATGGGCCCGGGCGGCAAACCGGCGTTGGGATGGCAAGCGCGCGCCCTGATCGGTGATGTCAGCGAACAGGCCTTCTGCCCTTGCATCGTTCGGGTCTATGCGGCCACCGCTGAAATGCCCCGGATCGAAGGCCAGAAGGATTTCACCATGATAGGGGGCGCCGCCTGAGTTGCCGGCAAACTCCATGCTTTCCAGGCTGGTCAGGTCGTCGATCAGCGGACCGGCCAAGAGTTCGATCATAATGGACAGCGCCGAACCCTTGTAGCTGCCGAAGGTCAGCATCGCACCCTCCATCGCAGCCTGCGGATCGTTGGTTGGGTTGCCGTCCTTATCGATTGCTACGCCATCGGGCAGGGGCTTGCCTGCGCGGCGATAGAGTTCGATTTCGCCACGGGCAAAGGCGCTTGTTGCGAAGTCAAAGGTGAAGGGATCCTTGCCTCGTCGCGGCCAGCTGAAGGCCAGCGGGTTGGTGCCCAACGAACCGCGGGTGCCGCCGGCAGGGGCAACCCAGGAATGGCTTGGTACCATCGCCATCGCTGCAAGGCCGACAGCAGATAGCCGCTCCACTTCGGGCCAGAGGGCAGAGAAATGAAAACAGCGATTGATGGCCATGGCTGCAATACCATGGGTTCGGGTTTTCTCGATCAGAATTGGCAGTGCCTCATGAAATGCCAGCAGGGACATACCCCCGCGAGCATCGACCCGAACGATGGCGTTATCTGATTGGGTAATGGTTGGCGCGACATTTCCGTCAATCTTGCCTGCCTTCATGGTGTCATTGCACATGAACAGTCGGAACAGGCCGTGCGACTGGCAATCATCAATCTGACAGGTGACCAGCATATCCGCGATGGCCGCTGCATGGTCCGGCCCGTATCCGGATCCGGACAGGATGTTCAGGCTTAGGTTTCGTATTTCATCCAGTGTCAGCTTGACCGCTTCGCTCATCTGCCATGTCTCCCATTGCGTTGGCAGAAGAAGGCATAGCTTGGTCTGGCTGACAAGGAGAACCCTTGGCAATTTGCCATTCATTTATGGTTAATGCCGTATTGGATTGGTCTAATAATGCAATATGTGAATAAGTTAACAGAAGTTCCCAGACCTTTTGTACTCAATCGAAAGTTGTGGTGGCGGCACAGCGACTCAAGTTGATTTTTCAGATCAGCAGAGGTCGCACCCTGCGTGGCGCCCTACAAAATTTTCAGAAGTTTTTTGGATGGGGAATTTTATGCATAGTCCTTATGATCGTGACCGAGTGATCTGCTTGGAGTTTACACCGCGCCTTTTGTCCGAATTTCGCAGCATAGTTGAAAGGTCTATGGGATACCGCGTGTCGAACGATGCAGAAAGCACAGGCATTTCTTACCATGAAAAAGCAATCGTTGTACGTCAGTGCCTGAAGCGTTTTGTGCCGGCCAACGCCCCAAAACCTGCCGGGTCGCATAAGCGCCAGCATAGTTTTGCACTGATCAACCTGGGTTTGTCGACGGCGCGTGCCGAAGTATATTCGCAAGGATACAGCGACTATATTGCCTATCCATTTGTCACCAGCGAAATCCAGCACAGATTCAGTGCGGCGCGAGCATTGATGAAACAGGATGTCTCTGCCGAGTACTTTTCAAAAGATACGTTGGTCAATGCTGCTTGTAATTTCCTTTCTACCGAGCCCGAATTTGCAGGCGGCATTGACGCCTTGGCGCAAGTGGTCGGGTCAAACCGGAACACCTTGTCCAAGCGCTTCAAGGAAGAGTTCGGTGTTGGCCCCATGGCTTGGTTTCGGCGCTACAGGTTGAACTATGCAGCGGCCCTGGTTCTTGAGGGGCAGCACAGCATTCAGGACATCGCCTTCAAGGTTGGCTACGAGGATGCGAATAACTTTTCGACCGCGTTCAAACGGGAATTCGACGTCTCGCCGTCGGAGTATCGGCGCTATCGCAATTCGATGAATTAAGCATTACCCAAAACACGTCCTGGATGAGCATGCTCCTGCGCGCGCGAGGCTGGCCAAAGTGTGCACCGGTTACCGCGGGCAGGGGTCTAACAGTGCAAAGATCAAAGGAAATGATGATTCCTGCAAAGATCGAATTACAGAGTTCTCAGCTAGCATTGATTCACGATTTCGTCGTTCTCGACAAGAACCGCTAATGGAAGGAATCTGAAATTGGTTACCGAAAATATTCAACTCAGATTGGTCAATCACTCGGATGATGCCAATAATTCATCGATCGTTATTTTCCAGCAAAACGTGGCCGAAGATTTCGGCGAACTCGCTATCGCGTGGAAAGTCATCAAAAACCTGGGGCGTCTGGATTATCACCCCTTCAAATACCCGCTGAAGTTTCAGGTTTCGGCCTCGGACAGCTATGGGAACTATACGCCGCAGATGACGGCCTATGACGGTCAGGCCTACGAAATGGTCAAAGACACCAGCGGGGATATCTTGCGCCTGGCCAAGACCCCGGCAACGTCGCCGAATGAGGTCGAGCTGCGCAACAACCTGACCATGGGATCGATCAACGCGAATATCTATCGCGAAGGTAAACTTCTGGCCGCCAAGACCAACCTTGCGCCGGGGCAGAAGGGCGTCTTTCAGTTCCACCCGACCATCTATATCGGCGTGGTGTCGCAGATCGAAGAGGGCCAGGTCATGGACTCGGCGATCATCAGTCAGATCAACACCGAGATCAATCTGTTCGGCATCCAAAGCGCTGATATCGTGATGTCGGGCGGCGGGCCTGGCAAAAACTCTACCCCCTTCGATTTCCAGCTGGCAAACATCAATGCGTAAACGTGCCCTGCGGCGGATTACTCGCCGCAGGATGCACCCCGCTTGACGGAGCTATGGAAGAAGGAGGTGTGTCATGACCAAAACTGCCGACACAACAATCGCCCTAAAACGCAAATGGTCTGAGGGCGACGAAGACAGCGATCAGAAGGCTGCCGCTGATACCCCGACGCCGGTAAAGCCCGCGAATCCCAAAAAGCCGGATTCGAAACCCAAGGATGACGCGGACAAGAAAGACAGTTTGAAGCCCATCAAACAGGTTTGGCAATCTGGCGATTTCCATAAGACCGGGCGCAACAAGCCCCCCTATAACGGGCTTCAGATTTCGGTCCAGTACAAGGTGGACGATGCCGGGAAATTTGAGGACGTAACCGTCACCTTCACTGACTACACATATTCTAAGGACGGGGTTTCATCCAAAATTCAGGCTCTTGCGGTCAGTGATGGCTGGGTTGAAGTTCCCAAACCGGCCAAACCCAAGTCCAGCAGTGATACCAAGGCGTCAACGCCCAAGGGCGATAAGGGCAAAACAGATTTCACAGTGGTCGGCCACGTCAAAATCAGTGGCGAGCCGGATGGAAAGTTCTTGAGGTTGCGTCTGAAATCCGGCCTGGAGCCGGGGTTTCAACAGCTTGGTTTTATCATGAGGCTGTCGCCGCCGCCGTCGAGTTCCTAACACAGATTCGTCAGGGTGGCGCGATGACAACCCAACTCGTATTTGAGAACCGATCATTAAACCCCAATGTGCGCAGGGTTGGCCTGTTCTGGGACTGTTTGGATCACGACCAGCACATCAGGCCGTTAACCTGGCAGGTTGTTCTGCAATGCCCGTATCGCTGGTACCGAAGCTTTCAGATTGACCTGACCCTGTCGGTCAGGTTCGTCACCCGCGAGGGCAATATCTCGCCCGATGTTCTGGTGGATCGCAAAGTTGTCTGTGGCGAGGCAACGATCGAACCCCGGCGCAAAGGCGACGGGATTGACCTGACCATCACGGTTCCAAAAGGGCATCGGTTGCACAAGGTGCAGGTCGTGCGCTGTGGCTATCCCCTGACCGAAGCCCGCCTGCCTTTACAGGGAAAATGTGTCGTCAGGGCTCCGGACCGGCTGAACTTTGCGGCCGATATGACAACGCGGCAGGGTTTTCGGATCGACCGCCGGGAAATAGGTCCGGGTGTGGCCAGTTTTGATCTGCACCAGATCCAGGCAATGCGCGTCGCCATGTTCGGTGGCACGCCGGGTCCGAAATCCGATCCAATCAATTTTGTTGGTTACGACATTCAATATTCATGACGCCCCAAGCGGGCGAAACTTTGGAGGAGTGAATTGATGGCTTACAGACGTACATCCGGAATCCTGACCAACGGCGGTGCTGACCCCAAGCTTGAGGCGGACTATATTGTTGCCGCCGCCATCGTAGGTCATTCGATCGAACAGATCCGCGCCAATGTCGATGTGCAGTTTTCAATGGAACCTTCTGACGAGATGCCCAGGCCCGACAAATGGTCCCGCGAATGGGATCAGCTTCAGCAAGCCGCCCAGAAAATCGGACAGCTGGCCGCTTTGGAAATCGACATGCAGGGCCATTCGGTCAGGGCAGGGACGGCCGTCGATCATAAAACCGGCGCTGTGATCGTTGGGGTTTATGGTTTGGCCGGGCATGAGCCTCCGACCGAGGGCGATATCCGCCACCCCGAACACCACCTCAGTGACAAGGGGCAGGTGCTATATGATGAGATCAAGCAAAGGGATCGCGACCCCGCTTATCAGTATATCGGGCTGGGGGCCTATACCGGGTTTGTCGATAACGGAAATGTCGAAGGCGACACCGATCCGGTCGGTCCGATGCCAAGCGCGCGGTTCCATATCCCTGATCTGGATGCGGGCGATCATGACGACAATATTTTCGAGGGATGGTACCCTCGGTGGTTGCCGCCCGAGGATTCTGCCCTGTGGAACCCGCGCGTTCGTCGCGATACCCATGAACATGACTGCGTTGGTTGGGGCATCATTGGCGGCGATCTGGCGCAGGATGCTCCAAAGGAAGGGGAACCCGATCACGGGGCGACAAACCGGTCAGACCAGATCACCAATATCATGCGCTTTGATCAGGGTATGAATTTCGTCGATGAAAGCGGGGACGAAGGCGTTAAGGGCTATACCCACGGTATGATCCAGGCGATCTATAAGGCCTATCATCTGGGCCCGCATTGCACGCCTTATGAAATTACGGTTGGTGACTGTACCACCAAGCTGGCCTCGTGTTTTGGCTGTACGATGTTCATGACCGCCAATGGCTATCCGCCCACCTCGACCCATCTGGGGCGCGCCGAAAGCTGGGTGCCACTTTACGAGCCGTACAAGCCGTCGACCTCACCTAAAACCGAGCGGATCGTGATCAACGACCTGAACGCCAGCTTTGCTGCCTATTGCGACAAGGTTCTGCGTACTGGGATGCGCGCGCTGAGCGTCGACAATATCGCGGGTGCCTATGACCACTGCCCGGCTGCGCTGGAGCATGTTCTGGGCGGGCATTATTCTGCGGATAACCGGGTTGCGGTCTCTCTGTTTCTGGATGCCCTGACTGTTCATGACCGCGAGCTGAGCCGCGTCCGTCGCGTATTGGGTTTGGACTAAGTCACCAACAGCCCGAATTAACATATCGGAGGAGAAGACACATGGCCTTTCAGGTTTATGCACTCGTACATACCCGCTCTGGTCGGTTTCTGATGTTTCGTCGACCTATCTTGACCTTTTTCCAGCGCGGAAATGGGGGTCAAATTTTCCCCGAAGGTCAGAAATTACAGGGCGGCGGGCGCTATGCTCTGCCATATGCTCAGGTTGATCCTGAAATCGCGATTGAGCTTTGGGAGGATGATAATTTCATTGCCGAAGCCGGGCAGCAAATTCTGATTGATTGTTGCGGTGCGCTGATCGAGTTTCTTCCCCCAGAAGCGGCAGACAAGGGGCCTTTTTCAATCGAGGGTGAGCATGAGATATTGCTCGCCCCGGCGACCGAAGTCGTGACCCGTTTCGACGAAGATGGCACGCGATCCGCGGTTTATTTCGCCGAAGTGTCCGACGCGGATCTAGACCGCATTCGCGACTATATGGTTGAGGTGTTGGCCGAGGCTCGCGCGGCGATGTTGGCCGTGATTCAAGACAACCTGTATGAATACACCGAGATCGAGGCCTTCTTTCCGCATGCGCCTTTTGACAATATCCATACCGGTGTTGATGTCTGGCAACTCGACATCGAGCGTCTGGAAATCAGTGGCCTGAAATCCAGCAAGCTGACCAAGGGTTCACTGCAGGCGATCAGCGAGCTTGAGGTCGTGTTGGCGGTGGAAGACGCTTAACGGGCATGACCAGCCAGGACCCCAAACTCATTTGGATGGATGCGCCGTTCGAGGATCTGCGTAACCAGTTGGTGGCCAATTTCGAAACCCATCCGCATGGTGCCGATCCCCCGGAATTCGTGACCGTCCAGTTCTTTTTCACCAAGACACCGGGCAAGGCCGTGCGCGGCCCTGTTCTGAGGTACAAGGAAAGAACGCCGCTGAATGTGCTGTTCGAAACCGGTGAGCGGTTGACCGGTACCCTGACCTGGCAAAGCGGGTTGAGTACGCCGCTGTCTCAGCAGGTCCTTGGGGCTTTGGCTCTGCAAGAACCCGAGACCGGTCGTGTCTGGCGCTTTCAGGGTTTCATGTCTGAATTTGGCAAGCCAAGCCATATTCCATCGCCCGATTCCGGGGCAGGGGGCGGGGCCGATGATGGTGGGAACTCTGGCACCGGGCAAAACGGTTCAGGCGGACATGACGGGCATGACCCAGATCAGCCAAGCCACAATCACGCCGGAGATGGCAGTGATCCCTTCAGCGATGATCCAGATTCCGAAGGGCTGAGCCCGGTCACTCAGGGTGCTAACCTGCGCTGGGATGAGCTGTTCCCCTTCATCTATATGAAACATTGGCCGTCGATAGCGCCGGGCGCGCTGGATGCGGGTTTCATGGAAGTTCCGCAAAAGATCCTGGCGAACAGCGTGTTCCTGCAAAGCCTTGTTTCAAAATCCGGGGACAGGTCAGGGCAGGAGGCTTTGGCGGTTAGTTACGTGGATCCAAGCTCGAACACCGACAAGACACCAGGTGGGGATAGTTCGCCCCATCCGGCATCGGATGCGGGGCAATCCGGCAAGGCTCAGCCTGCGGCCGAACCGGGCAAACCCAAAGGGTTCATCTCCTCGATTGAAACGCTTGGCCCGCCATTCAGTTCATATCCTGAACTGTGGCCGGCTCTGCGAGAGCTGCCGGAATTTTCGCTGGCCCAGATCACAGATCTGATCAAGGCCCGTCTGGGCGGATGGGCCGCATTCAAGGTTCTGGCAAATGCACCGGATGCGCAAAAGGAACTGGCCCGCATCTGGGAGAGCATCGTTGCGCTGAACCTTTTGGCTGGCTGGCAAAAAGACGAACTTGCAGTTCTGATTCAGGTGTTGACTACCCATCACGTTCTGACCCGTGCGCTGGCTGCAACCGAAGGAGGGCAGGCCAGTTTGATGACCGATCCGGTCACCGGGCAACAGATCAAAGCTTGGATGCATGCGACGCTGGTTTTGCCTGGCTCCATATTCGAGCTGAAAAAGCC
This sequence comes from Ruegeria sp. CDSC081, assembly GCF_059610485.1. NCBI lineage: Bacteria > Pseudomonadati > Pseudomonadota > Alphaproteobacteria > Rhodobacterales > Roseobacteraceae > Ruegeria > Ruegeria sp. CDSC081. The sequence goes on along the minus strand of NZ_JBXWNS010000003.1, from coordinate 213,422 downwards.
TGCGCCGGTTGCGGCAAAGGATACAGATCATCAGATCCCTTTGAAATTGACAAAGCCCGGCTGGGTGCGCGCCTATTCATACGGGCTTGCCCGTTCGATCCGGTATCAGCCGCTTGGGTATGAATTGGGCGACGTGCAGCGTATCGAAAATGTCCTGCGCGGTGAAATGCGCGAGACGCGAAACCGGAGGTTGCAGCGCCGCGAAAGCCATGAGGCACATTCCGATGTGACCACCAAAATTGCCCGGAGGGACGAGGATACCTCGGTTTCGGACCTGATCAATCAGGTGCAAAAGACGTTGGCCGACCATGTCTCGACCACGCATGTCAACTCTTACGACACCCAGTACGGAATGCCGACAGATGGCAATAAGATGAGTGTTACTGGGAATTGGTGGGTGCAAGAGCAGCCAGCCGGAGGCTTCGCGAAAAACGACCTGAAATTTGCTCGCGACATCGTCGAGAAAACGGTGCGAAACCTGTCACGCGAAATGCGCCATACGCGCGAGCTATCCGAAGTTGAAGAAACCGAATACTCGGATGTGACGCGCTTTGACAATCGGCGGAACGGCACGGATATCCGCGGCATTTATCGCTGGGTGAACAGAAGCTTTCGCTTGCGCACGAAAAGTCTGGGCGAGGTTTTGATTTTTGAGATCATGGTCCCCAGCCCGGGTGAGAATCTTGTCCGGCATATTCGCCGGTCCTGGCAGCTTGATCTGCGCCCACCGAAGTCTCCAGGTGAGTTTGGGATAAGCGGGTTTCAGGATTTGACCGACGAGGCTGGCAAGACAGACGATGGCAAGATCTTTTATCTCGATGCGTTTCAGGAATTTGGCGTGGAAGAGACCCGAATGGCCCCGCCATCCCAGCTTGTGGTCAGCCAAACGGTGCAAAGCCACACGCCAGTGGCCGAAGGCGCCCTGCTGATCCCCGGCGGCTTTGATCCGATCAGTGCAACAGCCTCGGTGATGAGTGTCGGAACCCCCGCAGAAACCCATGTCATCGTGGGGTCGGTCGCCCTGCAACCTCAGCAAGCGGGGGGCAAATCCGTCCCGCCCGGTTCAAACGGCCATGCGGACAAGTCACCGCAGCCACTGCGCCTGCCTGTCCGCCAAGCCTCGGGCGCGCAGGTGCTGAGCGCCCAGCTGGATAAAGGGTTCGGAACCGGAACCTCTCCGGCGGATGAAGGCCATCCGCTTGGTTTCACCATTCTGTGCAGCCTCAAGCAAACCGCAGCCACACAATCGTCCGAGCCCAACTCTCCGCCGGATATGCCGGTTCCCGATCCTGCACCAATGCATCTGCAATCCGAATTGACCGGTTTCTTTGCGGCAACTCTTGAAGTGACGTGCCAACGGTCGGCGCAGACTTATTCCGATTGGCAATTCGAAACCTATAGGCTGATCAAGGAAGCGTATGCGCGGCAGCTAGAGGGATATCGTCGCAAACTGGAACAACAGGTGGCTGCGATTGAGGCTCAGAACCCTGCGTTCCTGAACAAGGCGGTGACGACGGAAATCCTGTCCGCGGCCCAGGAGCAAATCTTGACCCTCAGCGGATCCGAGAAAGATGCCGTGGCCCCGGATTATGCCAAGCCGCGTATCCGGCACTATCTGCAACAAACGGTCGGGTGGTCCGACATCGCCACATTTATGGATATCGAGGACGAAGTCAGCGATCTGACAGGCGACCCCGCGGATCTTGCCCTGCGCGAGACCGTACCCGACCTGCGGTTCCGGGATTTTCTGCGCGCTGACCGTGTGCGCATTCTGGCGCCGGTCGACAGAAAGCACGCGCGCAGTTTCCTGTATTTCCTGCGCACCGGCCGGATCTGGCCGGATGCAGACCATCTTGCCCCTTGCTTGCCCGAAGACGCCGAAATTGTGGCCCGGATTAAATCGGAACATACACAAGACGATGAAGGCAATGCGCAATCCTGGTCGGTTCAGGTGCCCACGCATATGTGCATGCTGAGTGCGGATAGTGATCTGCCAGGTCAGGCGGATTCAGAATGAGACCGCCAGGCTTTCCGACCCCGCCCCGACCAAATGCTCCTGGCGGACCGCTTGAGCCGCAACAAGGCTGGGGTCCGTCTCCGGGCCGGGTATTGGGGATGCCGGTTGGCGCGGTGATCGCTTTTTCCGGGGAGCTTCTGGGACAATCCAAAAAGCTGGCGGGCGGGACCACTGATCTGCAACATTATGGCTGGAAGGTTTGCGACGGCTCACCTCTGTTGATTTCCGCTTATCCGGAGTTGTTTGCCGCCATCGGATATCTGTTTGGTAAAGGCAAGGACGGAGAGTTTCGACTGCCTGATTACCAGGGCTATTTTCTGCGCGGGGTCGACCCCGGCGGGAAAGTCGATAAGGATCAGGACCAGAGGTACCGAACCGACAAAAAGAACCAGAAATATGCCGGGGTAGGGTCGCTGCAACTGTCTGCGCTCCAGCAACATCAACATGTGCTGGAACAAAGCGACAGCACGGTTTCAAACGGAGTGTTAGGCCCGGAACCGGTTATAGCCCCCACACCCCAATCCAATTCGGGCAACGTCGTTAAAGGGTCGGCCCTGACCAGCGAGACCGAGACCCGCGCAATCAACATCTCGGTCTATTGGCTGATCAAATGTCGGTTGGATGCGGTGTTATGACAGATAGAAAAGGCCGATCTGATGGCATGTAGGCTGGGCAGAATTGTAAGGTCGTTTCGCAAACCATCGGGTCAGATTCCCAAAGCGGCGCCAGATAAGGCGCAGGCAAAAGGGATAGATGTCAGTGATCATCAGCGGGATATCAACTGGCCGCAAGTCGCAGCCTCGGGTGTTTCTTTTGCGCTGATAAAGGCGACCGAAAGCGTCAGCATCAAGGATGCGTATTTTCAGCCAAATGTACTGGGCGCGAATGAGGTGGGTATCCTGTGCGGCGCCTACCACCTGCTTCACATCAGCCACCCGGCCAAGCCACAGGTCACGAATTTTGTCGATGCAGTGCAGGCTGTTCTTTCGAAAGGCCCGGTTGGAAAATCCGGCCTTCTGCACCTGCCATTTACACTCGATCTTGAAGGCGTCCCGACGGCACAGGGGGCGGCCTATCGAAGCCTCGCGCTGGAATGGCTTACCAGCGTTCAGAGGGCTTTCGGAACGGTTCCGATGGTATATGCCAATCTGAACACCTGGGAGACCGAGCTGACATCGGGTTTCGGGAACTACCCGGTCTGGCTGGCAGAATACGCAGCCAGACCCGCACCGAATGCTCCGCAATGGGAGTTTTGGCAGCACTCTACGAACGAGCGAGTGTCCGGTATTGCCCCAGAGGTTGATTTGGACGTGTATTGCGGATCGGTTCAGCAACTGAAGGCGCAGTACGGGGTGCAAAGTCGAAACTTATAATTGTCACAGTTCGATTCACCAAAATGATCAGTTGCTAACTTGGGCAAACCCAAAAAACGGTAGTGCAACTCCGCAAAGAATTTGAGTGATCCCGTTGAGCAGCCTCATCTGACTGGTTCAATTTGATTGTTAGTGCATCATTGGCCTGTGATCCATTGAGATGATGGTTTCGGGAGCTGACGGGCGGTAGCCCAGTGCACTGTGGGGACGTTTTGTGTTGTAGTGTTTCCTCCATTGTTCGATCAGGATTTGAGCTTCGCGCAAGCTGTAGAAGATCTCACCGTTGAGCAGCTCGTCCCTGACCCGGCCGTTGAAGCTTTCACAATATCCGTTCTCCCACGGGCTGCCAGGTTCGATGTAAGCCGTCTTGGCGCCAACGGCGGCGATCCAGTCTCGGACCGCCTGGGCGACAAATTCCGGCCCATTGTCAGAACGTATGAACTGGGCGCGCCGCGAAGTATGAACAGGTCTGTCAGAACGTCGATTACATCGGTCGAGTTCAGTTTCCGCTCGACCCTGATTGCCAAGCATTCCCGGCTGTACTCATCAAGGATGTTCAGCGTCCTGAAGGCTTTGCCGTCGTCGGTTCGACAATGAACGAAGTCATACGACCAAACATGGTTGCGATACTCTGGCCGTAGCCGAACGCATGAGCCGTCATTTAGCCAGAGCCGTCCTTTCTTCGGTTGCTTTATTGGCACTTTCAGCCCCTCTCGTCGCCAAAGCCGTTCAATTCGCCCATCGCTGACAGACCATCCAGCCCCTCTCAGCAGCGCTGCGATCCTGCGATAACCATATCGGCCGTACTGTCGGGTCAACTCGATCATGTCGGCCACCAGTCGGCCTTCGTCTGCGCGACCTTGTGGGGCGCGCCGTTGCGTGGACCGGTGTTGCCCCAGAACGCGACAGGCGCGTCTCTCGGAAACGTTCAGCTGGTTGCGTACATGATTAATACAAGCACGACGGCGAGCGGGGCTCAGTAGGGCTTCGCGTTCAGGGCTGCAAACCATCCACGGGATGGTTTGCTAACCGCCCTTCATCCTTTGTGGCTTCCGTCAAGATCAGTTTGTCCAGCGTCAGATCAGAAACCGCACGTCGCAATCGTTCGTTCTCTTTCTGAAGCCGTTTCAGTTCCTTCAATTGATCAACACCCATTCCACCGTACTTCTTCCGCCAGCGGTAATAGGTTTGTTCAACAACGCCGATCCGCCTGATCGCATCAAGACGGGACATGCCTTGACCCATCAGAACTTCAACTTGCCGTAACTTCGAGACAATCTCTTCCGGCTTCGGTCTCTTGTTTGCCATTCTAGGTCCTCCGTTTCCTGTTTGCAGCCGTACCCAGTTCTTTTGCCGAACAGTTACGTGACAACTGATTTTTTCAGTACCAAAAATGTCATCATCCCCAGAGGTGGAAGGGTTCTTTGCTCCTCTACGGCAAGCGCATCCTCCTGCAGCACTGTTTCAATATCGAAATCAGAATGCCAGCCAATCGTATTTGCGACCGGAGCAATCGCGCGTTCCAAGGATGCGAGCAACCCCCGCTTTCGTTGGAAATGGTTGGTAATCACTACTTTTCCACCCGGTTTACAGACCCGCGCTATTTCCGCCATTACCCTTTCCGGTTCCGGTACGACGGATAGCACGTGCATTGCCGCAACCGTATCGAAATAGTTGTCGGGAAAATCAAGCGTGCGGGCATCCATTTGCCTCAGCTCGACAAGATGGTCCAGCGATAGATCTTTTGCTTTGTCGCGCGCTTTTTGCAGCATGTCCTCACTGAAATCGATTCCGGTCACTTGCGTTTCGGGCCCGTAATGTTCCAGCGAAAGTCCGGTGCCGACGCCAACCTCCAGAACTTTGCCTGGACGTCTATTGATAAAATCAACCGCCTGCTGCCGTCCGACATTGGTAACTGCCCCAAACGTCTTGTCGTAGATGGGGGCCCAGCGAGCATAGGAAGTTTGAACGGCTTTGATGTCCATATCGAGTCCTTAACGGTTAGAAGGTATTCCCCTGTCGAGCCACGCCCAGGCGACCGTGCCCACATATCCGAAACAAAGCACAATCAACGTAGCCCAGGCGAAAGTCAGCAATGCGGCCCCCGCAACAGCGACACCGATGAGAAAAAACTTTGCGTTCTCGCGCGAGATTCGCGTCGTCTTGAATGACCAGGTCGGTATTTGGCTGATAAGCAGAAGACCTATGATCACCATATAAAGGCAAATCAATATACTGGGCAGCAAAGGGGCATCGGCGAAGGCGAAGGACAGATACATTGGCAACATGACAAGCAGCGCCCCTGCAGGGGCGGGGACTCCCTCGAAATAGGCCCCATCTTGATCGCAGGTTTCGGATTTGCCGCCCACATTGAACCGGGCAAGTCGCATGACGCAGCACACCGCAAAAAACAGAACCGCAATCCAAGCCGCACTGCGTATATCCTGCAAGGCCCAGAAATAAAGAACGAGCGGTGGGGCGACCCCGAAGTTCAAGAAATCTGCAAGTGAGTCCAGTTCGGCCCCCAGTTTGCTGTCACTGCTGAGAAGGCGCGCAATACGGCCATCCAGCCCATCCAGCACACAGGCGGCAATTATCAACTGGACAGCGAGCACATAATTGCCCTGAACGCCAAATCTGATTGCTGACAGGCCCGCGCATATGGCCGTTATGGTCAATGCATTCGGCAACAAATGGATCAGCGCAAACTCGGTCTCTTCCTGTTTGGGTGGTTTTTCCACTGATCCAGTTACCTACTTTTCTTCAGGCGTGGGCAAACTGGCAAGGACGGTTTCGCCCGCAATCATCGTTTGCCCTACACGCACTTGTAGGACCATGCCATCAGGAAGATAAACATCCAGCCGCGACCCGAAGCGGATCAATCCAAATCGTTCTCCAGTTTGCATAGCTGCGCCTGGCTTCACGAAGCAGACGATCCGTCTGGCCACCAGGCCGGCAATCTGGACAACAGCCAGATTCTGACCGTTTTTCATACGAATGCGCAGGCTGTTGCGCTCATTATCAGCACTGGCCTTGTCCAGGGATGCGTTGAAAAACTTGCCGGGGCGATATGCAACAGCGGTAATCTCACCTTCAATTGGCGTGCGGTTCACATGACAGTTGAAGACACTCATGAACACACTGACACGGGTGAGAGGCGTGTCAGGCATCCCAAGCTCGTTCGGCGGCACCGCCGCTTCGATCAGCGAAACTACCCCGTCCGCTGGGCTGACGATCAACCCTTCTCCTTTGGGTGGCACGCGTTCCGGGTCGCGAAAGAAATAGTAGCACCAGATCGTGAGGCCGACACCAATCCAGCCCAGAATGTTAGACAGGATAAACAGACCGAAAGTAATGGCGGCAAAGATCGCGACAAACCGAATACCTTCCGGGTGCATCGGTTTGATGAACGTATCGCGCATGCGCATTGCAATCTTTCCCCTAGGTCAACTGATTGAACTTCATAAGTGGATTGGTAGGGAAGGCAAGTGGGACTATTGCTGTGGGCAGCGATTGATGGCGGGGTGTTACAATTTGATGGGTTCTGCTGACAGCTTTTTTTTGATGCCCAGGTATCGGGGGTTGGACTAGGCGTCAGATTTTCGTTGTGGCATTCCGCACCGTTATAGATCCCTGATCCATGCAAAAAGGTCCAAATGCGCCATGCTGCGATCTCTTTAGCGCTCCATTGCAAGCAGCTTTTGGTCAGAGCCACTGTCAACAACCTCAATACCTGATGGCAGGCGGCGCGCCGCCCGCCATCTATCTTCTGAAAGATTAAGTGTTCTTCTTGGCCATAGCGTTATAGATAACACCGCCAAGTATCGCACCGATGATCCAGGCATATCCTGACAGAATTCCCAGTGCTGGCACCCAAACAGTAGCGACCGAGAATACTGAAGCAAAACCAAAGGCAATTAGTGCCGAGTCATTCCAACCGTTACCATAATGGTAGGCACCGCCTTCCATGTTGTAGAGGTCGTCCACATTCAGCTCTTCCTTCCGAATTTTGTAGTAATCTACGATCATGATCCCAAAGATCGGAGCCAGAGTCGCACCCAGCGTGTTCACGAACCCGGCAATGCCGATATTCGAGATAATGGCCGTCCAAAGACCGCCAATTACCAAGGCAAAGACTGAAGTGGCCAGACCAGCCTGACGGAAGCTGATCTTACCAGGGGCCAGGTTGGCTATGCCATTCACCGCCGGAATGAAATTCGCGACCAGATTGATGCCAACGGTCGCAGCGAAGAAGGTAATCGCTGCGATGATGGCCAGCAGAACGCTGTCGGTCTTCTCGACGATTTCGGTTGGGTTGATGATTTCTTCACCAAAGACCACGGCGGCACCACCGGTCGTCAAAAGCGCTAATGCCGAAAAAAGGATCATGTTCAGCGGCAAACCGGCAAGGTTACCCGCCTTCATGGATGCCTTGTCGCGGGAATAGCGCGAAAAGTCCGAGAAGTTGATCATCACGGCTGAGAAATAGGCAACCATGGTTCCGAATATGGCGATGAAGCCTTTAACCTCAGATCCAAAGGTGCCTTCTGGGTTGGCGAAGATGGTCGCGGTTGCGCTCAGAAGCTGCCCGTCCGCGCGCTGCCATAGCACGATGACCAAGCCTATCATCACCGCATAGACGAATGGTCCGGCAAAGTTCAGAAATGTCTCGACCCAACCCATGCCGCGCCAGAAAATGACGATGTGGAACACCCAAACGAGGAGAAAGGCAAGCCAGTCGATGCCCGTCAACCCTAACATCTCTGCACCACCGCTGATGCCTGTTATCGAACGGATCAACAATGAAAGGGCGGTCGAAGCGAAATAGACCTGAACGCCATACCAGAAGACAGCGACTGTGGCCCGCAATACTGCCGGTAGCTTGGATCCGGTTGTGCCCATACTGGCGCGCGCCAGAACCGGATAGGGGATACCGTATTTTTCTCCGGGCGCGCCGGATAGGTTCACCATCCACATAACGAACAGCCCCGCGAAGATGAGTGCCAGGAAAGCTGTCCAACCCCCAACGCCGTAGGATATAAAGAGTGACGCAACTAGCGAATAGCCAAACAGTGATTGAACATCGTTGGCCCAGATGTTGAATATCGCAAACGCGCCCCAGGTTTTTTCATTGGGCGTGACCGGATTTAGCGTGTCACCTTCCGGATCTGTAGTACTTGCATTTTTTGCAGTTGTTTCTGCGGTTACCATAATGGTCCTCCCATTTTGCTTTCGGGGGGAAAGCCCCCAAGATTTGCGGCAATAGCCGCCCATCGATTCAGGGTTTGTGGCCTGAACCGTTTCCGTCGCATGGTTGCGACGTTCGTTCCCGTGTCGGCTTGTTGTCTGAGACAAATCAATCCAGTCCGATTGCATGTATCTGCAATCGGTTGCTTTGCCCGTAGGCATCAAACTGGTGGATGTCTCAGCCTATCAGCGCTTTGCAATTGCCCAGTAGAAAACACCTCCAAATCCTGCGCCAATCACCCATGCAAAGCCTGACAGCGTATTCAGCATGGGAACCCAGACTGTGAGTACCGAAAATGTAGCCGGAAGGATGAACGACACGATCGCGGCCATATTCCATCCGTTACTGTAGAAATAGGGGCCGTCGCGGGCCGCCGAAAAAAGCTGATCAACGTCCAGCTCACCGGATTTCACCAGATAAAAATCTGCGATGATGATCCCATAAACAGGTGCCAGAATGGCGCCTAATGTGTTCACAAACCCCAAGATACCGATCTGGCTGATCGTCGATACCCAAAGCCCGCCAATCACCAGCGCGTAGGCCGAGGTAATTATCCCGGCAACGCGGAAATTGATCCGACTGGGCATAAGGTTCGCCAAATCGTATGCGGGTGGTATGAAGTTGGCGACGAGGTTGATGCCGACCGTGGCGGCCAGAAATGTCGCCGCCGCCAGGAGTGTTAGTGGCAAGGAATCGACCCTTGCAATTATAGCGGTCGGGTTGGTTAACGCCTCGCCCCAGATTGCGACAGTACCTGCCGTTACAATCAAAGCAATCAGGGAAAAGAAGGCGATATTGATCGGTAGACCGATCAGGTTACCCTTTCGCATTTCATCTTCTGACCGTACGAACCTGGAAAAATCGCCGAAATTGATCACCACGGCCGAAAAATAGGCGGTCATTGTGCCCACGACTGCAGCGAATGCGCCAAGTGAGTTGCCCTTGTAGTCGCCGGTTCCGCGGAAAATAGTGCCGACCTCCAGCCAGAGATCGTTGCCGACTTCGACCCAGATCATGATCGCCAGCGCCACCATCACCGCATACACAAATGGGCCAGCGAAATTGAGAAAACCGACAATCGGATCAATACCGTTCCAGAAAAGTGCAATCTGAAAGGCCCAGACTGCCAGAAAGGCACCCCACTCGATGACGCTGAGGCCCAGAAAGATTGCAGGGCCATTTTCCCCGATCAGTGCGACCATGGCCAAGGCAAGTGCAGTCGATGCAAAATATGTTTGCACACCGTACCAGAAGATAGCCACGACGGCCCGGATGAGGGCAGGGAAATTCGCCCCGCGAACGCCCATGCTGGCTCGTGCCATTACAGCAAATGGTATTCCATATTTGACACTGGGTTTGCCGATCAAGTTGACGAGCCCCATGACAATGAATCCCGCCAACACGATACCCGCAAACACCGCCCAGCCATTCAGCCCGTAAGTCAAGAACAGCGACGCCGCCAATGTGTACCCAAACAGCGATTGAACATCGTTGGCCCAGACATTGAAGAGCTCAAACCAACCCCAATCGCGCTTTTCGACAGGAACGGGGGCCAGGTCCTCGTTGTAGAGGCTGGAATCCTTTGTAGCTTCTGTAAGAGAATGCTGCATTTCGTCCCGGTCATTCGCTGCGGCGATTGTCATTGCACAGATTCAGCGCTATTGTCGTGCAGAACTGCGTGCAATTAAACGGTCATAAATGCGTGCAAAAGTCAAGAACTACTGTGATCCAATCCTACGAGACTGATTTAAAATGGTAAAAATCGGATATGCGCGGGTATCATCGAAATGGTACCGAAGTGAGGTTCAACTCAGCGAGCTCAAGCGTCAAGGATGCGACCGCATATGGAGCGATACCGCGCAGGACGGGACCAACCGAGGCGAAACGCTGGAGGAATTTCTGGCGGATGTTTCGGCTGGTGACGTAATCGTCGTGTCTCGTCTGTCTGCGATTGCTGACTCGATCGCAGAGCTATTCAATCTGTTAGAACGGCTTCACGAAAAAGGAGCGGCATTTCGGTCAATGTCTGAACCCTGGATCAATACCGCAGACGGGCGCGCGAGTATGGTCTTGGAAGTACTAGGCGGAGTCATCGACTATGAGCTTGGGCTGGCTGACTTGGAAAGCCGTGCAGTGGAAGATCGGCCCAAATCCTTCGGCCTGAGTAAAGGACGACCGCAAAAACTGAGCGCAACGGAACGCGAAGAGGCGATTTCCCTGCTATCGATGGGCAAGACTGCGGCAGAGATCGGTCGTATGCTGGGTGTGAGCAGATCCACAATCTCTCGGCTCAAGACTGCGCAAGCCGAACCCGGGTAAGAGAAATTATGTGTAATTTGCGCCTCTGCGCTTTTTCAATACGAATTCAAAGATACCTGACCCACAATCTTTGATCACGGTTACACCCAAGTTCTTCGACCATTTTTTTTAAACTCAAGTTGAACTCTCTGGCGAGGTCTGTGATTTGGGCGGACCGAAAACTATCAGTGTTTCGAGCGAGTCCGCCGTCGTCAAAGGCGATCAACTCATGGGACCTGCCGGCCCAACGGACAATCCCACCGCACAGCCGCTGACGTTCTGGTTTGACTATTTCTGCCACGGGGTCGGCAAAGAAATCGCTCCATTTGAGGATACCGGTACTGACAGCTCGGGCAACCGCCTGTTCGATCGTCCGACTCTTGAGCTTGGTAGTGATGGAGGCAGTCAGAACATCGATCGTTCTCGAAGCGTGCCGCGTTTTCCTGGCAATGACAGTCAGTTTCAAACCCGACGCGAACATCTTCAACACATCCAGTTCATCCGCAGACAGGGAATCCGATGGAAAGTTGAATACGGTTTCTATGACATCGAGGGCAAGCAGATGCAGGACCTGCGCTTCCTGGCGTAGGGCAGGGAGCTTTTTCGCGATCAAGGCGCTCCACTCAGGACGAGCCATATTGGACGTGACGGTAAACACGCCGCGCTCGCCAAAAGGGTTGATCACCGGAATGGAAAGACCGTTTTGTCCCACTCCAAACCTTCTGGCCGCTTGAAAAAGCGCTGCATAGTCGGCTTGGTCGTCGAACACTGCCCAGTCGATTGGTGCGATCATTTGGGCGCCGAAACGAATGAGGGGATCGGCCAGAACGAGATTGTTGTCGACGTAATACTTGACCCATTCCTCTGGAAATGTAGTGCAGCCATGAACGACATTATGATGCTTGTCGATGTGGGCGTAGGAGGCGTTTTCAAATCCAAACTTTTGGCAAATTTCCTGAATAAGAGCTTCCCCAGATTGCCAGAGATCCAGTTCAGAATTGCCAATATCTGCAATTTTCATAGATCGTCTTTCTGTCCTACGTTGCCGTCGGGGCGGAGTAGCAACCTAAAACTGAACTAACTATTCGGGAATTCCCGTAGCCAACCGCACATTTGAATACGGGTCTGTTATGGGGACGGTAATAGAGCGGAAACCCGCTGATGAGACACATGAAATTGACTAGCTGGCAGCGCAAAACTCGTCACGGCAATAACCGTTTTTGTGGTCTTGCGCGGTTCAGTTTCCGTAGGTCGTGGGCATCTTGAGCGTGTGATCTTAGCCTATCCGGCGTCATGTATTTCATCTTGTCAGCACGCGGCCAGGAACGAAATTCAGCCTTCATTTCGTCGACATCTGCAGCAGGGCAGGGGAGCGCAAAAAGCGCCGCCAGGGCTATGTGTCAGATAGCGATAAAGCCGTGAGCGATCACCGCGCAGCAAAAAGGTTCCTGAGACGGAACGCAGATGGTGAGATCATGTCGATGGTGATCCGCGTGCGGCGCAAGATCGTAGATTGGCTTGAAATAGCTTCGCAACTTATCCGTGATCACGACACGGGGTTTGCCGAACTGCGAGATCAATCGCTCTAATAACGCCTGGCCGCCTTGGTGTTTCGCTGTGGTTGGACAAGAATATCAAGGGTATTCCCATTCGCATCCACTGCCCGCCAGAGTCGGCATTTCCAACCGGTGATCGGTAAACAACTTAGTGCAAATGCCATTTGTCGGTCGCCTTTGGCCGGTCCCGCTTGATGCAGTCGGCGAAATGACGGCCAAAGCGGTTAACCCATTGCCGGGCTGACGATTACACTGCGCTCAGCAAGCAAATACTCGACAGTGGCCGTGCTGTGGGCGAAACGGTGATAAGCCCATACAGCTTAGGCGATGATCTCGCGGGGAAAGTGAAAGCCCTTCCGGCGCGGCATTGTCCGTGGCGTTCTCATGATGATCGGTTATCCCGGCGCAATCCCACGATCATCTTTGCAATGCCCTATGAAGCTGTAAATTATCAAATAATCTCTTGTGTTGCCCGATCTCGAGAGGCACGCGATACTGGAAAGCAAGACAGTTTCGAATGGTCGAAAATGTATAGACGCCAGGCAGATAGATTGGTGAAACAGCATGCGACAAGATAAAGAGCTTACTTTTGCAACGGCCCTGGCTAGTCATTCCAGAGAACGGGGTTTCCAATCGGAAAAACATGCACATGAGTATTATCAGGCTTCGTTGCTGAGCGCAGTTATGCAGGGCGTTTACGACGGGACCGTTTTCATCGAACAGCTGCTGGAACATGGAAACTTCGGCCTGGGTACGTTCAATGCGCTCGACGGAGAAATGATTGTGTTGGATGGCGTTGCCTATCGCCTCGACGGGAATGGCAATGCTTCGGTCGCAAGCGACAGGGCTCTGACACCTTATGCTGCCGTCATCAATTTCGAACCAGCGGTTTATCGATCTTTGGACAGAGAAACACAAAAGGATGCTCTTGAGGCCCAGCTTGATGCATTGGCGGAGGCAAGAAATCTGTTCTATGCCGTTCGATTTACCGGCGACATTAAACACATAAAGTACAGAAACGTCCTACGGCAGGAGAAACCATACAAACCTCTGCTGGAGGTTGTAAAAACGCAGGCTGAGTTTGAGCTGAACAACGTCGAGGGGACAATTCTGGGGTTTCGATGCCCGGATTATGCCGTCGGGATTGGCGTCCCGGGCTACCACCTACACTTTATTTCCAGCGATCTGAGCAAAGGAGGACACGTCCTGGATTACACTCTGACCAACGGTCGAATAGAAATTGATCATACGTCTTCTCTGCATCTTGAACTTCCAGAAACCAGATCATTTTCAGACGCCAATCTGTCTGCAGGCGCTTCGGCAGACAACATCCTAAGTGCAGAGAGTAACAATACTTAAGTACTTCTATGCAAGATGGTTAAATGCAACCGTGCTCTAAGTTCGTTGCAATTGCCGTTTTATAATGCTGACTTTACTGGACGTCGCGTGCAAACAGTGCGTGCCGATCCGAAAGGGTAACCTATGGTCGATTCCGGTCCTGTAAATTTACAGTATTTGACAAACCCACTCTTGAACAAAGGTACTGCCTTTTCTCTACACGAACGAGAAAAGCTCGGATTGCTAGGCCTTCTTCCGCCACACATCGAAACGCTCGAAACCCAGGTAGATCGTGCCTATGCCGCCTTTGAGCGCGAAGAGACACCGCTGGACAAACATGTCTATCTGCGTGGCCTGCAGGATGACAACGAGGTTCTGTTCTACGCTCTGTTGGCGCGGCATCTGACCGAGATGATGCCGATAATTTACACACCCGTTGTGGGTGACGCCTGCAAGCAGTTCAGTGAGATCTATGATCACCCACGCGGATTTATCATTTCGTACCCAGAGCGTGACCGGATCGATGACATACTTGAGAACGCCATCCTGCCCTCTGTCGAAGCCATTGTCGTTACCGACGGAGAGCGGATTTTGGGTTTGGGTGATCAAGGCGCGGGCGGTATGGGAATTCCGATCGGAAAGCTCTCGCTTTATACCGCTGCAGGCGGGATTAGCCCGTCTGTAACGCTCCCGGTGGTATTGGACGTCGGCACCAACAATCAGGAACGGCTGGAAGATCCCCTTTATATCGGCTGGCGTCATGAGCGCATGACTGGGGATGACTATTTCGAGTTCGTCGATCTTTTTGTGCAGGCGGTAATGCGCAAGTGGCCGGATGTGTTGCTGCAATTCGAGGATTTTGCACAGCAACATGCGGCACCCCTGCTTGCGCGGTATCGCGATCAGCTCTGTACATTCAATGATGATATCCAGGGCACGGCTGCGGTAACGGCGGGCACTTTGCTGGCTGCCTCAGATGTCACCGGCATTCCACTAAGGGACGCTACCATCGCGTTCCTCGGCGCCGGGTCAGCGGGAGTGGGTATCGCAGAACAATTAGTTCAACTCATGATCCGGCAAGGACTATCCGAAACCGAGGCGCGTGAGCGCGTCTACATGGTGGATAGGAATGGCCTGTTAACCGATGCGATGACAGATCTTCTGCCGTTCCAGAAGCAGGTTGTCCAACCCTTCAACAAAGTGAGGAGCTGGTCCAATGGTGAAATTTCCCTGTTGGATGTGATTAAACAGGCTAGACCCAACATATTGGTTGGTGTCAGCGGTCAGGCAGGCTTGTTCTCTGAAGAAATCATTCGTGCAATGGCGGCACAGACTGATCATCCTGTCGTGTTGCCGCTTTCGAACCCGACATCGCGAATTGAGGCCGCGCCCGCAGATATTATCGACTGGTCAGGTGGCCTTGCAATAGTCGCCACCGGAAGCCCGTTTGATCCCGTTGTCTACAACGGCAAGATGCACCATGTCGCGCAATGCAATAATTCCTACATTTTCCCGGGTATGGGCTTGGGTGTGCTGGCGGCAGGAGCGCGCCGAGTCACTGATGGAATGTTCATGGCCGCCGCCGAGGCGCTCGCCACGTTGTCACCTGCGAAGACTGATCGCACAGCCAGCTTGCTACCCAATGTAGAAGATATTCGCCAGGTCAGCAAAGCTATTGCATTTGCCGTTGGTCAACAGGCGCAATTGGACGGGGTTGCGCCTAAATCCTCAGAAAATGATCTGAAAGCGGCGATAGAGGCGAAGTTCTGGATCCCGCAATATGAGGCAAGTGCCTGAAGCAGACCCGCGCTGGAGTAACCAGAGCGCTATTCTTCGCGCAGTCAGAACCCACCTAGCCTGTTGTAGTGAATGAGCGCAGTTCGGAACAGGACGGTTACGCCACCGCACGCCCGAGTGGTTTTTGCATCGCAGCACAAAGGGCACCCACCAGCAGGACAGCAGAGGCCACCACAAGGCTATCTCCAATTTCTCCGGTTATGTCTCCGATGACGCCGGCTCCGATCGGTCCGAGTGTTTGTGAGATAGCGAAAACAACTGTAAAAAAGCTTACGGTTGCACCCCAATCCTGCTGATCCAGATTCTGGCGGACAAAGCTGGTGACAGCAGTGGGCGGCATAAAGACCGACAGCCCAAACACGAGCGCCGACATGATCAATCCATATCCGTTTGGAACAAGGATCGGCAGGGCTGAACCACAAGCGACGCCAGCTAAGATCAACGCCAATGGCGTCCCAGAAGCGAAGCGGGCTAATATCCCACGCCAAACAAATGGCGACGCCATAATGCTGAATCCAAGGATCATCCACGTTGCCGTGGTCAACAGGACACTGGAATGCTGCTCCTTCATCCAGACAGCGATAAAAGTTACGTAGACTATGTAACCCAACCCAAACAGCGCGTATCCGCCGAGTTCGCCTAACATCCTGCGCACCGGAGGAATGGAAGGAAGCGCTGCGTCGTGCTCGGCTTTGTTCAGCTTTGTGGACGCCCAAACGGAAAATGGACAAATGATCAGAGCTGCAATCCCAACTCCGATCCACGCCCAGTCCCAGTATTGCGGCCCGAAAACGTCCAGCATAGTCGGAAGGGTTGCGCCACATAAGGCGATACCAAACCCACCGCCGCCGCCAAAGTACAAGGCGATAGCCAGTGCATTCCTTCGGGCGCAGTTCTGGAACAGCGATGCCGCCAGAACGCCGCCTGATACAAAGGAAAGAGCGCCGAACAACCCGACCAATGTACGACAAGCGGTTTGAAATACGAGGTCCTCATTTAACCCGGTCATTAACAGACACAGTGCGGTCGCCACAGTGCCGCCAGCAAACAACCGTGACGGCGAAATATAGCGGATCAGGAAAAGTGTTAGGATTGCACCCATTATGTAACCAATCGAATTGGCGGTGTTTAGCCAACCAGATTGAGTGAGGTTCCAGCCGAGGCTACTTTTCATTGATGGCAGAATTAGACCGTATGCAAAGCGGCCAAAGGCGTTGGATATGCTGACGCCAAGCGCAAGGCCCAGCAATATGAGCCAAGGGTTAGTAGTTTTTGCCGAAGTCATGAATATTCTTCCAGGTTGAACAACACCGTGCCCCATTGTGAGTGGCTGTGCAATCTCAACAGATCCTAGTCAGCCCCGTGCGGCTTAACCTGAGAAACAGCAGATTGAATATTCTCAACAAGCTGCCGCGCTGCTTTCGTCTACGCTATGTGAGTTCAACTGAGCAACGACCTGCCAGTTTGGATGGCCGGGTGTTGAGCTTGCTTCAGAGGTCGCTCGACTGCGAGACGACATTCTGCTTCGTCGCAATCGTCTGTCGGCTTTTCAGTCGACACCTCCGAGTTACCTGACTCCTGGTGAAACGCTGTACGTTTGTGGCATTTCGACGAGCATATGTGTGTCGTCGATGGCCATTGCGGGCGAATATATCGACAATATCTTACAATAGCACACCGCCATGACCGGGAACCGCTCGAGAAACGCAAACCTTGCGAATGCTGCGATCGGTCGTCAACGACCGCTTTGGGGAAGCTGCACTGCGGCGCTAACCAAGCTCACGAACGCCAGGTATGTGCCCGTCCGGGAATTCTGTTTGAGGTGGGGCGGGGGATAATGCTGCACCGGCTGTGACGGCCGCTCTGAGCCCAATGTGCTCGTTAAGATCGGCGCATAAACAGATAACCGCGTTCTGCGAAATGTGCTTTCCAATCCAATTCATGGCCCAATGCGGTGGCTTTAAAGTCTGCGATATTGGGCGACTCATCCGCGATTAGAAGCCATCCGTCATCGGTTACATGGTTCATCAACGAATTCAGAACCGTGCCCCGAGATGGGCGATCTAACATGTGCAGTGTTCGGTCGATCAGCACTATGTCAAATAGACCCTCTGGGTTGTAGGTAGTGATGTCGGCCACAACACCTTCAACTTTTAAATTTTCTTTTGTCGCTGCAGCTCTTAGATCGCGAATGCCATTGGGGGATATGTCCACTCCCACAACGCGATGCCCCAAATTCGCAATGAAAATAGCGTCACGGCCTTGTCCGCACCCCACGTCCAGGACACGAACGTTATGTTGGTCAAGTTGGTCGAAAAATTTGACAAAAACCGAAGTTGGTTGCCCCAGTGCATTTCGTGTCTCGCCGTACAGTTTGTCGTAATTGTAAGCCATGGAATCAGCGTTAGTAGATATCCACGTGATTAGCTAAGTGAAATATTTCGTGAGCGGCAGGAATGTCCGGCAGATTTCCTGTTCGGATTGCACGTGATTTCGCGTCTGCGGCGAATGGCAGGAATGCGGGCTGCTACCGCAGCATCTCGATTGGGTGCTGGATGTCGGCTCTGGGCCGTTCGTATCGATAACGATAATGGGAGCCATTATCGTTACTGGTTTGCACTCGCAAACTTATCATTCACCTGCACGCAGTGCTGTATTAAGTGGTCGGCTACGGCAACTTTTGCAGGTATCGAGGTGGCGCACATGATCCGCAAGGACCAATTCACGCCCGGACTCTGTCCATTCAAACAATTCGCAGAGCTGACCGTCTAGCTCCTATCTGATCGTTAAGACAGCTCGTCGGGCTCAAATCTTTGTAACAAAACCGGCAATGTCCAGGTCGGTGAGTGACTTCGGGCTGCAATCTGTTTTTGTAGCAAATCCCGAGCTTGCCGTCTCGTGACTGGGCTCTAGGTTTCAGCCAACATATCGGATTCCACCCAGAACACCCCAGCATGATCTTCCCGACGCAGTAGCCCCTGAACCGTCTCTTGTGAGCCGGCGCAGGGGTTTTGGGTCATGGTCGGTCCATACCGTGGTGATCTTCCCACTATACCGGGTGGCCTTTCAGTATTGCAGCGCAGCAGTTACCGGAACTACATCGCAGCCGGACCTAATTCTCCCGCATTCCAGAATTGGTAGCATTCAGCTGGGCCAAGATTGCCACGTGGGCAAGCGATATCATAAATAATTTCCGCAAAACCCTCGATGATAACCCCAAACCCTGCCGCGACAATGATCACGGAACCAATGAGGTATCGACCATCTTCTTCAACTTGACCAAGCATTTGGTTTTCTTGATTTGGCCCCCAATTCAGGTGAATACCGTCTTCGATCGCGTATCCACCAGTATCAGTTCCGATCACATCAACATCGGACAAATCCCAGCTCCAATTCGGGTCTATTGCGGGATATTGCAGAGTGGCGGACAGGTTGTTTTGACCCAGATGACGCTCTGAAGGCAAATCGAAGCTAAAGCCGGACGAATTGGTGGTTTGGTAGGTATTGGCCATCCCATCAGTGTGGTTGACTGTTTGCGAAACTGATGAGTGAACTTTGTGCGCAAACCCGCGTTGGCCATGGTCACGCAACGGACCAGCTGTGGACGTTCCGGCACTCAGGACAATGGCGAATGCGGTGACGGATGTAATCAGTGTCTTTTTCATTTCTTGGTCCCTCTAGGTTGAGCGTGTCTGATACGCTGTAGGTGGAACCAATTTGGAAATTTGAGGTTCGGATTTATTGCGCTGACAGGTCAAGGTTTTGAGAAAAGGCTTCAAGTTGACGCCTATCCCCGCCAGCATGAACTAGCCTCCGCCTTGCGTAAAATTTGCAGGATGGAGCGGACACTGTTTGTCATCGACTGGATGCTCGATGCCGACATGCAGCGCCGTGCACAGATTGGGCTGAACAAGGGCGAGGCGCATCACGCCCCGAAGACCGCCTTGAGAATTGGTCGACAGGGTGAAATCCGCGACCGTACTGCCAAGGACCAGCGCTATCGGATGGCAGGCCTTAACCTCCTGGCCGCTATCATCATCTACTGGAACACCAAGCATCTGAGAGGGGCGATCATCGCACGATAGCGCGCCGGTCTGGCCTGTCCCGATGACCTTCTCGCGTATATCTCACCGCTTGGATGGGCTCCATCCTCCT
This sequence comes from Ruegeria sp. CDSC081, assembly GCF_059610485.1. Classification (NCBI taxonomy): domain Bacteria; kingdom Pseudomonadati; phylum Pseudomonadota; class Alphaproteobacteria; order Rhodobacterales; family Roseobacteraceae; genus Ruegeria; species Ruegeria sp. CDSC081. Next base: position 193,640 of record NZ_JBXWNS010000003.1, on the reverse strand, counting down.
CACCCGCGTATACAAGTGGAAGAATCCGAGCAGTCACCGCTTGTGATACAATCCTGCCCCTTACCGGATTCCCCTCCAAACACGCTGCGAACAGGCGCTAGCTTGATGACTTTTCTCAAAACCTTGACCTGTCAGCGCAATAAATCTGAACCGCAGTTTGCCAGATTGAGTGCACACACAGCGATTCAGATACGCTCAGCTGAAAAGGAACCAAACGATGAAAAAAGTACTGATTGCCTCCGCCACAGTGTTCGCGATTGTTGCAAGCGCCGGAATGTCCATGGCTGGTCCGGTGCGTGATCAAGCCCAGCGTGGGTTTGGGAAGAATGTCCACGTTTCGGCCTCACAAGCAATTGGTCACGCCAGTGAAAAAGCCAAGGCCTACCAGACCCCTTATTTGACCGGCGCGGGCACCCATTCGACGTCAAAATACGATCTGGGCCAAAAGAACCAGTCCTCGACACAGCAGACTGGCGCATATGGCGCGAGCGGGGGCTCGCAAGCCCCCAATGTGGTCGTGATCCCGATTCAGGAAAACGGTAGCTACACACTGATTATTGGCAAATCGTCGGGCTCCGATCTGACCCCATACCCGCGCCTTAGCTACTACTGGTAAACCTGTGTCCATCATGGAAGGTCTTGTCAGAGAAAACGTGACCTGCCTCCATCAACCGCCGGGCCCCGGATACGAACTCCGGGGCCTGGCTGCTCTGACCTCATGACGGCAATGGGTCAGCGGGTTTTTCTCAGGCAAGCCTGCGCTGACATCAACCATCGCCTGAGCCAGATGGTTGGTAGGTACGGATGTTTCATAGCCGTTATGACGATAGACCCACCGAGGCCTGCTTTTGGGGGTTGCGAGCCGACCATGAGCATTGCCATCACGCGCATTCGGAGGGTGGTTTTCGCGACGCCAATGTTTGCCTGACAGAGGCTGCCCCGCTGCAATAAATGCTGCGGACCGGGGGAACTTGATGCTTTTTCTCAAAACCTTGACGTGTCAGCGCAATCAACCTGAGGCGCAGATTGCCAATTTGATTGGACACACAGCGTGCCAAACACGCTTAGCTGAAAGGCGCGAAAAGATGAAAAAGGCAATGATTACATCCGCAACAGTATTCGTGCTTGTCGTAAGTGCCGGAATGTCAATGGCCGGTCCTTCGCGTGGCAACCTAAGCGGGTTTAAACAGGGTGTTCGCTCATCAGTTTCGCAAGCACACAACCGCACTGAGACGCAAGGCAACGGTTCCAAAGCCTTCACCGTCAGCCAGGTGCTGACTGAGTTGACCACAACCGCCGGACCATTGTTCTGGTTTGAGTCCCAAAGTGAACGCGACAGCTATGATGTCGGTGAAGGCGAGTTGACGACAAACAATGGCACTCTGCGATATGGCGCGAATTTGCCTTTGGGTGAGATCGCGGGCGGACAGCTGTTTGGCGGGCTGGAATTTGGCATCGGCAGCCTGTCATCGAACGTCGGCACCAGCCTGGCCAGTGCCAATATCTCGACCGAAGCCTATGATGCAACCCTGAGCGCGCTTTGGGTTGCGGACAGTCTGTTTTATGTCGACGGGCAGCTTCGTTATGGGTATTTCGACAGCCAGATACGTGCGAATGGCAGGGGCGCAGTGGATGCCGATGGCAGTGGGTATGAGGTATCTGTTGAAGTTGGCAAGCCCTTCACGCTGCTGAACGAATGGACGCTCACCCCGCAAGTGCAGATCATGTACAGCGATATCGAGATGAACGATGTCCCAGATGGCGTCGGGGGTGGTCGGATCGGATCCCTGGTGGATGGTGACACATTGACGGCTCGGGTCGGACTGCGTGCTGAGCGTGCCATTGCAAACAATTCGATGCTGTATGGTCAAATCGACGTCTATCATACGTTCGACAACGCAACCTCGATGGTGTTTGGGCAAGGTGCAGTGTTCACCGAGCGCGGTCAGGACACAGCGGCCCTGACCTTTGGCGGCAATGTCTCCCTGTCAGATCGCTCTTGGTTCTATGGTGAAATCACTACTGAAACTGGATTGGGAAGCAGCTCGGACGACTACGCCTTCAGCTGGAACATCGGCGTAGAGGTGCAGTTTTGAAGCGTAACGGGGTTCAGACGTCAGCTTGATGTTTTTTCTCAAAGCCTTGATGTGTCATCGCAATAAATCTGACCGACAGATCGCCAAATTGAATGCACACACAGCGTTTCAAACACGCTCAACCGAAAGGAACCAAGAAATGAAAAAGGCACTGATTTCTTCCGTCACCGCGTTCGCCATTGTTCTGAGTGCTGGAATGTCCATGGCGCACCCGTTGGATGGCTACGACCACCAAACTTCCAAAGCGGCTGGCCCTGGCTTCCATTTGAACTCAGAACTATCGAGTTCCGACCCTTGTGATTCATGTACAGATGCATGGGGATAAACTTTAACAGCGGATGCTTTGGACTGCGTTTGAGACGATGAGCATCCGCTTTCTTGCCCCAGCCTGCAATGTTAACCGATTTGCACATCCTGAGGTCGACCTAAGCGGTTCGAGCACTGCCCGGAGATTGGCCCGTCCAAGTCTTGTAGGCATTGCTAAACGCCGCTTGATCAGAATAACCAAGCGCAAAAGCAATCTCAGACAGATTTAGCTTGGGGTCATCAAGATACTGCTCTGCCAGCCTTGCACGGATGTCCTTTAGCAGTTGTTTGTAAGTTGTGCCTTCCTTGGCAAGTTTGCGCCCAAGTGTGCTGATGCTCATCCCCAGTGTCTTCGCGATATCATCTTGTGTTGGAGCGCAAAAAGACAGTCGCGACGTTATCTCGCTCTGCACCAAAGAACTTGTTTCACCTATTACTGGCGGTAAATCGTTCATCAACGTTTGCACATGTTTTTCAAGGTGCAGAAGCAATGCGGGGTCCGTATCCTTGATCGGGATATCCATCACTGCTTTATCGAACAAGATGCCGGGAACTCTTTGTTTCTGCTTGATATTGACTGACAATGCACTGGAGATTTGGGTCCGCTTTTCTTCGGTCAATTCATGCGGAAAGCGTAGTTCAAGGACTGGCAAGGGCGTCTCAGCCGCAATTTGAAGGCTGGTCAAAAAAGCAGACATTCGAAACTCATTGTGAGCTCCATCAGAGCGCATCAGTTCGGCGATGGAATCTATCTCCAGAAACATGCCACGTTCATCTTCATAGAAGGACAGTTTGGCAAAGCCCCGAGCCAAGCGAGCATAGTTCACTGCCTTCTCGATTGCCTCGCCAACGGTCGGAGAGTTCAAAACGACATAGCTGAGGAGTGTAGTCTTTCTGGGGTTGAAGGTTTTTCCCGCAGTGATCGCAAACAGGGGGTCTCGGGTCTCTTGCACTGCAAGCTCCAAGAGGCGGAGCTCATTGCGAACATCAATAAAATCCGGCGGGGTTTCGTGGAGATCAACGGGTAAGTTGGTCGATCTCAGAAGCGCAACAATATCTGAACCACGGTTTTCCAGAAGCCTGGCTATGTGATGCACACCAAAACCTGGAACATTCCAAGATTGGCCGTCAGAACTCACCTTGTCCTCTTTCATGCTCATATGCCGCCCGAGTCTGAAGTACCCTGCAAATCAGGGCGTTTTGTGGTTTAGGTAACAATAAGCAGGGTCCAAAAGCCATGCCAAGAAATCGTTTGATTGTCGGCGGCAATGTAGTGGGTTTTGAGCCTGAAGCGAACGGCAGAAATGCCGGCTGCGACCGCAGTATCGTTATCGTATACTGTATGTCCGGAAAGGGCCGTGATCCGCGCGCATAGTCCTCGCCGCCAATATGCTGCGGCGACACCGGGGGCTGCAAGAAGCCTAGACTGTCCAGTCATCATCGAAAAGCGAGCGCCCGCCTTGTGGATTATGGGCGATAAACGCTTAAGAAGATCCGCTGAATCAAGTTTCTAAGGCTGCTCAAAATTGGACCAGTCATGCCCGCCACTTCGGCTCACGCATCCTCACCGTAGAGATAGAGCTTGTCACCTGACAGGATCGCAGAGTGCAGATCCTCAAAATCCTTTGGCGACATATCCTCCCAATTAGGGGTTTCAACGACCTGCAGGTGGCCAATACGTCGGCCAATTTGACTGAGGGTTTTTGCTTGCTCGCATCGTTGGGCGTCGTAGCTTTTGAGCAGGTCAGGTAGATCTTTGGCTGCGACCGCAAGCATTTCCAGCGCCAGCGCGTCTTCTAATGCCTTTGTAGCCCCGCTTGCAGTGTGCGGGCGGGTCATTGTTCCTGCATCGCCAATCAGCAGCGTTCTTTTGCTGACATAGGTATCGACGATGCTGTCATAGATCGGCTGTATCGACACGTCTTTGTGGCGGGTTTGGGCGAGGAGGCTGCGAATGGCGGGTGGAAAGTGATCGTTCAACAGCATCTGAAGCTCGGCGAACGCCGCCATCGTGACACTGCCTGGGGGAATAGATTCGACGCCGTTCAACGGTTGTGCTTCAGGACAGGATGCGTACACTGCCCAATTCACACGGCGTTGCCCGGTCGCGGCGCTGCCGTCAAAATTCGGGATCATGTAAAGGACTCCGTGTCCGCCCGAAAAAGGGACAGTCAACCAGGCCGTCTCTTTGTCGATCGCCTCAATCAAATGGGTGTCGGCACACTCTGCCTCAGGATAATTCCCGCGCCAAAGCACATAGCCTGCGTAGTCCATTTCGATGTGGGGATGCATCCTTTGGCGCACCGCAGAGTTGTATCCATCCGCGCCTATGAGAAGATCAAAGTCTCGCGTATCACCGTCCTGGAAGGTCACTGTGACGCCATTTGCAGTCTCTGTGAAATCCAAGAGCATCTTGCCCTCGTGATAGATGTCATCGGAGACTGTTTCCCGCAGCGCACGCCACAGGTTCCCCCAGTTATTGGCGAAGGCGGGGGTCGCTTGGGTCCACAAGCGCTTTCCGTCACGACTTCCATCGGGAAACTGCCACCAACGCGATTTCATCTCGCAACTTGGGAAATTCTTAGGAAGATATCCCTTGTCCATAAGCGTGGCGCGTAGAGGGCCCGGAATGCCGATGCCGGACCCGCGGTCCATCAGCCCTTTTGAGGATCGTTCGAACACGTCCACATTGCAGCCAGCTCGGGTCAACGCTGTTGCTGCAGCGCAGCCTGCGATGCTGCCACCGATCACTCCAACTTGCAAACCTTCCAGACTCATGCATTCCTCCCAAGTCGAACTTATATAACTTTACCTTGTATATTTAATTATACAATGTAAAATAAAGAAATGCACAAACCCACTAAGCGATCAAAAAAAACAAACAAACGCCGTGACTTAACGGTGGACAAAATTGTTGAAGCGTCCCTTGTCGTTTTGAAGTCAAGCGACCCATCCGCACTGACAATGCGGCGCGTGGCAGAAGAATGCGGTGTTTCAGCCATGGCGATCTATCATCATATCGACGACAAGAACCAACTCGCCACCCTCGCAGTTGATAGCCTCTTTCTTGCAGCCGCGCAGGGTCTGCGAATAGGGGAAGATTGGAGAGACCGCTTACTCGATTTTTTGGAGGAGGTTCGAAAGCGGCTATTGGAAACACCTGGTGCGGGCATGATCTTTGTCCGCCAGGCTATCATCGGCCCCGGAACCGCCACCACGACAGAGCTGATGTTTGAATGTCTCAGGGCGGGTGGGTTCAGCGGTAGGGCCATCGCCGAAGCGAGTGACGCAATTACCATGCTACTCATCGGATCGATCGCCAACGATCTCACCCGGCCACCGCAGATACGTGAGGAGTTGGGCAAGCAACTCGCGCCCGAGGATACCCCGATCTTACAAAAGAACATGCAAACCTATGCAACCAGAGACGGCGGCGAACGGTTCATGCTTGCTATAGGCTGGATTCTTGATGGGGTCACTCAAGCGGATGCAACAGGATCCAGAACCAAAACCTTTTAAGCCGATCTTGATCTTTGGTTTTTGGTCGGCAACTCCGTTCTTCACACCTTAGACCGACCTGTGCTCTCAGCGTGTCCCGTGAATGTCCGGAATGCGGGCTGCGACCGCAGCATGTCGGTTGGCTGCTGGATGTCGGCTCTGGGCCGTCCTTATTTCAGTTTTTGCGGGGCAGGGGGTTTTGCTGCAACGGCACCGAGGTCAGCATCGAGCCCAATGTTCTTGACGCTGCGACTTACGCCAATATCCGACGGCTTAGGGAAACGGCGCTGACGCGTGTTGCGGAGAATGTCAGTGGCGAGCCCTTATTACCGAATGCTGCACCAGGTAATCGCTGACTAGGCCAGATTAGTTTGCCGATGGAAGAGTTGCAGGCACAGTTGCCATGGTAACCTCCACCGCTTCTGGCCAGCCGAAATCTGTTGTCCCGTCCGGCAATCCCAGAATGCGGTCGAGTGTGAGAAACTGCATGTCGATTGCCGCCTGCAATTTTTCTGCGGCTTGATCGGCTATGTCAGATCCCCGTGCATCAATCGCGCGCAACAGCGCGAGATCAATAAAGGTGCTTAGGAACAATATGAGTTCTGCGGCAGTATCAACATCTGCGACAGTAAATGTGCCCTCATCACAGCCTTTCTGAATGATCCCGGTCAGGACGGGCATAGCACCGGTTCTGACCCTGCGCTTGAACTGTTCAAGCAGAACCATGTTTTTGTCCTGATTCATGACCCGGAAAAATTCAACCTGACCAGGGTAGTCATGTTCACGCAGGTAGTTTGCCCGCAGGTGGATAAAGCTGTGCAACAGGTCGAGCGCAGAGGAGGTCTCATCAGAGGCAACAACAGCCATCTGCGAAAAGACACCCTCAGCCATTCCGTCCAAGACACCGAACAACAGCTCGTCCTTTGATTTGAAGTGATGATAAAATCCGCCCTTTGAGACGCTCGCCATATCCAGCACATCTTGTATGGTCGTATCCTCGAAACCTTTGGAAAAGAACAACATCTGTGCGCATCCCAGCAGCTGAGCACGCCGTTCTTCGGGCGGCATGTTCTTTCGCTTCGTAGATTTCATACACTTTCCTCTTGCAAACCGACCGGCGGTCTGCAAATACAGACCCATGGTCGGTTTGTACCCCGACTCACCTGGCAGAGCAATGTAATTCACCTGCCAACCCGAATTTAACGATGCGTTTACGCAGCCAAACTCCGCAAGCGGTAGTGCTTTGCGGATCCGGTTGAGTTGCGCGCACGATGCAGGATCGAATGTCATGAATGCTCTTGTCTGTGGAATTACTTCGCCATCCGAGTTGCGTCGAATGTCTCGCCTGGCGGGTATTCGCCAACTGCTCGGGATTCTGATTACAAACTGCTTGAAGCAGAAGCCCCCAATGCAACGCACAATTCAATCAGGATATGGAAAGGCCATGAAAAAACCCCATAAATCAATAGGGCCGAAGAACCCAGTCTCTTTTGAAGCAGGTCGAGTTCGATGGTTAGCAATGCAACGCCTTGCGACCTCCAGTCAGTTTGTGCGTTCAGTGTTCGTCGCGCTCATCTTTGGTGCCGCTCTGAGCGGATGCGCCGCCAACATGGCAGCGACTGGCAGAGATGGCCCTGACCTGAGCGTCGTTAGCCAGGAGGCCACCCGGTTCAATGTAGAACGCCAGTTGGGCTCGCCCGATGAATTGCAGCAACAAGCCAATGGAGACTGGGTGGCCGTCTATGATGTTGAGCCCAGGACAAAACCGAACCTGGCGCGAGCAGCAGGTCATGGAACACTGGATCTTTTTACCTTCGGGCTTTGGGAAGTTGTTGGTGGCCCGCTGGAGGTGGCACATGCGCGTCGGGTACTGGTCACTGCCCGATATGACCAATCAGGGAAACTGATTCAAATGACCAGCAAACCCAAACCCATCCTCTAATCCAAGTTTTGGATCACCGCTGGACGGAAAACGGAAAGCGGTAATTCCAACACCCCCACTAACGGAAAATCATTCCCGCTGGCGCATCACGCATGCCCAGCGTCCAGATGGTCTTTCCGTACAATCAAGAGAACGGACCGTTTAAATGAAGACTATCACGATGATCACACTGGCAGCCATGATGCCAACTTTGTCCTTGGCAAATGAAAGCTGGACCGGTTTCAATGCGGGCTTGCAGCTATCCACAATCGATGTCTCCGAGGGCAACAACGACAATGGAAATGCAACTCTGGGTCTCCATGCCGGTTATCTACACGATTTTGACGGTTACGTAATTGGTGGTGAACTTACTTATGACGCGGGCGCTGAGGTTGAGTCCGGAAGGAAAGTCGAAAAAGTCGATACTGTACGCCTGAAGTTCAAAGGTGGTCATGTATTTGGCCGGACATACCTCTATGGCGTGATTGGCTATGCAAACATTGATGGCGGATCCAAGAACGAAGACGGCTATTCCGCTGGTGTTGGCGTGACCTATCGCGCGGCGGACAGGGTTCTGGTTGGTCTTGAATACCTACGAGACACGTACGACACGTCTGGTGATGATATCACGGCTGACTCTGTCGCGCTTCGGGTGTCCTACAAGTTCTAGCGCTAGCCATTCGAGATTTCGAAAATGGCGGGGGACTTCAAACGGTTCCCCATTTTTCTACCACCTTCAAATTTCGACGGGGCGCCAGGTGACTAAAGTATCAACTCTAATGAATGAGCGGCTACACCTAAGACCACTTAAAGTAAAAGCTTGGCTCGACTATCTTACTTTTATGGTCTCGAAACGCCCAGCGTTTATGGGCGGTCCTGTTTTCCCGCGTTTACCCAAACATGGCGAGCTGGCATTCCTATCTAATCACATGCGTCGCGATGTTGGCCTCCCAGAATATCACGAGCGCGAGCCCAATCTCTACCTGAGGTATTGAGTTCAGGTCGCAATAGATTCGAGACGCAACCACAATGCATTAATCCAATGGACAGCGAACAATGTACTCATTCAAGCTTCAACGCCGTCTCTTACTGTTGACATTCTGTGCCGCCAATTTTGCTGGGTCGTCATTTGCCCAGGATCGTCAAGAAATTTCCGTGACGCGCAGCGGCGAAGATGTTGCAGCTATAGAGTGTTTCGGAAGCTTCGTTTCACAGGAAATAGTTGTTCTTGGCGGGATTGAGCAAACAATACTTATTCGCACTTGTGATTTATCCCAACCGGTCCTGCTATTTTTGCACGGGGGTCCGGGTGGTGCCGTGATGCCCTGGGTCGATCTGTTCCACACGCCCTTGTTGGAAGAGAACTTTGTCGTTGTCCATTGGGATCAACGTGGAGCCGGAAGTTCATTCAACGACGATCTCACGATAGAGGACATCACGCCATCCAAGTTGGTGGCGGATACGCTTCAACTCACCAACCTCCTACGCGACCGCTACAGGCAAGAGAAAATATTTCTGAGCGGTCATTCGTGGGGCAGCGCGCTGGGTTTCATGACTATCGCAGAGGATAGTTCCCCCTATCACGCATTCATCCCAACGTCTGAGCGTGTCGCGTGGGTGCGCAGTATGAACATGGGTTTTGAGTGGGCATTGGATCAGGCTGAAGTTCGCGGCGATGCTGAAACTCAGCGTAAACTCAAGGCGATTGAGCCGTTCGATGCACTTGATGAGGCAGATCTCACCGTTCAGCGTGAAGTTTTGGCAGAATACGGTGCCGGAGACTTTAACACCGAAGGGCTATGGGATCGCTATCTCTTCTATGTGCTAGAAGGGCGGAGCCCCTACTACACGGACGCACAGGTTAAGAACTATCGCCGCGGTCTTGATCTATCGAGCACAGCGATTGAACAGCCAGAGATTGTTGGTGCATACGACCTCTTCACCTCGCACCCGGTCCTGGATCTGCCGATCCACTTTATAACCGGAGCAGAAGACCAGAACACCCCGGCCGATTTGGCACGTGAGTATTACGAACACCTTAAGGCTCCAGCGAAGAGTTTTACCCCTATCGATGGCGCCGCCCATATGGTGATGTACGACCAACCCAATGCCTGGGCTGAAGCCCTGGTTCAAATAAGAAACCAGACGCCTACCAACTGGCGAGCGGGGCGGCGTCTCCTCATCCACATAAATAAACCCTATCCCTCCCATTTGCGGAGAGGTGGATCCAGGAGTTGCAAAGATGGACATAGCTCGATTTTCCGAACGCCTCATGGGCATGAAGGACGAGGTTTGGCTGCGGCATGCGAACTCTTGGTCCGTTTGGACCCGTGTGTTGACACCCCTGCCGCTTCTGGCGTTGGCAATCTGGAGCAGAGCATGGATTGGTTATTGGGCGTGGCTTGCGGTCGGCATCGTTCTTGTCTGGATATGGATCAATCCACGCGCTTTTTCGCGGCCGGAGTCTTTCGACAGTTGGTCCGCACAGGGTGTTCTTGGCGAGCGTGTCTGGCTGCGGCACCGCGACAAAGTTGCGGAACATCATAAGCGCGTCGCAAATACGGTCGCCATTGCCAGCGGCGTTGGTCTATTGCCATTTGCCTATGGTCTGTGGGCATTCGACTTAGGTTTCACGTGCCTCGGCATAGTAGTGATCTCGGGCGGCAAGATTTGGTTTGTGGACCGCATGGCCTGGGTTTGGAACGACTTCCTGCGCGACGGCGGAACTATTGAAGACCTGACGGTTGGCAGTTGATCTGTGGCGCCACATTTAAACCACTCGGGAATACGATCATGAAGAAAGTAGTGTTTTGCCACGGTATGCCTGGCAGCCCATCAGATGCGGAGCTACTAAGTAAGGCCAATCCTGGTATTGAAGCCATTGCTCTGAATTTGCTGAACTTTGATCCGAAGGCCATCGACGCAGATCTTTGTGATGCCATAGATGCAGCGTTGGGGGAAAACGACGGCGAGTGTGTGCATGTGGTTGGCTTTTCCATCGGCGCCATGGCGGCAATAAAAGTTGCGGCGTCCAGGCCAAACCTGGTTGGCCGACTAACATTGATATCGCCCGCTGCCCCACTTTTCATAGGTGATTTTCTACCCAAGATGGCGGGAAAACCGGTTTTTGAGTTGGCCATGAAGCGTCCAAGGATACTCCGGATTCTGACGCGTCTTCAAAGTTTGCTGACCCGGTTTTTTCCAGAAACTATGGTCAAAGTATTGTTCGCAAAGTGCGGCCCTGCGGAAAGAGTTCTTTTAGAAGACGAGACCTTCGTCAGCGTTATGAAAAAGGCGCTATCGGAGAGCTTCGTACAGAGGCCAGCGGCCTATCTTGCATTTATCAGCGCCTATGTCGCGGATTGGAGCGAAACTATGTCAGCGGTGCAGTGCGACGTCGTCCTTTGGCACGGGACTAATGACACTTGGTCGCCGGTTGAAATGTCTCACTCGCTAAAGGGTGTGTTTGGTGAAAAAGCCACAATAAACTTGGTTCAAGGCGCTGAACACTATTCAACTCTAGTACAAGCTGAACTGTAGTTCACACTCAAGATTGACGCTTTTGGAGGTGTACAGATTCTGGATAATATACTGATTTCATTTAGAATAGGCACTCGAAGGAAGAGGCGTCTTTGGCTCGGTCACCTCGGCTGGAGGCAGTCGGATGTTCGACCGGATTCATCAAGAAAATGCATGCGGCATCGCCCCGAAATTCGACGTATGAAATTCATATGCGCAAGATCCGTTGTTTCGGTCAATCGATGGCTAGTGGGTCTGGACAGACTTTGTTCGAACTTGGCGGACTTCTACAGAGATTTAGTATCAACCACATCCATTGTGCGGAGGGAGATATCATGGGTTATCAAGATTGACGTGGGTGCGGAAACCCAGGAAGTTCTGAGTTCCTAGTATCACAAATGTGTACGTTAAGTGGTACGGTAAGGATCAATCTCAACAGACTTCCCCCAAGAGAACTTTCTGAGCGAACAGGTTACACACATGATTATCGAAGTTCGTCGCTACACACTAAAACCCGGATGTCGCGAGGAGTTTATCGAGTTCTTTGAGCAGGAGAACCGTGTTGCTCTGCGCGACGCCGGGATGCTGGTCTTTGGCCCTCTGCGGGATCTGGACAATCCTGACAAAGTCCACTGGATGCGGGCATTCTCGTCGCTCGAGGAGCGAGACAGGATCAAAGATAGTTTCTACAAAGGACCGGTATGGAATGAGCACATCGAGCCCTTGGTAATGCCCTTAATCCTCCATTTCGATGCGGATGTGACCGAAACAACAAACGGGTTTGAGAGTTTCGGCGGTGGCGTATCTCTCTGAATTCCGGGACCCACAAGCCGAAGGGCTCACAGAAAAGAACGAGACACGCTCCGCAACACCGATTGTTGCCACTGGCGTGTACGCGGTGAGTGGCGATAGCCCGAAACAGACCGTGATCGCATGGCAAAATTACGTCGCCAATACACACCCAACTAACCGAAGCGAAGACGGCATTAGATTTCGAATGCAAGTCGCCGATGTCCCGCAGTTCGTGAGTTCGACAGGCCTCCCTTCTCGCTAGTGCAGCGAATGGCAGCAAAGCGGGCGTTACCGCAGCATTTCGGTTGGCTGCTGGATGTCGGCTCTGGGCCGTCCTCGTGATCAGCTACTATCGAGGCAGGGGGCTTTGCTGCAACGGCCCCGAGGTCGGCTTCGAGCCCAAAGCGGACCAAGTAAATTCTGATTTCAGCCTTATAACAATCGTCCCTAAGGTGTGTGCCAGATTGGCGATGTGTATGCCCTCTCTTGTATCGACCGTGGGGCTTCGTCAGGGATCTCCGTTCCGAGCACTTTGGCATCGTATGTTGTCCAACGTGGCGTTGGTATTGCCAACACTCTGGCATAGTAGAAAGAGCTTTGTTCCGAATCGTAATCGGGGTCTTCCCAATACCCCGATAGAATTGCCTGACCAATATCGTTTGTCCAAGTAGCACTCTCAACGCCAACCGTGCCGCCAACGGACCCGTCACACTTCGCGTTCAATAGTTCGCGCCCGCCGCAAGAAATATCGTAAACGCGTTCCGAAGTTGTCCCGTCGCTATTTAACCACCCTTTGACGATTTGAATGCGGTCTAGATTGGCTCCATCGGAACGCCTCCTTCATATCCATACGCGGCAAAATCAGCACGCGGCAGGTCCGTATCTTCAAAATCGTATCCGGCAAAAACGCGAATGCGCATGCGCGGACCTGTGGTTGCGTAGACTTCTTTCTCAGCAAGAGCGTGCCAAATGGCCTCGCGTGTGTTTTCTCTTGCCCAAACTGCCGCCATTCCCGACGCCGAAGTTTGCCATGCATATTGGGCAACCTTCTCGTCCCCACCGATGCCGCCCACGACTTCTTCGAAGCGGACCGGATCCGCAGTGGATTCAACGGCAGCGTTAAGTTGTTGCCCAAACTCAGTCATGAGAAGCGTGGCGTCTTTCGCTGCCAACAGCGGCGCGAGACCCAAGTTCTCAGCGTGATCGGCAACCACCAAAAAGTCCAATGGTCTGCGCAGCCTAGCTTCGACACCTGTGCTGGATATCACCACCTCGTCCTTGGCAAAGCGGTACGCTTCATCAGGGCCTAGCACATTGCCGATCATACCGGCATCTGCAGAGTAGGACGTATGCAAATGAGTGTCGCCAAGAAAGACCTGATTGGGGAAGCTCTGCCGTGGATAAGGTGAATACTGCCTGTCGCCGCGTTGAGTGCTCGGGATGTCCTCGGCATGGGCGCAAAAAGCAAGCAAAATGGTAAGAACAGATGCAAAACGGATCATTTTCGACCTCATCTATTGCACGAATGATGCTACGTTAAATGCATATTTCTACGACTCGTTCTTGTTCTTCGAAATAATTAGATTCTATCTACCGCACTAAGCCGTTGGCTAGGTTCAGCGGGGCGGAGGTGGAAGCACCTTCTTCGACTGGAGTACCTGAAGGATGTCAATAATTGCCTCAGTACTCGTTTCGATTGAACCTCGGAAGAACAGTCCGACGCCACCTTCCCCTAACTCCCGTGTGCCACCGGCGTCGTAAGTCGGCGAGAGAGAGACAAGTTCGGGAGGTAGTTCTGGGCATACCGGGTTTCTTTGAAGTATTGCGTTCGCGGTCTCGATGAATACCTGCCGAACCTTTTCGACATTGCCCTTTGCATCGGACGACTCGGTGAGTTGATCCGGAGCAAGTCTCAGGTCATCCAAACGGAAAAAAAGGCAGTCATCTTTGAATTCGGCCGAAGCGGAAGCACCCACCGTCAAACCACCAGCGAAAGTGTTCTCGCCGCGTATAGATCCACCGTCGCTGCGGCTTTCGCATCGGAAAAGCTCTGCTTCGATCCTCCCACTTAGCGAAATCACTGTATCGTCGGCACGGGCCGTTGCTTCGGTCACACCGATCAGTGCGTTGCAGACATCTACAAACGCGGCTCGTTTGAGTTCCTCTACAAGTATTTCTTTTGCCCGGCGAAGGTCTATGACACTTTCGATTGAGATCCTTGTCGCGTTCACATCTTTTAGTCTCAATGCTAGATCAACGGGAAACTCACGATCTCCTAACTTGACGTCCCCGTTTGCTTCGAAGGTAACCTCTTCAGCCAACAGCGCGGTTCCGAAAAGCCCGGCAGTAGCTAGTATCAGAAGAAAGTTCCGATCCATCATCCTGCCCCCCCAACAATACCGCGAGATTGCATAACCGCCAGGAGTTCCATCATCGTCATCGCACTGGTGTCGATTGAGCCGCTCAACGCAACACCGATGCCACCGTCACCAATTTCTCGTGTACCGCCGGCGTCGAAAACCGGATTCAACGAAGAAAGCTCCGAAGGCATCTCCGGACAAATCACATTCTCTTCGGTGAACTCCTTTGCCTTGGTGAGAACGACCTCCTCGACGCGCTCTGTGAGGCCAATTAGATTAACCAACCCGCCGACAAACCCAGTAGGTTGAAGCACGACGTCGGCAAGATCAAAGTGAACGCATTGATCTTGAACATTGGCGCGTGCCGCTGCGGCGATCCCAACAGTCGTCGAGATAAAGCGTATTCCACGCCCGTTGGTTCCCTCGGATTCTTCGTTTCGACAACGATAAAGCTCGACGTCCACTGAGCCTACGAGTTCGATGAGATCACCGCTGGCGCGGGCGTCGTCGAGTTCAAAGTCAACATTCAAAGAGCAACTTTGTTCCAGAGTACCCGACAGAAGCGCTGGCGCTTGGACTTGGATTTCTCGCAGATCTAAGAGCCCTCGGAAACCTAGGCGCGTTGACGTAACACTGCTGATGCCCGCGTTAAATGTGTAAGGTAGGTTTTTCCCACGAGCGGGAATCTTGTTTGAGATGCTAAATTGAACTTCCCCGGCGTAGTCGCTTGGCGACGCATTCTGTGCACTGGGTCGAGCGTTCAACTCGGACTTCAAAAGTTCTGGGTTCGTGGTTGCGCAGGATGCGAAGAACAGTAAACACACAAAGGCAAAAGGTACGGTTTTACGCGCCCCAAGTTCCGCCAAACTCCATTGTAGTTCTATTCCCATTACCCTTCGCTCAACCTCACCGTTGAATATCAACCCTAACGTACAGCGTCACGGCGAAGGTCAACAGTTTGCACCACGAAAATATACTGGTGCGGTGTTGTGTTGTCGCAACGACTTGCAGTTGACGCGGGTCCTTTGAAACTTCGAGCACAAGCTCTGCCCACAAGACTTTTCTCTCGCGTTAAGCCCTGAGCAGGAGCAGATGCATTCGGGCATCTGCCAATATTGCGAGGGTATACTTTCGATTCGTCGCCATGCCTGCACCTCTCATCAACAAAACGACTCCTAGGCGACACAATGTGTTTTACTCTCGACACAAGGTGCTTTTCACCTCCACAAGGGTGTTACGCCACTAAAGAGGGAAAAACCATGCGCTTGCTTTCTATACTTATTGTGACGGTTCTATTCACAACCGGCGCGGTTGCCCAAACAATCGACAGGATAACAAAAAACAACGAAATCCGATTTGGTTTTCGAACAGATGCTGCTCCGTTGTCTTACATTAACGACCAAGGTCGCCCATTTGGTCTGTCGCCGTTGATTTGCGATCATGTAGCGAAGGTAATTGCGCAGAAACTGGAATTGAAGGATTTGAATGTTCAGTTCATTCCGGTCGACTCTAAGGATCGTTTCGACAAAGTAGCTTCCGGAGAGGTGGATATGCTCTGCGGGGCAGCGTCGATTACACTTTCCCGACGCGAAATTGTTGATTTCTCAATTCCAACTTATGTCGATGGCACGTCCATATTGTTACCAATCGAGGCTGAGGGCACCATGGGTGCACTCGCGGGAAAGAAGGTTGGAATGAGAAGCAGCACAACAACAGAAGCGTCCGTTCTGAATTCATTTGAAGCTGCAGGTATCGACGCAGAAATGGTGCGGTTCGCTTCACACCCAGACGGTATCAAAGCACTTCGAGACGGTGAAATTGACGCCTATTTTGCAGATCAGTCGATTTTGCTGGTCAACTACATTGCTGCGGGACTAAAGGGCAAATTCAAACTATCCCAGGAAATACTGACGATAGAAAAGCAAGGATTGGCCATCGCGAGGGGTGACGATAACTTTCGACTCGTTGTCGATAGTATTCTGTCGGAAATGTATGCTCAGGGCACAATGGAAGAGATATTTCGTCTCGCTTTGCCGGGGGTGGAGCCGAGCGAAGCACTAAAAGCTCTGTATGTTTTCGCCCCCATTAATCCCTGAAGCTTGTCGCGCAAAACAGTTTTGTCGGGAGTTAATCGCCCTGCACAATAGAAGCTGGCCTTGTAAGCAAACTGACCGCTCAAGCCAGCTTGACCAATGACCATGTTTTACTAAATGATCCTCCATTTGGCAGGCCAGTTGCCAGAATCACGGTCTTAGGCGATCCTTCGATAAATTGAAGGATCGCAATATGTTTAGATATATAATATTTGCTCTCAGTTTAAGCACATCTAACGCCCTGTTCGCACAAGAGGCGTCCGATACTGTTGCAACGGAAGTTACGTCTGAAACTTCATCCGACCTTCTATCTGATGCTGAGTTGCAAACTTTGGTCGCCCCGGTGGCTCTTTTTCCCGACACTCTACTCATACAGATATTCGTTGCGGCCACTCAGCCACTGGAGATTGTTAAAGCAGAACGGTATTTGTTGGATAACGCCGACCGCGACCCCGTAGAGCTCGAGCCGGAAATCGAAGCTATGGGCTGGGATCCGTCTGTAAGTGTATTGGCCACGGCGTTCCCCGAAGTCGTCGGTCAAATGGCCACCCACATCGATTGGACCGAGACAGTCGGCACCGCCATGCTGGCCCAGTCCGACGATGTGCTGGATGCGGTGCAGGTAATGCGGGATCAGGCAATTGACAGCGGAGCTCTTGTTTCCGGGCCCGAGCAAACTGTCGTGGTATCTGATGAAGAAACTGTTGTAATTACTCCGACACAACCCGAAACAGTGTACGTCCCGCAATATAATCCCGAGACTGTCTATACCGGCCCGTCGACCGGGGACGTAGTGGGCGCGGCCTTGCTGACATTTGGCACCGTGGCGCTGATCGACGAGATTTTCGACGATGACGACGACTGGTATGACTATTGGGGGTGCCGGAATTGCGGCGGATGGGGCGGTGGCCCGATATACAGAAACCCGGACATCGACATAGACGTCGACGGCAACGTCAATATCGGTAACGATATAGATCTTGGTGACCGAACTGATATCGGATGGAAACCCGATCCTGACCGAAAAAAGGAAGCCCGGGACAAGATCGCTGATCACAAAAGGCCGGAAGGTGGTCGCGGCGACCTGCCTGTCAACCGCCCCGAGGGTCGCACGGACGAACTCCGCGCAAAACTGAGCCGTGAATCCGGTGCTGCAGATATTAGCAGGGGAGGCGCGGCAGCAGTTGCAGCCGGTGCAGGGGCGGGGGCTATCGCGAGCGGTGCTCTGGCCAATCGAGGTAGTGGGAGCAAGTCCTTGCCGCAGGTTAATCGCGGTAACGTAGATCGGGACAAGGCTGCTGCCAAGCAGCAGGCCATCGATCGGACTAAACGGCCAGATGCGGCGAAAAAGCCTGTCAAAAAGAAACCGCAAGCAGCTAAGAAACCTCAAGTAAAAAAGGCCACGGCTCAGCAAAAAACCGCTGCGTCCAAAGGTAAGGCTATGAAGAAAAAATCTTCAGGCGGCAAAGCTCACAAGGCGTCCAAACGGGGACATGCTGCCAAAGGCAAGGGGAGGCGGTAACATGCGTAAATCGGTTTTTTCTATTTTAGTGATCGCAGTGGCTACTGGACCGGCGTTTTCCGACGGTGCGCTGTTCGAAACTCCGCAAACCGCACTGGACGCTTTTGTCGAAGCGTTAAGGGCCGATGATCAGAACAAGCTGCTCGAGATTTTCGGACCAGAGGCAGAAGATCTAATCGGAACGGGTGATCCGGTGGAAGATCAGCAAAGAAGGCAGGAAGTGCTTGGCATGTATGCTGAGGGATACCGCTTTCAGCCCGAGGATGATGGGGTTTTTCTTCTGCTTGGCGAAGATAGTTGGCCCTTTCCGATCCCAATTCTGCAAGCTGAGAATGGTTGGAAGTTTGATTTAGAAGCCGGGGTAGAGGAGCTTTCCGCCCGTGAAATCGGACTGAATGAATTGGAAGTAATCGAAACGCTTGAGGCGTATGTTGATCTTCAGGCGGCGTTTCGTCTTGTGGACCACAATGGCGATGGCGTCATGGAATTTGCCCAAACGATCATATCGGATCCCGGCGCACGAAACGGCCTCTTCTGGCCAGAAGAAGACAGTTTTGTCGGTGAAGCCCTTGCCCGCGCCACCGCCTCGGGGTGGAGCGACGGTGCGGATGATTTCGAACCCGAACCTTTCCTCGGTTACTACTTCGCAATTTTGCAGGGGCAGGGACCAAATGCTCCGGGTGGTGCCTATTCCTATTTTGTCGGCGATCGGTTCGTGGCAGGTCACGCCTTGCTTGCGGTGCCTGCGGACTACGGAGAAACGGGTATCCATTCTTTTCTCGTGGGTGAAAACGGCACCGTGTTCGAGGCGGACTTTGGGCCGGATACGCTTGAAAAAACAGCTGAGATATCGACCTATGATCCCGGCCCAAATTGGTCACCAGCCGAGTAAAATTAGATCGGCGGCGACGCTTAGTTGCAGGGCTTTGGTTTGACCGATTTTTTGCCGTGTGCAGGTGTAGATTGAATGCAATTTTCGACTTAAGTGGCACTGGTTCGGGAAGGATCGATTTTGGGAAATCTAATTAATCGATGAAATAACTGCCCTTGATTCAATTTGACCCAACTTGCCCGCAATGGTTTGACCGAACGGCCGCTTTGTCCGCGTTCTGTGAGTCCGCTTGTGTTGAGATATTGCTGTCGTAGCGAATGACCGCAAAGTGGGCTGCAACTGCAGCATCGTGACGGCATGTCGAGTGACCGGTAAGGGCCGACCGTGTAGGCGGCCCAGAATGTTAGATTTCAATGGCTTCAGCAATGGCCAAGGCATCCTCAAGTTCAACGCCAAGATAACTGACTGTACTGTCCATCTTTGTGTGCCCCAACAGAAGCTGAACGGCGCGAAAGTTGCCAGTCTTCTTGTAGATCTGAGTGACTTTCGTGCGCCATATCGAATGCGTGCCATATGCACTGGCTTCCAATCCGATCGACGTGACCCAGTCCCGAACAATCCGCGCATACTGACGTGTCGATATGTGAAGCCGCTCATGAAAACGGCCTGGCCAAAGATACTCTGATCCGACCATCAGTTCGTCTTCGATCCATTTCTCGACGGATGTGCGGGTGCCTTCCGATATCTCAAACCGAACTGACTTCTGCGTCTTGTTCTGTAGCACTGAGGCGCGTTCCTTGATCTGGCCTGACGCCATCACATCCACAACTTTCATCTTCACAAGGTCGCAGCCGCAAAGCTTGCTGTCGATTGCCATATTGAACAGAGCAAGATCACGATGGTTCTCTGCCAATTCAAGCCGCACCTAGATTGCTCAGACATGCTTAGGTTTCAGTGGCCGCTTCTGACCGACAATGCGGCCCTTGTTCCAGGCTAGCCGAAGTGCGCGAATGGCAGGTAAGTTTGGTATTTCCATGACTAATCCTCCGATCCGTCATGCCCTCCCAAAACGACGACCCGACGTTGGCACAGGCGTCATACCACAGGATGCCGCGCCGCCTCCGATGTCAGGAACCGAGTCCGACCTGCCCATTCGACAGAGCGCAGCGAAAGTCAGCTTTTTATGGCTTGGCCATAAATGCGGCTCGGATCGCCTCCTTCATAGCGTCCTGAGGCCCTCGTTCTTTCGGCTTGCTGGATGCCATCACCAGCTTGGAGGCAGGTGTGTTCCCGAAGCCCAATGCGTCGTTCACCACAGATAGACCTGCGTGAAACGACGAGCGACCAAGTAGACCTACTGCAATCCCAGCTTCAACCGCTGCAATCACGCCAGAGACGCTCTGGCTGGAATATACAACGCGATATGGCTCTCCGCGGGCCTGCAATGAATTGACTGCCGCGTCGCGCCACCAGCATGCATGATCGAACAAGGCAACCGGAAGGCTTTCATCGATCTGAAAATTGCGGCGCGCCGACGACACCCAACAAGTTGGGTCTTCATAAAGAACTTCCTCATGGCTGGACGGGTTTTCGACCTCATAGACCGCAAGGTCCAGCGAACCTTTGTCGAGGGCCTCGGGAAAACTGGTGCTCAGAGCGCATGTGATATCCAGTTCGACTTTCGGATGATGGCGGGTGAAGGTCGCAATGATCGCCGCGAGTTTCGTTCGTCCGTGATCGTCGGGTATGCCCAAACGTAGTTTCCCGCTTACAGTGTTCTGGGAAATCTCCTGTAGTGCCGCGTCGAGACGTGCCGTCACCTCCTGCGCGACTGGAAAGAGCTTTCGTCCCGTGTCGCTCAGGACCACCCCGCGACCATGCCTGTCAAAGACCGGCTGACCCAGGATCGCTTCGAGGCGCTTGATTTGAAGACTTGTTGCAGATTGCGACCGGTGGATGCGGGCAGCACCGTCTGTGACGCTTCCGGCATCAGCCACGGCGACGAAGGTTCGCAGAAGATCGCTATCCAGGTTTTCCATTTGATTTTCCAATATCGGAAATTGAAACTATGCGTTTCACAGATGCCTCGCGCCGCACTATTTTTCAAGGTCAGAGGAGTATCCCATGTCCGATCAGACAGCTGCCAACCGACCATCCAACCGGAAACCCTTAGTGTGGGGCCTGTTTCTGCTTCTGTTGGCAGGTGTAGGTTTTGCTTGGCCGGAACACGCCGCAAACGCAGCAAGGTTCGTCCTATGGGGTCTAATTGTCGTTGCCCCCATTGTCATTCCGGGCATCGTTCTAGCAGCTTGGATCATCGCCAGCGGCGCGGATACCCACATCGCTGGCGCGTTCGAGGGCAGGACGTTGCGAACGGTTTTGGCTGCATCGCTCATCGGAGCCATCACGCCGGTCTGCGGTGTGACAGTGCTGCCTTTAATGGCCGGATTGCTGGCAGCGGGCGTGCCACTCGCTCCGATCATGGCATTCTGGCTGTCCTCCCCAATAACTGATCCGGCGATGCTCGCGACAACAGCCGCGACACTGGGTTTGAGCTTTGCGATCGGCAAAACACTCGCAGCTTTCGGATTAGGCATATTCGGGGGCGTGGTCACAGGGCTATTCGCCAAGACACCTTGGGCAATGAGCGCGCTTCGAAACAATGGTCTTGCGCGCCAACTGAGTGCCGCACGATGCGGCAGGGATCAACCCTTTGATCCATGGGTATGGCAGTCTGAGGCACGAAGGCATTCTTTCAGCAGACAGTTCTGGGCGACCACGCGGCTGATCCTGATCTGCCTGATCCCGGCATTTGCCGCCGAGTATGCCCTGAACACCGCACTGACGCCGGGCGCACTAGCAACATATGTTGGCGAAGACAAATGGTGGGCAATACCCGCCGCAGTCTTCGTCGGTGCCCCGGCCTATATCGACGGTTACGCTGCGCTCCCGCTGACACGCGGGTTGATCGACAACGGCATGTCCGAAGGCGCGGCGATGGCTTTCCTTGTCTCGGGCGGTGTTGTCAGCATCTGGGGTGCTATGGCCATCGCACCGGTGCTCAAATTGCAACCGTTCATGCTCTATCTGCTGCTTGCAGTTCTGGGGTCGCTTGGGGCGGGGTATGTCTTTGGGTGGATCGTCTGAGATTCAGCGTTAACGGGAAGCAGACGTTCAGCAACCGGCAGCTTCGTTCGGCGGGCTGTAAGTTCGACTCGCCCCCGATTTTGCGCTCGCAGCGAAAGTCCGGTCTGGTGAAGCTGCATTGCGGCGTGGTCTGTCCTGATGAATGGCTGGTATGGGCCGAACCAAGAGTTTTCTAGGTCTGCTAGAATGCCCCCTGAGACGCATACGAAAAACCTACGGTACCCGATATGTCGCCGCCGATGAACCTGCATGATCTCATTAAAGATCAGGACCTGGCACCCGACCTCATCGGGCATATTGACAGACTTTTGGTGTTAAAAAGCAAAACCAAGGAAATCGGCCGTGGACAACGCATAGCGATCCTTGACGATTTCATACACGATCAAATGGCGTGGGCAGCCGTGGTGAAAAAGAACGAAGATCGCCTCGACCTCATCGCCGAGGGTAATAACTTGCTGCGGTACATCGTTAGGGAAAATGCCACGGCCAGAAATGCCATTATCGAAGGCATGTGACAGCAGATCGGGCGTTCAACGAGGGACAGGTGCATATAACACCCGAACTGCGATGTGCAGGAGCTTTCCGTTATTGTTTTGTTTCCAAAAAACCAAAACCGGACCCTAGTACAGCGTGCGGCGAAGGTTCCAAAGGAGCCCTTGCTACTTATTCCTTGGGGTTCGGAGATTGCTGGGTTCAACTTCACTTACCAGTGCTCTTTTGGCACCCAATCTTCGGTCTCGTTGTTCCAGAACCTGTTAGGATTGTCCTCGTCCATTCCCCGGATATGAAGCGTCCGCATGCACGGCTCTACGAAGATCACCGGCTCTTCGTAGGGGTGTGATGAATAGATGTTTCTTAGAACCTGCACGGTTTTGGCTTCGTTACTGCCCAGAAAGAATGACAGTTCCACACAGGGTACCTCGACAACCTTTGAGGTTGCCGTGTTGCGCCCACTCCCCAGGGATCTGAATTGTTGCATTCCCGGCGCGGTCTGATAGGCGACGCAATCGTAGTCGCCATATTTCAGAACGTCATCGACCAGAACCGCGTCAATGATCTTTTGCGCATGTGTATCTGGCACCTGGACGACGATCCGCAGACCGTTTTCAGGAACGAACCTGTCATTTTCGAGTTTGGGCAATGTCATGTTTATCTCCAGCAGCTTCTGCCGAAATAGCTCGTATTGGCGAAGCTGTGGAAAAGGACGGTTCGTTATCGGCCGAACTGTCAATTGTCGTCCGAGCCGTCCAGAGCCTTTCTGCTCAGGCCAAACCAGCGTTCGAGCGCATCGAACCCGTCGTCGGAAATGGTAAGAGCGCGACTACCGGTCCTGCGCTCCAACCAATTCGCTGTCAGTGACTTCTGCATGATCGCTGTGGCCAGCGGGCCGGAAATGTGGTGCCGACGCTCTGTCCAGTCAAGGCAGAGTTTTGCCGGAGGTTTCCCCGATGAAACAGGTGGCGGCTCGATCCCGATATCATCGAGGAAGTCCTGATAGCGAGGTCCGGATGTCAAAGCGTCATCTCTGAGATTCAGCACATTAAGGGCAACAAGGCGCTTCGTCATCAGGACGCCGAGCTTACCAGCAATATGATTGTAGCAACTGCGTGCGCGTTGTGTGTCTGTCGCGATCCGGCCGGGCCGAGACAGGTGGTCGGTCGGTGACAGGGTAGCCAATCCTTCCAGCACCCGGGCAACGTCAGCACTTGCCACCCAGTGATAAACATGCCGGCCGCTTCGCAAAGAAGCAGTCAGACCGGCAACTTCGAGTTGCTTCAAATGGGCACTCGCGGTCTGCGGGCTTACCTTGGCCGCACAAGCCAGCTCTTTGTTGGTGAATGCGCGCCCGTCCATCAGTTCGCACAGGATGCGGGATCGGCTGGGATCGGCGAGCGCGGCCCCGATTATATCCAGTCTCGGTTCGATTGCCATGCAAGACAGATTAAAGACAGAAAGCGAATGCAGCCAGTAATAACCGTTCGATGGCGAACGAAATGAGCTTTAAAGCGGACGCTGATCATGTGTCTGTGTTTGTCCCGCTAGAAAGCCACTGGCGTTAGTCCCACTGAATCGCCACTACTCAACCCGAGATCGCTTCACATAACACCGGTTCAGGACGTTCGCAGTTTGTTACAGCGCAGCGATTCAGCCGAAGATTGCGAAATCTGCCGCTCCTGACGTGGGGCGTCGACAACCGCAATGCGAACAACGTTGACCTTCTTAACGCTTACCTCAAGGCTAGGTTTCGGAAACTGATTGCCCAAAGCGACAACAATGTCTGGGCCTTGTACTTTACCAATCCGGAAAACGTGTGGTGAAATAATTGGGGATACGGACTGCAAACAGGCGCTTCAGCGCAGACCTATAGGCAATGCCTGTGGTAACTTTTGCCGGGCTCCCATCTTTCGGACCTTAGACGTCCAGACAGTATACACTGTGCCGGGTGAGCGTTGATGCTAGGCGTCGACGGTAAACTCGACCTTGCGTTTGATCTTCAGGCTGGACGTTCGAGTGCGGCTGCGGCATCCCACAGGCAAGAGCTCGCGTTGTTTTTTGCGCAGTACAAAATGGTGGGAGTAGGACAAGCAGAGCGCTGATCCTGCCAGGCCAAATCATGGCTCCTAGGATCTTGCGCTTAGGGGCGCCATTGTGCGCAATAAGATATTGAATCAATCTGCGGTGGACTCATTGAGGTCTACTTGCCTGAAGCAATTTGGCCGAAACACTATCTTTAAGGGTTTGATATGAAATCTATTTTATTGCAGCTAGATGTCGGGATACCGGTCCATTGCAAGGCGTGGTCGAATACTCCAGTGGCGCGTGGGCTGCAACTGACAATCTACACCAACGTGAGCAATGGTCCCTCGGCACGGATTGCTCGACAGTTCTGACGGCTTCCATCTCGAAAACCTATCAGATGAGAAATCAGGGGATGTCCATTCCATCAGAGCCCTTCCGCACCTAGTCGCTATCTACCCCAGAGTATCGGGTAAAGGACCAATCACTACGCAGCCATTGCCCAGCACGCTCCGGTCTTTCTGTTAGACCGTTGCCCCTTTGATACGGATCGCAGAACCCAGTGTTCCGGCACACAGACCCACAACAATGGCGATCAGAAGTTCGGTCGTTGCAACATTGGCAAAGTCCCAATGGGCAAACAGCAGCGTCCCAACAATGCTGATCAAACCGCCCATCATGGCCCCCAGCCAGAGGCGGCGCGTCATCATGCCAAGCGCAATGCCCAGAATGCCTGGAAGGCCGATGATGTTGCCTCCGATTGTTCCCAGAAGTTCCAGCATGACTTACCCCTTTTCAGTCCGACTGTGTGGTCAGGTATGACCGGATTTCTGTGCTGCCGTCAGCAAGCTGTTGTTGCAAGTTACCTGCAGATTTATTAGCCAGCGCATCGGTGATTTTCTGGTATTCTTCCTGATAACCCTGCGGCAGGCTGTGTGCGATGCCTTGGTGGCAGTCGATGCAGGTCATGTTGTTGTCAATTGCCCGCTGATGTTCCGATGCAGCGCGTGCTTCTTGAATGGTGAAATCCATATAGTCAAAGTTATGGCAGTTGCGGCACTCGCGGCTGTCAGAGGCCTTCATCTTTTTCCAGACCGCCGAAGCCATACTTAGCCGATGCACTTCGTATTTCTCAGGCGTGCTGATGGTTCCGGCAAGCTCGTGATAGACATCTTTGACAGCCATGATCTTGGCCTTGATCTTGTGGTTCCATTCATGTGGCACGTGGCAGTCAGAACAGATCGCGCGTACACCGGAGTGGTTGTTATAGTGGATCGTCTCGCGGTATTCGCCCAGATTGGTTTCCATCGTGTGGCACGAGGTACAGAATTCCTCGGTATTGGTCAGTTCCAATGTCCAGTGGAACCCACCCCAGAACAGAATACCGGCCAGAAACCCGGCGAGGATCAGAAAGCCCGAGCTGAACATAACAGCCGGGGTCCAGATCGCGTTCCAGAGGCGGCGGATCCAACCGCGGTTTTCGGGGGAGTCTGCCATCTTGGTGCTCCTTTCAGACATGCGTTGGATTAATTGCCGGACGAGGGTTCAAACACGTTGTCGACCAACGCAGGCGCATCTGCCTGAGGCACGTGGCACTGGTTGCAGAAATAACGGGTCCCGGCGATGTGATCCAACTCATTGCCGTCACGATCCAGATAATGGGTCATCGACAGGGTCGGCGCATTGCGTTCCCCGGCTTTGGTCCAGTCATGGCAGGACAGGCATTGATTGGTGCGCACGTCGATCTGGTATTGCTCGATCGAGTGGGGGACAAGCGGTGGTTGCTGGCGATAGTTGCGCTGCATCCGTCCTTCCACGTTCTTGTGAATCTGGTCCAACGGAATGGGTTCATCCACCTCGGCGCCACGCAGGGTTTGTACCGGCGCAGATTGCGCAAGGACGAACCCACTCAGGAATATAACGGGGATCAGGGCGACGACACCTGTCAGGATTGGCTTGTTCATCTCGGCACTCCCTTAAATAGGTCTGGCTACGCGCGGTTCAGGCGCGGGAACTGGGTCGGAAGGTGCGGCGACTTGGTCGTCGAACCGGTGAGTAAATTTGAAGACATCAACTGCACAGACATCGATACAGCGACCGCAGTTTGAGCAGTCGGTTGATAGGATCAGCGGCGTGGCACCCGGCTTGCCCTTCAGCGCGGGCGAAATGATGTGGTTTTCGGGGCAGACGGCATAGCAATCCATGCAATCGTCACAGGCCGAGCGGTTAACCGCGCTGACCCGTAACAGGCTTTTGGTGCCGATCAGGCCATAAAACGCACCGACCGGGCATATGTGGCCGCACCAGCCGTGACGGGCGACAAGCACATCAAAGACAAAGATCGCAACGACCATGGCCCAGACAAAACCGGCCCCAAAGATCAGTCCGCGATGCAGCATGGTGATTGGGTTGATAATCTCCCATGCGATCACGCCGGTGAGGCCCGAGACGATCAGCGCGGTGGCCAATATCCACAACCGCGTGCGCCGTTTAGGTTGCCAACCTTTCGGCAAATCCAAACGCCTGTGCAACCAGTTGGCGGCGTCGGTCACCGGGTTGATCGGACAGACCCACGAACAATAGACGCGGCCCCCGACCAGCGCATAGGCCACCACGACGATCAAGCCGCCAATAAAAGCGGTCATCGCCGGCCAATGCCCGGCGATGATGCTTTGCAACAGGATGAATGGGTCCGTCAACGGCAGTACACCCAGGGTCTGCGATCCTGCCAAGGTACCTGTAACGACCCAGATGCCGAACCAGGGTCCCGACAGGAACAGGACCAGAAAGAACAGCTGACTGATACGGCGCAGTATCAGGTATTTATGCGCACCGACCCAGCCTTTGACCGCCACGGCTTCTTGGCCTATGGGCATATGTGTGCGGGTGGTCATTGTCCCACCCCTGGAAGATCATAGCCGGGCTCAAAACCACCCGGTGCGATCAGGTTGTCGACCCCCGGGCCGGGCAGGCGGTCGGGCAGGTCGATTATGCCTTCAACAACCGGCGCGCCCTTGGCATCTTTTTCTTCCCAACCTTTGCGGTAATGATCCGCGCTGCTGCCCCGCGCTAGACGTGCCGGCAATACCTTGATTGCGGCTTCTGGCAGAACACAGCTTTTTTCGCACATGCCACAGCCGGTGCAGCGGTCGGCATGTACGGTTGGGATAAACATCGCATGGTGGCCCGAGCGGGCGTTATGCGCTGTTTCCAGCGTGATCGCTTCGTCTATCACGGGGCAGACACGGTAACAAACGTCACACCGCAATCCCAGGAAGTTCAGGCAGTTTTCCTGATCGACCAAAACCGCGACGCCCATTTTGGCATCGTCAATGTTATCCAACTTGGGATCTAGCGCACCGGTCGGGCAGGCGGCAACACAAGGGATATCGTCGCACATTTCACAAGGCACATCGCGAGCGGTAAAATATGGCGTGCCCGTCGCCCCGGCATCCGACCCAAGCTCGGCCAGTTTCAAGGTATCATAGGGGCAGTCTCGCACACACAGCCCGCAGCGAATGCAGGCCGACAAGAACTCCCGTTCTGGCAGCGCGCCGGGGGGCCGCAAAGCTTCGGCCGACAATGCACGGGCGTCGCGGGTCAGCCAGGCCAGCAGTGACCCGCCGACCACACAGCCGCCTGCCGCCCGCGCCGTATCCTGAAGGAAGCGGCGACGTTTCGGCGAAAGGGGTGTTTCGGCGAGGGGCATGGGGATTACCTTTGCGATCCGTGCCGATTACGCGCGCTCGACCTTACAGGCGCATTTCTTGTAGTCGGTTTCCTTCGACAGCGGACAGGTTGCATCCAACGTCAGCTTGTTGGTCAACTGGTGTTCATCAAACCACGGCATAAAGACCAAGCCGCGCGGCACCTTGTTGCGCCCGCGTGTCTCAACCCGACTGGTGACCTCGCCACGGCGGGTCGACAACACGATTTCCTGCCCGCGGCGCAGGCCGCGATCCTTGGCGTCTTGTGGATGCATATAGACAACTGCCGATGGGAAGGCCCGGTGCAGTTCCGGCACCCTGCGTGTCATCGAGCCTGAATGCCAATGTTCCAGCACGCGACCGGTCGACAGCCACAGATCATATTCTTCGTCCGGCTCTTCTGCGGCGGGTTCGTAGGGGGCAAAGATGATTTTTGCCTTGCCGTCCTTGTGACCGTAGAATTTAACATCCGCGCCTTCGGGCACATACGGATCGTACCCTTCGCGGAAGCGGTAAAGGGTTTCTTGCCCGTCCACGACCGGCCAGCGCAACCCACGCGCCTGGTGATAGGTTTCGAACGGTGCAAGGTCATGTGCGTGACCACGGCCAAATTCGGCATATTCCTCAAACAGGCCTTTCTGAACGTAGAACCCAAAATGCTCGGATTCGTCGTTGTCAAAGCCTTCCGCAGTTTCGGCTAGGGGGTACTTGTCCACCGATCCGTTGGCGTAAAGCACATCATACATGGTCTTGCCGCGGTGTTCGGGCATCTTAGCCAGCAGTTCTTCATCCCAGACCTCTTCAACGGTGAAGCGCTTCGAAAACTCTATCAACTGCCACAGGTCAGATTTTGCTTCTCCTGGCGCTTTCACCTGCTGGCGCCAGAACTGAGTACGGCGTTCCGCGTTGCCATAGGCGCCTTCTTTTTCGACCCACATGGCGGTGGGCAGGATCAAATCTGCAGAGACAGCTGTGACAGTTGGATAAGGGTCAGAGACTGCGATGAAGTTTTCCGGGTTGCGATAACCCGGGTAACCTTCCTCGTTGATATTGGGTGCCGCCTGCATGTTGTTGTTGCACTGCACCCAATAGGCATTCAGTTCACCATCCTTCAGCTTCCGGTGCTGCAAGACCGCATGGAACCCGGGCTTAGGTGGAATAGTACCTGCCGGGATATTCCAGGCGGTTTCGCAAATCTGACGGTGTTCGTCATTTGCCACCACCATGTCTGCAGGCAGGCGGTGGGCGAACGTGCCCACCTCACGCGCGGTTCCACAGGCCGAGGGCTGACCGGTCAGCGAGAAAGGCGAGTTGCCGGGTTCAGAGATCTTACCAACCAGAAGGTGCACATTATACATCAGCGAATTCACCCACGATCCGCGGGTGTGCTGGTTGAAACCCATGGTCCACAAGCTCATCACTTTGCGGTTCGGGTCTGCATATTGTTGCGCCAGCTTCTCAAGTTTATCGGCGGGCACGCCAGACAGTTCGGCTGTGTATTCCAGCGTATAAGGTGCGACCGCCTCGGCGTATTCTTCAAAGCTGATCGTCTCGAGCTTGCCCGAGTTTGGGTTCTCTGCCTCTTGCTGCAGCGCGTTTGTATCGCGCAGACCATAACCGATATCGGTGGCGGTTTTGGTGATGTTGACGTGCTTGTTGACAAACTCTTCGTTCACCGCGCCGTTCTGAATGATGTAATTGGCGATGTAATTCAGGATCGCCAGATCGGTCTGCGGGTTAAACACTAGGCCATTATCGGCAAGCTCGAACGAGCGATGTTCGAATGTCGATAGAACATGCACTTCGCATCCCGGCTTGGTCAGGCGCGTGTCGGTCAGGCGCGACCACAGGATCGGGTGCATTTCGGCCATGTTCGATCCCCACAGCACGAAAGTATCCGCGTGTTCCAGATCGTCATAGCAACCCATCGGCTCGTCAATTCCGAAGGTACGCATAAAGCCCACGACCGCGGAAGCCATACAGTGCCGCGCGTTGGGGTCGATATTGTTGGACCGGAACCCGGCTTTCATCAATTTCGATGCAGCATAGCCTTCCCAAACCGTCCATTGGCCTGACCCGAACATTCCGACACTGGTTGGGCCCTTTTTGGCGAGCGCCTCTTTCCACTTGGTGGCCATGACGTCAAAGGCTTCGTCCCAACTGACCGGCTCAAACTCACCGTTCTTGTCATATTCGCCGTTGGTCTTGCGCAGCAATGGGGTGGTCAGGCGATCCTTGCCATACATAATCTTTGACAGGAAATAGCCCTTGATGCAGTTCAGCCCGCGATTGACCGGCGCGTCAGGGTCTCCCTGAGTGGCGACAACACGCCCGTCCTTAGTGCCGACCAGCACAGAACAGCCGGTGCCACAGAACCGGCAGGCGGCCTTGTCCCAGCGAATGTCAGGGGTGCCCACCTGCGCGGCAGCCTGACCAGTGGCTAGAGGAATACCTGCGGCAGAGGCCGTAGCTGCGGCCGCTGAGGCCTTGAGGAATGTCCGACGAGTTT
Source organism: Ruegeria sp. CDSC081 (assembly GCF_059610485.1). Lineage (NCBI taxonomy): Bacteria > Pseudomonadati > Pseudomonadota > Alphaproteobacteria > Rhodobacterales > Roseobacteraceae > Ruegeria > Ruegeria sp. CDSC081. Next base: position 162,821 of record NZ_JBXWNS010000003.1, on the reverse strand, counting down.
CTGATATGGTCATAGCGTGGGCCTCCGGCTGGTGGTTTGGCTTGGGGCATCGGGATGCGGATGGCCGTCCGCAATGTCCTCGAAATGGTGGTACGTCAGCGTCAGAGAAATCACCCCGGGGATCTGGTGCAGGTCCATGATGATCTCGGACGCAAGGCGTGTCGGCGTGTCTTCTACAACAATTACGAAACGGCCGTCTTCGGCCTCGGCGTGAATTTCGACACCGACCGTGCCTTTCATTGCCTCGGACGCCGCCAGTGCCTGCGCTGGTGCGATATGTAAAAGGCATCCGCAGATATTCATTGGCTGACTTCCGTTTGAGATATGGTTTTGCGTTTCAATGTGACGGCATCGACCGGGCAAGACGCCATACACGACCCACAGCCAGTGCAGGCGTCGAGGTCTATTGATGGATCCGCGCGGCCACCCAGTTGCAGCCTGAAGCTGATGGCGTTCTGTTCGCAATTATCCTGACACACTCGGCAGCTGACACCATTGCTGGACAGGCAGGACGCAGCTTCGACCGACGCGCGCCACGGCCAATCTTGCAGGCGTTCTATGTCCAGGGCATCCGTGGGACAGGATTGAGCGCAACTCCCACAAAAAGTACAGGGACCCTCGGTGGGTTGAAACACCGGATACCCATGCTGACCAATGGCAATCACACTTTCGGGGCAAGCCTCGACACAGTCGCCACATTTACTGCATTGATCTGCAAAACCAGGCACAACCGAACCCGGAGGTCGAACAAGATTACTGTCCTCCCGGAATGCGGTGACGCCCAAAAACGCGCGTCGGCTGGTCAGTTGACTCATATCGCTTTGACCTGGCTATCTCTGATTCCTTTTCTGAGTTTACTGCATAATCGTTCTGAGGCTGGTACATTTTGATCCAGATCATTATTTGAGCGCATCGTTCTTAAACGATTTGAGCTATTTGACGTCTGGAATGCCACCATCCGTACTGCTTGAAACCAGATGAGCGATGACACAACAAAGTCAAACCGCCATCTGTCTCAAAACATCTGATGACGTATAGCCGTCCATTGCCAACCGTTGCCACGTCGACAGGTGATTGGGCCGTAGATCATGTCGTCGCGCAACTTCATTGACCTCACACTCAGGACCAACGACTTGGCCACAACACGACCCTTGAACGGTTCTGAAGGTGTAGTCGCCCCCAAGGCCTCGGTGTGCCATTGTGGGTTTGCAAACATCCTGAATGGAGGCGTCACTGGAAGAGATTGGCCTGAATTTGGCGAAGAATGTGTTCCAGGTGCACGGAGCGGCTAGAACAGGTCACCCGGTTCTTCAGAAGAAACTGCGCAGGGGCCGGGTCCTCGAGTACTTTGCCAAATTGCCGTGTTGCGTGGTTGCAATGGGGGCCTGCGCCAGTGCGCATTATTGGGGGCGCGAGATCGGCTGTTTGGGTCACGAAGTCAGGCTGATCCATCTGGCCCTTGTTTCAGGCTGGGCGAAGCGCGCGAATGGCGGGTAAGTTTGGTGTTTCCATGACTGATCCTCCGAACCGCCATTCCATCCCACTTCGACAACCCGACGTTGACCGGTGCAGCATATCACTGGATGCTGCATCGCATCCGACGTCCAGTTTGAGCCCAGAGCGACAGATACTGCGAGATGCACAAACGGCTGCTATCGCGGTGGTTGTAGTAACCTTCAACAACTGATTGAGTTTTGAACGGGGTTTGTGGCGTTATCGGAAGATGTGGTTCGCTCATGTTCCAAAAGCGAGGGTTTTGACCATGAGCGTGATGCAGTTTTACCCGGAAAGGTCTTTGGGCGAGGTTGGTTGGCTGAAGCTTCGGTGATGTATCATCTTTTTTGATCTGCGATCATTTCCTCAACCATTTCAGAAACTCGTTGAAGGTTAACTGTGCGAAAGCAAGGCAGGTTATTGTTTGTCATGAGTGCTTCGACGGTGAGATAGCATTGCAGGCGGGCTTTTTTCTCTTCCTCTGCACCCTCGTGACAAAAAAGGTCATATAAGCCGAGGTACCCAGATCCGCCGTGAAAATCCTCACAAGCCGCAAGAAGCGGGTAGAGTGCCAAAGGGTTCTTTTCGAAGAATCTGCACACAAGACGACCTGCAAGAAGCATGTCCTCTTCCAGCCGTTCCTCTATGTCCAAATCCCGCCATTTCTCGTAGCTTTCGTCTGTGTAGGGTAGGTTCAACCCGAACATAATCTGAGAGAACTCGTCTCTGAATAACTCCTTTAACTCATTTGGTAGGTCCAAGTAGTGAGAAGTCAGAATTGACCCTATTCCGTCCTTGGCAACATCAAGTCTGACGACGTGAATTTTGTTCTCGATCAGGGCGTAGAACTCGACCCAGTCGCCTTGCTGTCGAGGCACAACTTTCCGCACATGGCATTTTCTCTTCTCAATGTAGTTAATAACATCAGCGTGGGAGATTTCACGGAATGCTGTTCCAACCCTAACGTCATCTTTTGCGAGGCTTTCGATTGCCATCTCTATAGATGCGGTCTTGAACAGAGATGATCCTAGTAACTTTCGCAGCATTTACGTTCCTGAATGTGTTTGAGGCATGTAAAATGTAATAAATTCAATATATTAAGAGAATCTTTCTCTGCGGCGGCTTCTTATGAAGCGATTATGTAGCTGCTATCACCCGCCAATGGCAAGAGAAGGAAGGTTTTGAGCCGCCCATGGTTTCTTGGTAATCACTTCCCAAAAACGACCGGTTGTTGAACGGTTCGCCAAACCGGTCCTTGATGCGCTTTCCACGAAAGGCAGCAAGGTCCCGCAAACAGTGAGCATAATGGCCTTCAGGCTTCGCACTCGCGGCGAAGGGCAGCAATGCGGGCTGCGACCGCAGCATGTAAGTTGGCTTAGGGATGTCGGCTCTGGGCCGTCAACGTCGGCACGGGCGTCTTCCACCGAAGCGGTGATCTGCACTGCCGCATGATCGCAAAGAGCCCATTCTGACAAACGTTGCGCGCCCGACGCATATCGGCTCCTTGGCAAAATACCAAATCTCGCGTTCGGTCAACTTGTTGACGCGCTGCCTCTGTCGCGCGTTCTTCGAATCCATACTTCTGCAAGTAGGAGGTTGGGGACCCAACTCATCGCTACAGCGATGAAATATGCCGTGCCTGTTCCCAGATTGTCGCCTGCCAGGACCGGCACCCAGAAGCTGAATGTCACGAAGAAAAACGCCAGGAAATAACTTCGCAACATCCATTCACGGTGCAGAGAAACATTGCGTTTCCGGATCATCTTGTATGCGAAAAGCGTGGACAGGAGCCAAAAGAATCCCAGCAGGAAAAACGACAATCTCGCGGCCCAGCTCACATCGAAGAATGCAGCATTGAGTACCGCCGCGATGCTCGCCAGACATGCGCTGTAGACATAGATGCGGCCACCCCAGCGATGCGCGCGAATGAAACGGGTTCGTATCGCAGGGTTGAACTGCATTATCCCGGCGATCAATGCGATTCCGCCAGCCAGAGCATGGATTTGAAATGGCAACGGCAGCGCGCGCATCTTGTCAGTTTCAGCAAGGCCAATACTTGCTGCGATAGCGAAAACCCCATACGCCACGCCGGTAGCTGCAAGGATGCACCATGCGCCCCACATTTTCCAACGCCATCGCATGAAATGATCTTTAATAATGGCCATCTCCGCGCGCGCCTATCATCGACTTGCCCGCACCGGCCGTGAGCATCGACCCAGCATCCAGTTCGAGGATTTCGCAGGACCCTGGCCCCCGCACGTGGTCGTCACCAGACACCAGAGCAGCGGCAATCGACCCTGCGTAACCAAGCGACACAATTGCAACCGCCGCCCACACGCACCTTGACTGAAACTGCAGGCCGATCAATACGGCGAGAGTGAGCCCCAAGCCGATCTCGAGTACCATGAAAACCCGACCGTAGTATCGAGGTTCCCAATAGGAAACTGGTGAGCGGAAGATCCAGTTCGTGAAAGGCATCCATTGCGCGCGCGCATCGTCATGGTGCAGCAGAAAATCAATCCCCACATGCAGCAGTGCGGAGCTGGCGAACACGATCACGATCAGCGCGATCCTACGTGGCCAAACGGCAGGCAGGATCAGACCGGTGAGGCCCAGGGCGATAAGGGCGAGATACAAGGGGATCGAGTTCAGCAGCATCTGAAGCGTTGTCCACGGCTGCTCCCAGTACCGATAATGAAACACTTCGCACCCGCTGGCCCCTTGCTGCCGCTCGACCATGAACATCGTCCAGACATCGGTATCAGGCACTAACGCGCCCATCAGACCAGCCAGAGCAACCGTAGTGCGTCCCGGCCTCGCGAAGATTGCGGCTCCGATCAGTAGATGGGTTTGCGTGAACATGAGCAGCATCACCATATTGACAATTAAGTTGTCATAATTCATAATGACACCTAAGTTGTCAAATAGAATCCCGGAGCCCCCGCGTGACGCCGCAAAACAAAGAACTCACCGCGCTGATCAGAGAAATAAGGGTAGCGTTCAACCGGCTCAAATCCGTTGCCGAAGCTCTGCACGCCGATCTGGACATCAATCCGTCGATGCGGGCGGTCCTTCAGGCATTGATCTTCAAGGCGCCGCAAACGGTGCCCGATATCGCCAAAGCCAAAGGTGTCTCGCGTCAGCATGTGCAGAAAAACATGAATACCCTGTTGGAGAAAGGTCTTGCCCACGCGCAGGACAATCCCGATCACAAGAGATCAGTACTCTATTTGCCCACCCCAACCGGCATTGATCTTTTTGCCGAGATGCAGGACCGGGAAGACGCACCGATGGCCGCGTTGGCCGAGGCCATGGCAGCGCATGATGTCGCTGCTTCGGCGCAGCTGTTGGCCAGTCTCAACGACGCGCTTGAAATCATGATGGAGAAGGGGAGCTAACGTGATTCAGCACTCGAAACGCCACAGCAAGACCTTCGGCATCGTCATTGTCGCACTATTTATATGGGGTGTCGCCACCCTGTGGTCGTGGAATGCTTTTGCGGTGGACCTTCTGGGGTTTCCCGAGATGGCGTATCGCCATGCGCTTGCCCTCGGCGTTCTCGTTCTTTCGATTGGCGGGTTGCTGGCGATGCCCCTGTGGATGTCTCGCGCGGGTAACGCGTAGTGTCGATGAAACCGAAGATCGTCGCACAGTTTCGGCATCCATCAGGCCTGTTGGGTGCGTTGGCGGGACGGATCATGGCAGCGCGGCAATCGAACCGTTTCCGAAATGACAGAACAGTCGATTTGATGGCTCTGTCGCCCGATAGCCGCGTGCTTGAGATCGGCTGCGGCCCCGGTCTGGCCCTCGCAAAATGTGCCTCTGTTGTAACGTCAGGGCGGGTGGTAGGTCTTGACCATTCCGAGGTGATGATCCGGCAGGCTCGCAATCGGCTAAGAGAACAGTGTGCCGCAGACAGAGTCACGTTGATCGAGGGCGGGATCGCCCGCCTTGCTAACTGGCCGGGCGCATTTGACCGCATCTTCTCGCTGAACGTCATACAGTTTCAAAGCGACAAACACGGGTTTTTTGGTGCAGTATATGAAGCATTGGCTACTGGCGGGCATTGCCTGACCACCTATCAGCCACGGCTGGACGCGGATGGCCCGGGTGCTGCGCGACGCATGATCGCCAGCATCGAGGAAGCGCTCCACGCTGTTGGTTTCGAGAACGTGACCGAAATCGAGATCTTTGGCGGGGCCACTCCGGCGATTTGTGTCATCGGCCAGAAGAACGATCCTAACCGAAACTAACCAAAGGAGATCTAACACTGCACAAATTTATGGAATTGGAGGATCTTTCTTCAGATCTGATGATCCGGCTAGACTAGCAGAATGGTATGGGACCCATCTATCAATCCCGTCAACTCCGGCTTCGCCCACCATGCAATCCTGGATCAGCGAGCGCGGCATGACAATCTTTTCGACGTTCCCGAAAGACAGCGACTACTATCCCGGAGACCGGGGCTTCATGCTGAACATTCCACGTCGCGGACTTTGATGCGACGTTCAAAGAGCTGAATGTTGCCGGAATCGAAAGCGGCGCCGAAGTCGCGATAGGGGATTGGAAGGTTTGCTCGCATTCACGATCCGGAATTAAATCCAATCGATCTGTGGAAACCCATTCAGAGGTGTTGTCACATTAACCGTTGTTCGGTTACTCATGCTTGGAATTGGTCGTAGGTGGCATCGATAAATCCATCGCCCATCACCTGCAAGCGTCACCGATTTCCTTCTCGGATCATTACCCAGGCTGTGTGGCTTTATGTTCGAGCTTGCGTGAAGTTGACGCGAGGCTTCTGCAGCGCGGGGTCGATATTTCTTTCGCGACCCCCCGCCGCTGGGTCATCAAGTTCGGACCGCTGACCGTAACACTGCGCGCAGCGCGCAGAATTTTAACCTGAGCAGTACTGAGCGCAAAACGATGGTAAATCCAGGCGGCTTAGGCGATGAGCTCTCGTGGAAAAACGATAGCCCTTCAGGCGCGGTATTTTGAACGGTATCTTCATGCGTGAGCGGTAACCAGTTCAGAACGCGCAAACAAGTTGGCACTATCCATTTGATGCCTGGAATGTCGCCTCCCAAGCAGCTTGAAATCTGAGCATGGGCACTTCTTTGTGGGCTGGATGTTAACGTGACAACACCCAAAACCCCCCTATCTCGCGCTGTGCTACATGTGTGGTCACGATGAGAGCGATCGCCCATCCTGTCACAACGGCAGCCGCGGTGCCAAACCAAACACCGGTTTCGTTAAAGCCCAGCAGCCAAACAAAAACCCAGACAAAAAAGGCTACCCCAAACCCTTGCCGATACAGGCTGATCCACACCGTCCAGATCGGTCTTTTCAAAGCTTGCAAAAGAGAGTTGATCGAAAAAAGCATCATATAGAAAGGCAGTATCAGGCTATCGACGCGCAAGTAACTCACTCCAACGCGGATGACTTCAGGGTCATCAGTAAACTGCCGCAGCAAGGGTCTTCCAAATATCCATAGTGTTGGCGCTGCGATAGCTGTCATGATGAAGCCAACTTTCCAGCAATAAAACATTGCTTCCCTTACTCTGGCGTATTCATGGGCTCCAAAATTTTGGGACGCAATTGGTAGCAGCGCCCCGGTTACACCCAGCACCGGCAAAAGTAGAATCTGTTCAAGTCGAATTGCCACTCCATGGCCCGCGATTGCGTGTTCCCCAAAGATTTTCAGGGCGAACTGCATGACAAAACCTGACAGCAACATCACCATGAAGGATGTGGCTGTTGGTAGAACCTGGACAGATATTTCGGCAAACTTTTCCAAACGTGGGGCAAAGTTTCTGAATCGTATGCGCCTCATCCTTCGCCGTCCGAGTACTTGCCGGACCATGAAGACCATGACGCCGGTCTGACTGATGACGGTCGAGACAGCCAAACCATCGAAGCCTATGCCGGGAACCAGACCTGGAATGCCATAGATCAACAGCGGGTTTAGACCGATATTGACAAAAAATGCGACCACGAGTGCGCGCTGCATCGAAACCGCATCGCCGTGCGCCTGTAGGATACCGTTGCACCCAAACGCCAGCAAGAACCCAGGCAGAGCCAAGAGCAACCAATAGAAGTAACGCAGCCCCGCATCACGATATGCGCCCGGCTCAGACACCAGCCGGATCAGAGCTGGACCATACCAGTGCCCAGCCAATGCCAATAGGCCGGACGCTATGAGTCCATAGCTCATTCCTTGCGCGGCCAGCCGACGGGCTTTGCGATGATCGCCGGCTCCCAGAGCGTTTCCAACAAGAGCGCTCATCGCGGCCCCAAGCCCAACGCCGACCGATATGGCAATAAAAAACGCCTGAAACCCCAGTGCCAACCCGGCCTGTGCGCTGGTGGACAAAAGCCCTGCAAAGAACATGTCCACGACGTTGTAGAGGGTGTTGAACAGCATTCCGACTGCGGCAGGAATTGCCAATGTTCGAAAATGCGCCGAGATCGGTCCGCGTGTCAGATCAAGTTCGGCTGGAATGGCCATGTCAGCAGTTCATTACGGGCGCTCGGCCTGCACAGTCAAAAAGACAAATTCGGGTGTTAAAACTTCTTCAAATCCATGGTTCAGTTCGGCATCCACGCTGATACTGTCCCCCGCCGACAAAGTGAACCGGGCCTCACCATAACGATAAACCGCCTGCCCCTCGATCGCCTGAACAAAGACAACGCCGTGACCCACGTAGGTTGGTGGATGGCCCTCGTCACGCAGCAGAGTTACACGGCGTGCCTGAAACCTCAGATCTTTCCGGGAATGTAGTGCGAGATTGACATACTCATGGGAATGACCGCTCGCCAGCCGGGTGGATTTCAATCCCTGACCGTGACGGACGAGGGTATAGTCGGTGTGATCCGTTCGTGCTTCGCGAAACAACGAGACGATGGGAACTTCAAGCGCCTCGGCCAATGCGGCCAATGTGTCGATCGAGGGCGAAACCAATCCATTCTCTATGCGGCTTACCATCGCCGCAGATATGCCAGACTGTTCGGCAAGTCGGCGGGCTGATTGCTTCCGGCTTTGGCGCAGCTCTTTTAGCGACGCGCCGATGGCGCGATCAATTTGTCTTCCCGGAGTGTCACCTTGCATGATACATCCTGTCACTCGTCGGCGTAGTAACCCACGACGTCCCCATCCGTGGTGACGCCCAGACCGTTTAGTAAACGGTTGGCATAGTTGAAATAGCTCACAATCTGGTTGATTTCGAGGATCTCGCCGTCCTCCCAACCTGCAACTTTCAGAGTGGTTGCATCCGTCTCAACCATCGTTCCGGGTGCTAGGGTAAGTTTCTCGGCATAGATCAATGCAGCAAGGTGTGCCCCTTCAAAAGCATCCTGCGGTTGGTGGGCCTTTAGCGCAGCTTCAATTTCATCGGCGCGCACATTGTCATCAATCAGGTGCCGAGCGTTTGCCCAGTGGTTGGCATAGGAGTAGGGGCAGTTGTTCAGGGCCGACACGTAAGAGCTGATGACTTCCTGAAACCACATCGGTATGGAGTTTGCGTGATCGTGCAGGCACGCCCGGTACAAAATAACATGCCCTTTCATTGTGTTGGGCCGCAGGGAATGCACGCGCATGACATTATCCACTGTCCCGTGCGGCGTGCGTGCCATATCCAATGTGGCCTTTAGCTGATCGTCGGCTTCTTCGTCAGAAATCATCCGAATCCAGGCAGACATTTATGTTTCCTCCCTTGGTCGTCAGCTCAATTTTGAGGCAGCCAAAACCTGCCCGTTGAGTTTTTTATTGACGAATATTGCATATTAAGCAACCATATTAATTAGCGTGCAACAGAATTGAGGATTCTATGGCCTTGCCCGATTGCTCCACTCAATCGCATCGCCAAGCCAACGGCTGCTATCTGGGCAATCCCCGGATCGTGCCACGGCAACAGAATTTCCCGACGGATTTTCGGGGCGGTAGCTTTCTCACCTCTGATTTCATCCACTCACGAGGACACCCGAAAGCGTGGTCTCCCGAAACGACAGGCCCGTCATGAACCAACCTTCTCCCATGATTGAGGTAACCAACCTGGATAAATTCTATGGCTCATTTCATGCGCTTAAGAACATTGATCTGAGTGTTCATCAGGGTGAAAAGGTGGTGATCTGCGGCCCGTCCGGTTCGGGGAAATCCACGTTGATCCGCTGTTTCAATGGTTTGGAGTGGCACAATTCCGGGCGTCTCGTGATCGATGGGATCGAAGTATATGAAGGCATAAAGGAAATCCGCGAATTACGGCAAGAAGTTGGGATGGTCTTCCAACAGTTCAATCTGTTTCCGCATCTGACGGTTCTTGAAAACCTGATGATCGGACCGATGAAGGTGCGCAAGGTATCAAAATCTCAGGCCGAAGAGATTGCGCGCAATTATCTGGACCGGGTCCACATTCCTGAACAAGCAGATAAATACCCGGCTCAACTATCTGGTGGACAACAACAGCGGGTGGCCATTGCCCGATCCCTGTGCATGGAAACCCGGATCATGCTTTTTGATGAGCCGACCTCTGCCCTTGATCCCGAAATGATCAACGAAGTGCTGGATGTGATGGTTGAACTTGCTGAGACCGGTATGACCATGGTCGTCGTCACCCATGAGATGGGATTTGCCCGTAAGGTCGCTGATACGATGGTTTTTATGGAAGCGGGGCAAATTGTCGAAGTTTCGCCGCCGGAACAGTTCTTTACCAACCCCTCAAGCGAACGCTGTCGCTTGTTTCTAAACCAAATTCTGGAACACTGATATGAGCGATCTGGGCATTTCGGGACCTACAGGTCAGGCGCTGCCGAAACCGCCGGTCATTAAGAGGTTTTTTGGCTCAGTACCCGTATCGATCGCTATCTATACAATCATCGTAGGTTTGATTGCCTATGGCTCTTATGCTGGTGCTCAGGGCATGGGGTATAATTGGCAGTGGTACCGCGTACCACAGTTCCTTTACCGCAATACCGAGGTTGGGTTCGAGTGGGGCGAAATTCCTATTGGTCTGGTCGCCACTATTCAACTATCCGTCACGGCCTTTTTGCTGGCAACCGTTCTGGGGTTGTTGTTGGCGCTATTGCGGCTGTCCGGACTGGTCGTGGGTTCAGCGGTTGCGATTGGCTATCTTGAGCTTATCCGGAACATCCCGCTCTTGGTTCTGCTTTATCTCTTTTACTATGTGCTGGGTCCGATCTTCGGGTTTAATCGTTATACCGCGAGTATCTTGACCCTGGCGGTGTTTCATTCTGCGTTGATATCTGAGATTTTGCGGGCGGGGATCAACGCCATCCCCACGGGTCAGTGGGAAGCGGCCAAATCCATCGGGATGAGCCCCTTTCAGATCTATCGTTACATCATCCTGCCGCAATCGGTGCGGTTCATGCTCCCGCCGATGACCGGGGAGGTCGTTCATCTGATCAAATCATCAGCAATTGTCAGCGTGATTGCGGTGGCCGAACTGACCACTTTCGGACGTAACATCATTTCTGACACCTACATGAGTTTCGAAATCTGGTTCACCATCGCATTGGTCTATCTGGTGGTGACCCTGATCCTGTCGATCGGCGTGAGCTATCTGGAGAAGAAATATGCCGTCGACCAATAAACCTGAACAAATTGTCGGACAACAAGGAGAACCAATATGAAGCTTTCTCGCAGAATGCTCGGGGTAGCCCTGGGTGCGGTCGTGGCGACTGGACTGGCGACCTCAAGCTGGGCACAAAGCGCGACCCAGGAACTGTCCAGTGAAAGTGTGATTGAAACCATCAAGCAGGACGGGGTGATCCGGATTGGTCTTTCACTGTTCGTGCCGTGGTCGATGCGTGACAATAATGGTGAGCTGATCGGCTTCGAACTGGATGTCGGGCGCAAATTGGCCGAAGACATGGGGGTCGAGGTCGAATTTGTTCCAACCGCCTGGGATGGCATCATCCCTGCGTTGGTGTCGTCCAATTTCGACGTGATTATCTCAGGTATGTCGATGACCGCGCAGCGAAACCTGACCATCAACTTTACCGATCCTTACGCCTATTCAGGTCTGGCCATCCTGGCCAACAAATCGATGACCGAAGGCATGACCCTGGAAGATTTCAATAAACCAGAGATCACTTTTGCCGCCCGCCGCGGTGCGACCCCGGCTGCGGTGATCGCACAGAACTTCCCTGATGCGACCTTGCTTTTGTTCGATGAGGACGGGGCTTCGACCCAGGAAGTTCTAAACGGCAACGCGCATGCATCAATGGCTGCGCAACCGACTCCAAACCGCGAAGCGGGGCGCAATCCTGAAACGTTGTCCGTTCCGTTCGAAAATCTCTATGACCCGCGCGGTGAGGCCTTTGGGGTGCGCAAAGGTGATCCGGATGCCATGAATTTTTTCAACAACTGGATTGCACAGCAATGGCGGTCCGGTTGGCTGGAAGAGCGTCACAACTATTGGTTCGCCACCGAAGAGTGGGCTGATCAGGTTGCGCAGTAACTAAACTAACCGGGGGCGGGTGCACCGCCCCCGAGATTGACGCGGAGCGCGCCCGGTGCAGAATTTCATCAAGAAGCTCAGATGGCCCGACTACCTGATCATGGCGATTTTGATTGCCTTTTTCGGGTATATCTGGCTGTCGATCGAAGGCACGCTCAATTACAAATGGCGCTGGGAGCTTATTCCTGGATATATAGTCGGCTGGCATTCAAGTCGTGAAGAGTACTTTGCCAACCTGCTTTTGCAGGGGCTAGCTGCCACCGTCCGCATCAGTATCTATTCCGGCATTCTGGCCCTTCTGTTGGGCACTATTTTGGGCGTTGCCCGGTGTTCAGCTAATTTGACAATCCGGATGCTGGCCCGAACCTACCTCGAGTTTTTGCGCAACGTGCCACCGGTTGTTGTCGTCTTTATCTTCTTCTTTTTCCTGTCCCAACAACTGATTGACGCCCTGAATCTCGAACGCTGGGCGCGTGGGATCGCGCGGCAAGAGAACAACCAGGTCTGGACTTTCTTTTTTGGTGAAATGCGGCGTTTCCCTTCAATGGTTTCCGGAGTCATCGTTCTGGCGTTGTTTGAAAGCGCCTTTGTCGGGGAAATTATCCGGGCGGGTATTCAGTCAATTCCGAAAGGCCAGCGCGAAGCCGCGCGTTCGATCGGGATGAGTCAACTACAGGAACTTCGCTATGTAGTCCTGCCTCAAGCGTTGAAGAAAGTGGTCCCGCCGCTGGCAAACCAATTTATTTCGTTGATTAAGGACAGCTCGATCTTGTCACTGATCTCAGTACAGGAACTGACATACAAGACCGTCGAACTTGTTGCGTCCTCACGTATGATCTTTGAGGCCTGGATCACGACAGCAGCTTTCTATTTTATCGTCTGTTTTGGCCTCAGCCGTATCTTTTCCCGCCTCGAAAAACGATCGGATAAACGATAGGTCGGACGACCCGAATGATACATCTTTATGATTTCAAGTTATCTGGTAGCTGCCACAAAGTCCGATTGTTGATGTCGATGCTGAAGCTTGAATATCAGCTCATCGATATTGATCTGCTGAACTGCGACCAGACACAGGAAGAGTTTCTGCGGATAAACCCGCTGCACAAGGTTCCTGTTATCGATGATGACGGATTTGTTCTGCGCGACAGTACGGCAATCATGTTGTACCTGGCACAGAAATACGACGCTGAGAATTGGGGACCCAGGACACCGGAAGAACACGGCGAGATTCAGCAGTGGCTCTCATTCTCGGTCAATGAGATATTTCACGGCATGGCAACAGCCAGAGCGATTGTTTTATTTGAACGGGATATTGATCTTATCGGACCGCAATCACTGGGCGAGGCGTCGCTGGAGATCATGGAGCGGCAGTTGTCAGACAGCCCTTGGCTGACGTGTGGCAGGCTGACCCTGGCGGATCTGGCCTGTTACCCGTACACAGCGTTAGCTTATCAGGGCAACATTCCATTGTCCCCGTACCCGTCGGTTCGAAATTGGATCCGACGGGTTGAAGCATTACACGGATATGTGGCTATGCCCGGAATACCGGCGCTTGCCTAACGCACATGGCTGACAGGTATGTGGACACATTCATAGCCTGACCTGAACCATTCCATTTTCGACCCGAGTGTCAAAAATGCGCATTGCTCGCGTTGCGGGTGCTGACACGGGTTTGCCGTCTCGTACATCGAACGCGCCCTGATGCAACGGACATTCAATCACGTGTCCATCGAAGTAGCCGTCACATAAATCAGCGCCGCCATGGTTACACAGCGCCAGCGAGGCAAAAACACCGCTTGGCGTATCATAAACGGCAATTAGCCGTGGTCCGATCTCAACGCGCGTGACCCAGTTCTTTTCCAGCTTCGCAACATCGATCAGGTCGCGCCATGGTTTCTCATTTCCCATCGCTCAAACCTCTGCCGATTGCTCGGGTTCACGCCGCAAAATTTGCCGCAGAATGTCACGATGCGCTGCCAAGTAGCCGCCTCTTTCGACAAAAATGTGATCCTTCAGCTTTTCATGCAAACGCGGCAGCGAATGGAATGGAACCGATGCAACGTAATGATGTTCCGCGTGATAGTTCATGTTCCAGCACAGAAAGGCCATCGGTGTTGATACCAGATTGGTGCGGGTGTTTTCCGACATCTGGGCAACCGTTGGTCGCCCCACATGTTCGGTCATTCGCACAAATCGCATAACTGGTTCCCCCAGAAACAGTGGAATGATCCAATACCAGATCAGGCCCCACCAGCCGGTCAGAGCCATGGCTAGAAAAATGGCGGTGTAAATGGCAAGCATCCTGCGCGCGTCCCGAAAAACCGCTTTGTGCTCGACCTTGGGGATAAAGCGCAGCTCTGTCTCGTTCAGCCGTCCGCGGGCATGTCGGAACACTTCGGTGAACTTACCGCGCCAATAGGGCAGGGCTGAAAGGTAAAGAAGATACTGTCCAATCGTCTTGGGCATAGGGATAAGTTCAGGATCTTCGCCGGTGAGTTGGGTATAGGTATGATGGTCGCAATGCTCGTACCGGAAAAACCGGTGCGGCAGAATGATGATCAGCCCACAGATCTGACCAACCAAATCATTCAGCCAGCGTGTCCGAAACACTGTGTAATGCACACATTCGTGCTGCAGCGAAAAATGATGCACCAGGACAACGCCTTGCAGGAACATTGCCAGCCAGATCAGCCAGCTGTTCCAGGCAAGTGTTATCAGCGTCGTGGTAAACGCGAGCAACAGGACCCAAAGCGCCAGATGGCGCAATCCCGGTCCGTTTGAACGTTGCATGAATCCTTTGAGTTCTTCGCGCGTGAGTTTTCCTTCGGCCAAGGCCTGAGTCAGCGGCGTAACGATAGCTTTTGACATGTGGGTTCCATAATTTTGCCGGTGCGGGGGGACTTGCCCTCCTCGTACATACCGGCACCGGAGACGGGAGTGCTCCGCACCATAAGACCAACTTGATCGGGTCCTATTAACAATAGATCATCCTATCTGGGCGCGATTCGATCAAGTTAGGAATGATCAGACAACCGCACGCAATCCTATATTCGGATCAGGATCAGCAAACAATGCCGCCGCGCAGGAATGGCGATCGAGAATTGACGGTCCAGCTGGCAGCCGTTCAGCGTGAAAAACACCATTGTCCCAGTAAGTCACGCCGTCGATCACAATGGTCGGATCGATTACGTTCCAGCTGATTTCACCGGGGGCATAAGCTCCACAAGTGTGGAAATGCAGAATACGCGGATTGCCAAAAGCAGACCCGCCCCATCTTTCGTAATTTTCTCGCATATCCCAGGGATATCCGCAGCCTGGGTGAATCCCTGCATGCCATGAATGTACGAATTTACGATCTATGTCGAACTGCCCGGCAATCCGGTCATAGTGGGCCTCAGCCCTTGCAACATTAGCAGGGTCGCCGTCGAACCGCGTTAACCGGCCATTTTCCATGATTGCAAAAACCGGTTCGTCGAATTCGACAGTATAATTGTCATAATACCTCGACCCGGTCCCGGTAAGAAAACTGACGGCCACCCTGCCAGAAAAACTATGTGCTGGAACCGGTGTAAAGACGGACATTGGAAAGCGCAGGATCGAGGTATCCCCAGTGGGCTTCAGATCCATAATCGGGTGTCCACGTACATCAGTACCCAGCGGGCAGGTAATCCGGACTTCGTCTGCCGCATCAAGCACCGCATTGACGTCTGACTTGAGTTCCAGAAACGCATCGTGGTGGCCGTTCGAAAACCCCGAGCCCAGCAGTTCTTTGTTCACCGCAAAACTGACAATGATCCTTTTGCCCTGCGGCATGTCCGAAAACCGCAACTGATCGCCCAGGCGCGCCAGGAACAGGATGATGTCTGCAGCCCGAAATCGGACAAGAAGGTCGGGCGAGAGATGGGGGTTGTCAGGGTTGAAGCCTACATCGACCGCATCAACAATTAGCCCTAGCTGCTGTGCCGCCTGGCTGACGATGTCTACACAATTTGAGTCGAAATACCCGAACTGCGGAGGCTCGTAGGCGATCAGCAACCGGTCGCCCGCTGTTGCATGGGCACAGTTCACCAGAAGGTTTAGTGCTCCTCGCCCGGGCGTTGTGTCGGACATCAGTACCCCCAAAGATTTGATCTTAGAAATCTAGAGCCCTGTATCGACTCTAATCCATTTGAAAGAAGTAATGCCTGACATTAGGATAGCTAATATGATCCTGAATTTGCCATACTCGGCGCTTCGCGCTCTTGAGGCGGTCGTCCGCCATTCCGGCTTTTCGCCAGCAGCCGAAGAGCTGGGTGTAAGTCAAAGTGCGGTAAGCCAGCATGTAAGGTCGCTGGAGGAATGGCTTGGCAGAGAATTGCTGGTGCGCGGTGCGCGTCAGTCACGTCCCACACGCGAGGGCGAACAGCTGGCTCTGGCTATATCCGATGGATTGGGGCGTATTTCTGACGTCTGCGCTCAGTTGCGGGATAAAACTCGCAGCGACCGAACAATAGTCATTTCATGTCTGCCGGGCTTTGCGTTTAACTGGTTGTTTCCGCGGCTTATTCACTTTGATTTGGCGCATCCCGACCTGTCGATTTCGATCGCTACAGATACCGGGCAGCACCCCTTTTCTGGTGCCGATGCGGATATCGGCATTCGGTATGGGCTGGGTGAGTACCCGGGGTTGCAGGCCGATCTGTTGATGGAAGAACGGCTTTTTCCTGTCTGTGCTCCAGCTCTGTTATCCGATCTTCATGGCATCAAAGATTTGTCTCGTCACACACTGCTTGTGGATGAAAACCTACGTCATGGTGCGGCTAACCCGACGTGGGAATTCTGGGCCCGGCAATGTGATCTTAACTTGCCGAC
The DNA here is from genome assembly GCF_059610485.1 of Ruegeria sp. CDSC081. Classification (NCBI taxonomy): domain Bacteria; kingdom Pseudomonadati; phylum Pseudomonadota; class Alphaproteobacteria; order Rhodobacterales; family Roseobacteraceae; genus Ruegeria; species Ruegeria sp. CDSC081. The sequence goes on along the minus strand of NZ_JBXWNS010000003.1, from coordinate 146,004 downwards.
AGTGCTGCGTACACGTCGGTTGGGGCAGTCGAATATGGTTGTACAAGCTGCAATCGAAGGGCTCGGCGTAGCGCTCGGTCGTGAGCCGCTCGTGATCGACGCACTCTGTGATGGCCGATTGGTGCGACCGTTCCCACATTTGACGCCATCGCCTTTGTCCTACTGGCTGGTGCGGCGGCATGAGACGAAGGATAGCCAAAAGGTCAGCGAATTCCTGAACTGGATTCATGCCGAAGCCAAAGCGCAACCCGACATCCCGCTGCTCGCAAACGAGTCAAATTAGTAAGCCTTATATCTCCCATTACCAATCCAGCATGGCGAAGTGCGGGGAAATTACCCCATATTGGCGCAAGCTAGATATTGAACGGAGAGCGGGATCATGTATCTGAAAAACTGCTGGTATGTTGCCGCATGGAGCAAAGATATTGGTCGCGAATTGAAGGCCGAGACCTTTCTGGGCGAAAACGTCGTGCTTTATCGCCAGCAGGATGGCGCGCCGGTTGCCCTGGAGGATGCGTGCCCACATCGCAAGCTGCCTTTGTCTAAGGGCAATCTGATAGGCGATCTAGTCGAGTGCGGCTATCACGGTTTGACTTTCGACTGCTCGGGCAAGTGCATAGACAGCCCCACCCAGCGTGGGATGACGCCACGCCGTGCGGTTGTCAGATCTTATCCGGTGGTTGACCGCTATCGATTGCTCTGGATCTGGATGGGGGATCCGGCACTGGCAAATCCTGACCAGATTTTCTCCGTAGAGAATTTCGATAACTCAACCTGGGGGATGACGGATGGTGGCGTGATGGATATCGATTGCCACTACCTTTGGGTCTGTGACAACCTGCTTGATCCCAGCCATGTGGCTTGGGTGCACGTGAGTTCGTTTGCGGGGGCAGGGACGGACGAAGAACCATTGAACGTGGAAAAGACAGATCGCGGTGTAATCGTGTCGCGCTGGATTGAGAACAAACCGCCTTCACCTTACTATTCCAAGCTTGTGGCGTTCGGGGGCGAATGCGACCGCTTGCAACACTATGAGATGTGCATGCCTGCCATCGGGTTGAACAAGTCCATTTACACGCCGGTTGGAACCGGTGGGTATGACAAGAGTCCGGTTGCTGATACCTTCATCAATATCTCATATAATTTCATGACCCCGATTGATGAGGATCGGACGAGGTATTTCTGGTTCCAGCATCGTAATTCCCTTGCCGACGATGCCGAAGTGTCAACCTACATGAATGACGGTGCGCGTATGGCATTTCTTGAGGATAAGGATGTGCTGGAGGCAGTCCACAAAGGTATGAAGAACGCCACCACGTCGAATATTGATTTGGGCCTCGATGCGGGCGCCAAACAATTCCGACGCGTTCTTGACCGTGCTATCGAGGCCGAGAATACGTCACAGGAGGCCGTCGCGCGGAAGGCCTGAGATCTTGGCAGAGGGCTGGGAAATCCGGCCCTCTGCCGCAGATTTACGCAGTTTCGTAGATGACGGGGAACCGTCCACCGGCAAACGGCGCGCCCGGTTTAAGACTGTCATCATGCAGCCATTCGGTGACGGAATCACGTGGCTCATAAGTTGCTCCGTCAACGGCAAAACGGATTGCATACCCTCGCCTGCGACGGGTGGTGGTTCTGTTACCCATAGCAGAATGCACGGTCATCCCGTCAAAGGCCAATGCATCACCGGGCTGCATATTCTCAAAATGGAAGATGTCGTAGTCGTCGCGGTTTGCCTCAAAGTCTGGCATATCGATATAGTCGGGATTGTCCTGTTCCAGATAGTGTAGAAAACCACCGAGTTGATCGGTTTTGAACGGACGGTACTTGGCCCCCCACGCATGTGAACCACGTACAAATTCCAGCGCTCCATTGTCCGGGTCGACCGGGTCAAGCGCGATCCACATTGTCATGATCGGGCCGGAGACCGGCCAATATGGCTGATCTGTATGCCATCCGGTTTGAGTCTGCGTTCCCGGCTCCTTCACGAATAATTGGTCATAGATCAGCGATGTCCATGGGCTGCCAGCTACCTGAGACACGCGCTGGCCGATATCCGACTTCAGGCAATAGTCCTGAAACACACCCGGCGTTTCACGCATGTTCTTGTAGGCGAAATAGCGGTCGCCCTTTTTGATTTCGGTATCTACAGCGTGCCGCAGTTTGGTCAGCCATTCGTCAGATAGGATATCCCTTAGCAGCACGACACCGTCGCGTGCATAGGTATCCTGAACCGTCATAATTTCAGTTGATTTTGTCATTGCTTTTCCATCCATAAATTCCACCCGAGATTGAGGGCGGTAAAAAAAACAGGCGCTATGCGCCTAAGTTCTCATGGAGTCAGGATGTTGGAGAGCTGCGACAGTTTATGATGAAACAGGGCCACTTCGACCGGGTTGACCATTTTCCGGCTAGGTTTCGGTGAAACTGTTTGATGCGAACATGCATGACGCACCCTACCCGAAATAACCTGACCGAACCAGCAAATACAGCAACAAGTCATGTACGCGATGCGCGCGATGACCCGTTCAAATGCTGCGGCGCGCCAAAACGGGGATTGCATTTAGGTAAATATTTTTATTGACGAACATTGCTTCTTAGTAAATAGAATTACCAACATGCAAAAATATTCTGTGTTCTCACTCGCTCGAAACGCGCTCTCTGGCCATCGCAACTGGCCCTTGGCCTGGCGAAGCCCACCCCTGAAAGACCAGTATGAAGTTGTCGTGATTGGGGCAGGGGGTCACGGTCTGGCCACTGCCTATTATCTAGCCAAGGAATTTGGCATTACCGACGTCGCCGTGCTGGAGCGAGGCTGGCTGGGCGGCGGTAACATCGCGCGCAATACGGTGACAATCCGTTCAAACTACATGCGGGACGAGTCGATCCCGTTCTATGTCAAATCAGTCGCAATGTACGAAGGGCTTACACACGAGCTGAACTTCAATATGATGCACTCAAAGCGCACCATGGTAGATGTCGTACAGACTTGGCCCAAGCTGCGAGAGCTTCGGCGACGGCAATTGGTCATGGACATATACGGCTCAACTTACGAGCAGATCAATACAGACGAATTACGCCGTCGCATTCCCGCGCTGACTGGCGGAGGACCTGATGCTCGGCTGCCAATCATTTGCGGCATGGTACATACCGATGCGGGTGTGAACCGGCATGATGCAGTGGCCTGGGGATATGCCCGCGCGGCGGACGCGATGGGGGTCGAGATCCACCAGCAGACCGCAGTGCAATCGCTGATCCGAGGTGCAGACGGCGCGATCGACGGTGTCGAAACCAATCGCGGAACCATTCGAGCCAAGAAAGTTGTCGTAGCGGTGTCTGGACATACCACAACGTTGACGGAAACCGCCGGGCTGAAGCTGCCGCTGCGAACTATGAACCTGACAGCTTTTGTTTCCGAGCCAGTCCAGCCGTTGGTCGATGTGATCGTGAATTGCCCCGACAGCGGGTTCTATTTCAGTCAATCTGACAAGGGTGAAATGGTAATTGGCGGCGCGCCTGACATGGGCCAGAGCTTTCGCCGGGACATCAAGCAAAACGTGTTCGAAGATACTGTGACGACGATGTTGTCGTTGTTCCCGTCATTCAAAAAGCTCAAGCTGATGCGACAATGGGGCGGGCATCTGGATATCGCGCATGACGCCTCGCCCATCATGGATCAGACCGAAGTGCCGGGGCTATTCATCACGGCGGGTTGGTGGGGTGGTTACAAGGCGATCCCGGCAGGCGGTCTGACCCTGGCCCATCTGGTTGCTATGGGTCAGCCTCATCCGCTGATGTCTTCATTTACCCTCGACCGATTCCGTCATCTGGATTTTGTGATGGAAGCCGGCACCACAACCGCCCGATAGAGAGGACAGGACCATGTTGCTTATCCCCTGCCCATTCTGCGGCAAGCGTAACGAAAGTGAATTTATCTTTGGCGGCCCTGTCGGTGCCGATCGGCCTGATCCAAATGCCGTGAGCGACGCGGAATGGGTTGAGTACCTGACTGTAGCACCGAACCCGTTAGGACCGGTGCAGGAAAAATGGTGGCACGGGCGAGGTTGCGGTGAATGGCTGACAATCTGGCGCGATACCCGAACCCATGACATTGTGGAGGCACCCGATGGCTCAGAGTAATCGTCGTGCCTCGGGCGGGCGTATTGATCGCACCTGCCCAATGACGTTCCGGTTTAACGGAAAAACCTATGAAGGCTACAAAGGAGATTCTCTGGCCTCTGCCTTGCTGGCCAATGGGGTCCGTATCACAGCCCGCAGTTTCAAATATCATCGCCCGCGCGGCATCGTTGGTCATGGACCTGAGGAACCGGCGACTTTAGTCGAGCTGGACGGTGAAGATTCATCGGGTAACCGTCCGGCAACAACTGTGCCGCTGCGCGATGGGCTGAGCGCCCGCTCAGTCAACTGCTGGCCTTCGCCCGAGTTTGATCTTGGTGGCGTTAATCAGCTGTTAGGACGTTTCATTCCAGCGGGCTTCTACTACAAGACATTCAAGTGGCCCAACTGGCATCTGTTCGAACCATCTATCCGCAAAGCCGCGGGGCTAGCGGCAGCACCCTCGCAACCTCCTACTTCGGGCCACTTCGAAGCGCGTCATGCCCATGCCGATGTGTTGATCGCTGGTGCGGGACCTGCCGGATTGCAGACCGCGCTGGAGGCGGGCAGGGCTGGCAAACGTGTGTTCATTGCTGATGAGGGAACAGAGGCGGGCGGCAGCCTGTTAAACCGGGATCTAAAAATCAACGGGCGATCCGCATTGGACTGGGTGGCTGAAGCTGTTGAAGAATTGCGTGGGATGGGCAACGTTATCCATCTGCAAAATGCAACGGTCTGGGCCTATCGCGAACATAATCTTTTGATTGTGAATGAACGGGAACCCTTAGAAGGCAATATTTTGGAGCGGAGCTGGCGGGTGCGTGCAGACGAGGTGGTTGTCGCCACCGGGTCCACCGAACGCGCCATGGTTTTTGCAGACAATGATCGGCCGGGCGTCATGCTCGCTTCGTCAGTACAGGCTTATGTCAATCGTTGGGGTGTCACTCCGGGACAGCGAGTTGTTCTTTCTACCAACAACAACAGCGTTTACGCAGTTGCAGCTGACCTAATGGCAGCAGGTGTGTTGGTCGTCGCAATCCTAGACAGTCGCGATACAGTGCCGCAAGCCGCACTGGATATGGCACATTGCGTCACCGTTCATACAGGCACCGTCGCCGCAGGTGTGCGAGGTCACAAGCGAGTGCGCGCGGTACGTGCAGTATCCGTCAGTAGTGGGGCGGAGACCTGGATCGATTGTGACCTGCTGGGCCATTCCGGCGGTTGGAACCCAACCGTGCATCTGTGGTCTCAATCCAGAAGTACTCTGCGGTTTGATGAGGAGTTGTCCGCTTTCGTACCCGATCAGGCCGCCCAAGCTTGCCGCGCTGTCGGAGCTGCCGCAGGAGAGTTGACGCTTGACGGGATTATCGAAGGAGGTTCGGACCTCCCCTATGCCATCGAGCCGCTATGGCGCGTAGACGTCGCGGGGCAACGTGGAAAGGCATTTCTGGATCTGCAGAACGATGTGGCGGTTAGCGATGTACACTTGGCCCTGCGTGAAGGCTATGACAATGTCGAGCACGTCAAGCGATATACCACCGGCGGCATGGGCATCGACCAGGGAAAAATCGGTAATATCAACATTATCGGTACTGTTGCGATGCAAAAGGGTGTGCCCTTGCAGGATGTCGGAACGACAACCTTTCGCTCTCCCTATACACCAGTTTCTTTTGGCGCGATCGGAGGCTTGCGCGAGGAGACAGTGCTGTTCCCCTACCGCCACACGCCGGTCACGCAGTGGAACAAGGACAATGGTGCGGTGATGTACGAAGCTGGCGCCCGTTGGCAGCGTCCTGGATACTTCCCCAAACTTGGAGAAGGGTTGCAGGAGGCTGTGAACCGCGAATGTCGTGCGGTGCGCGACGGTGTAGGCGTCTATGACGGCTCCCCCCTCGGCACATTCGAGCTGAAAGGGAGTGATGTCCCGCACTTTCTCGATTTTCTTTACTCAAATGTCATGTCCAGCCTGAAACCCGGTGATGGGCGTTATGGTCTCATGCTGTCTGATGACGGGCTGATCCTGGACGACGGGGTGGTCTTTCGACTGGACGAACACCGTTGGATGGTCTCAACGTCGACGGGTCATGCAGACGCGGTCAACCAGCACATGGAAAAGCTTCTTCAGACTGAGTTTCCCGACTGGCAGGTCATGATCACTACTGTGACCAGCCAATGGAACAACGCCACCATATGCGGGCCCCATGCACGCCATGTCATGCAGGCGTTGGGAACAGATATTGACCTGTCGTCTGAGGCCTTTCCTTTCATGTCTTTCCGCGACGGCACCGTGGCTGGGATCCCGGCCCGCGTCGTGCGTGTCAGTTTCACTGGCGAGTTGTCATTTGAGGTCAACGTCGCGCCGCGCCACATGGCTGCACTGTGGAACAAAGTGATCGAGGCGGGCGCGCCCTTTGGCATTCTGCCAGTGGGTTCGGAATCCAGCCACGTTCTGCGGGTCGAAAAGGGCTTTCTGTCACTGGGGCATGAGGTGGACGGCACTGTAGATGCCTACGATCTGGGTATGGGATGGGTCATGTCGAAGAAGAAGCCTGACTATTTGGGTAAGCGTTCGATTGTACTGCGTCGTGAAGGTGGCGGCACCCGGCGAGAACTGGTTGGCATTCTTCCTGAAGACCCCAATCGACAAGTGCCCGAAGGTGCACCGCTCACCCCCGGAGGCCGAAAAGAAGCCACCGAGGGGCTCGTCACCGCCTGTGTCTGGAGTGTGGTGAACGACCGTTGGGTCGGTTTGGCGTTGCTGGAAAACGGGCACGCGCGGCATGGGGAATCCGCCCATGTGCGCCTGAAAGATGGGGTGATCCCGGTCACCATTACCAAGCCGGTGTTCCACGACCCCGACGGCAAATTACTGAGGTCCTGAGATGAGCTATGACGTACAGATCACACACCAGAGTCTGAACGCACTGTTCGATCTCAAAGGGGCATTGGCAGCGATTGAAAACTGGGTGGGGGACGCTTTGCCCCGTTTGTCCGATAAGCCTAATAGACGAACAGAGAAAGATGCGATTGAGCTGTATCACATCGGGCGAGACCACTGGATCGCCCGTGCTTCGCTGGATTTGGAACAAACGTTGAGAGCACAGCTCAAGCCTACCGATTGTCCCGCCAATATCAGTATTGTGCAGATTTCGGATACTCTGGCCTTTTTCAAAGTAGTGGGTCCGCAGGCGGGCGAAGTGATGTCCATTGCCTGCCCGTTGGATCTGCATGACACTGCATTCGGCAAAGACGCTGTCACCTATACTGAACTGTTTGGCCTCAAGGCATTGGTGATGCGATGCCAGGATGGTTTCGAATTCGCTGTCGAACAGAGCTTTAGTGACATGGTAGAGGACTATCTGGCTCGCGCCGTCACCTGAAGAAAGGGATGCCATGACCCGCACACATATCCACAAGTATCAGACCCGCTATCACGCGCAGGCGACCTATTCCAAAGCGATCCGGGCCCGAGGTGATTTTGTGTTCATGCAGGGACAGGTTGGTACTCTGCTGGACGGAACATTGATTGGTGAAGGCGATCCGGGCGTACAGGCAGATCAGGCCTGCCGCAACATCCAGCGCTGGATGGAAGAAGCCGGGGGCAGTTTGGCGGATGTCTGCAAACTTACCGTCTATGTCACCGACATCTCCTATCGCCCCGCCGTTTACGAGGTGATCAATCGCTGGTTTGACGGCGTGCACCACTGTTCGACCGGTGTTGTCGTGCAGGGATTGGCTGATCCATCGTTATTGGTCGAAATCGATGCAATGGGCGTCATAGACGACGAGTCCGAAGCATCCTGATGACCGAGGTACAATTTCGGCGTCGAATGACATTGATCTTCACTCTTTGAAAGTGTCGGGTTGGGTGTGTTCATTTTTGCCCACGGATCGCCATGCTGACGACACTGACTTCCATCCTGCCGATCTTTCTGATCATCGCTTTGGGCTTGGCTCTTCGAAAGGGCGGCATCCCCAGCACCGATTTCTGGAACCTGAACGACAAGCTTGTCTATTGGGTACTGATGCCTTGTCTGCTGTTTACCAAAATCTCGCTGTCGCCACTCGATAAATCCGCGCTTGGCCTTTACTCGGTTACCATTCTGGGCGGGTTTGTTGCGGCGCTGATCTTTGCCTTCATAAGTGCGCGCCTTTTTGGGTTCGCGGCGCCGCAAGGTACATCGATACTACAGGGAAGCGCTCGGCATAACTCATTCATCGGGCTGGCGCTGGCGGCAAATCTTTTTGGTCCCACAGGATTAGATATCGCTATTCTTGCGACTGCGATACTGGTGCCGACCACCAATATCGTAATGGTGGTCATGCTGGTCGGTGCACTGCAACGCGACAATGCCACCAGTTTGCCTGTTGCAATCCTGCGCGAGCTTGCCCGCAATCCTTATGTTATTTCGATATTGCTTGCGTTCGGCGCCAACCAGCTGATCGGTGACCGGATCCCGGTTTTACATGATGTAGCAGACGTTTTAGGGGCCGGGGCTTTACCGATTACCCTGTTGGCCGTAGGCGCAAATTTGAGAGTGCGCGCTATGGCCGCCAGTGTGCTACCGCTTATCCTTGCGTTCTTAGGCAAGATGGTGGTCTTCCCCATAGCGGTACTGGTGGTCGGGTTGGCGGTTGGATTGCCCCGGGATGTGCTGCAAATTGCTGTCGTTTATTCTGTGGTTCCAACTGGTGCATCCTCGTACACGCTGTCAAAGCAACTGGGTGGCGATGCCCCTTTGATGGCAGCGATTGTCACATTGCAAACCCTGATCGCCGCAGTGAGCATCCCTCTGTCTTTGGCAATACTGCTGCCGCTGGTCGGTTGATACAGCATCCGGAGAGCGGGATTTATGCTGCTCGGCAGGATACCTGCAGAATCCCGTGCACCCATTGGGCGATGTCCAGCAATCGCTTATCTGCTCCGTACGGGCCGATCAGTTGTATACCAAGCGGTAGCCCAGAGTGATCCGCACCAAAGGGCAGGGCGATTGAGGGCACCTGAAGCAGAGTCCACATCCGCGAGAACACCGGGTCACCTGTCGCGCCAAGCCCTGCCGGTGCCGGACCAGGAGCTGAGGGAACCAACAACGCATCCACGTCGCGGAACATTTGATCCAGCATGGTTGATGCACGGTTACGGGTCTCAACCGCAGTAAGATATTCGTCTTCTGTAACCAGCAGCCCATCGGCTATCAAATCGTGGAATTGCTGGCTGATACCGGGGACGCCAATTTGGTACTCTGTTTTGCGAATGCGGGCTGCCTCGTACCCCATGACGGTTATTTGCGCCTGTGTAAGCCGGGAAAATATCGGCGGGTGCGTGATTTCACCCGTTTCCGCACCGGTCGCAGCAATGGCTGCCAGCGCACGGATGCAGGTGTCGCGCATCTCTATCGATCCGTCGGCCCAATGGGGACCACGCATCAGGCTGACCCGGGGCAACGCAACGTCGTATTCAGGTGGCGGTGTCAGTTTTGCTCCACGCAAAACGGCATCTGCCAACGCCAGATCACGCGGATCTCTTGCCAGAACTCCCAGCGTGTCAAGGCTGCCTGACAAGCCCATAACCCCGCTCAGATCATAGTTACCGGTGGTCGGTTTGAGGCCGCAGATACCGCAATAAGCGGCCGGCCGGATCAAAGAGGCAGCTGTCTGCGAGCCAAATGCGAGCGGTGCCATGAAGTCGGCGACCGCAGCGGCAGACCCGGAAGAAGAGCCGCCGGGGGTATGTCCAGGACTTGCGGGATTTGCAGTATTGCCCGGTCGAAAATAGGCAAACTCGGTTGTGACCGTCTTGCCAATTGGGATCGCCCCTGCGTTCAGAAAAGTCTGGACGCATGTCGCGTTTTTGTCTGGTTGTCGATCGGAATAAAGATCGCTGCCCCAACCTGTTGGCAAGGCTTCTGTGTCGATAATGTCTTTGATAACAAAAGGTACGCCATGGAGCGGCCCACCGATTGGAAGTGTATCGGCAGCGTGAGCAAGCTCCATGGCGTGATCCGCATCGAGGTACTGAAACGCCCCGATCGCAGGTTCCCGTTGTGAAATTCGGTCCAGATGTGCCGCCATCACCTGAGACGGTTTGACTGCACCCTCGCGGATCAACCGGGCCAATTCATGCGCGCTGAACCTGTTTAACTCCGTCATTTCTCCAACATTTCCATGGCCACAGCGAAGGGGGTGACTGGCATGTCATAAATACCCCCTCCCAGCCGGCCAGCTTCGCCAAGCTTGTCGAGGATACCCAGACCAATTACCGGCCCCGACCCTTCGGCCACCGCGCCTCGTGCCGTGCTGCCTAGTCGAATATCTAGTGTTCGAAAATAAGGATGTGTCCCTACGGATAGGCCGGAACTGCGCGCTTGAGCGTTGTCGGGGAGAAAGGCACTCAGACCCTTTTTCTGATCTGGGCTCAATTCGATGGCCATGGCGCCGAGTCCGAAAGCCTCAATTACGGCGCTGTCACCGATTGCTCCTAATGCCCTGTCCTGGGGCACATCGACTTCGAATTTCCCTTTTGGTGGATCGGCTTGAATTGTAAACCATTGGCCGGGCAAGCCCGAAATCTGGATGCCAACCTCGCGCCCGTTGCCACCGGCAGCAGTGACAAAACTTGAACCTTCGACACCTTCGGCCAACTTCATCATGCATTTTGTGGCTGCCATCCAAAGATTGAGGAACAGCGACGGCGAGCTGGCCATGAAGGCCAGTGCTTCTTCGTCCTTGATCCCGCCAATGGTACGATCTTTCAGTTCGGCGACAAGCGCGTCTGTTGCAACGGGTGTTCGTCCATGGCAGTCGTCCCCCCCTACCAGGCCAGTCACGGCCAGCGGCACAAGTGCGATACCTTCGGCGAGCCCATTGTCCAACACATCCACAAATCGGGTGTTGAGCCAGCGGATGTGCTCCAACACTGCCTTGGATCGTTGACCCAGCCGCATCGCTGGGCGGCTGCCCGCATTGATCGGTGTGAACACACGTTGCTGCCCGCGCCAGGCATCATAAATTGTGTGTAGCGGCATGTCTGCCGAGACAACAGCGGCCAGAGGAGTGACAAGATCGTGATCCTGCGCGGGTTTCAACTCGATTTCACCATTTAGGATCATCGCCTCGGCTTGGTCGAAATCCCGAGCAAGCCCCTGCCAGACTGCTGCGACGCAAGCTGAATTAAGGATCGGGGCCGTGATTAGATTGGGATCGGCAAAGGCGGGCCCTGCATGAAGCAGTGTGTTTTCCGCAAGCCCCAACGCGTCGGCGGCCGTGTTGAACCGGTTCCAGACCGGCTGTGTTACCATTGCCCTGTCAAATGCGAGTTGATCCGCAGGATGCAGCATCAAGGATCCTCCGGCGGGATGATCCATGTCTCCGAGAAATATAGGAACGCGGTGGTCGTTTCGTAGCCGGCCTGTACCCTTGTTCCCAGCTTACCTGGCAGCCATTTGCCATTGACAATGATCTGTGCCGAATGCGCCGGCACGAGTAGCGAAAACATGTTATGTTCGCCCGAGGCAACCTCATGCGGCGACAGTTCCAGCGCTCGTGGCGGTTGGAGCCCCTCCCAGACGAGTTCGACGGTCAGGCTCTCACCTACTATTGTCTCGGTATAACGGTGGCTCATCGGATCGCCGGAGGTTCGCACAACTTGTGCACCGATTTCAGGCATGGTGGCAAATGCTGGTGCATCGGCAAATGCAGCCAGTTTGCTGATGAAGTTCTTTTTCAGGAATGTGGTTAGATCTGGATTGTCGCTGAGGATCACATTTGGAGCCTCTGGCGGTCCTTCAACCTGATCAGGTGTCCCATAAAGCAGCAATACCTGACCCTGTCCGACAGGCGACCAGGCAACGCGAAAGAACAAAGCCATCGCTGTGAAATCGCCATTGTCGTCTTTTAGCAGAATGCCCGGGTTTTCACCTGTCCAATCTACGGTGCCCGGTGTGACCGGCTCGTTCAATGGCATCACAGATCCTCCTGTGGCGTTACCCAGGTTTCCGAAAAGGCTAGAAAAGCCGTGCTCATGGTTCGGCCAAAGAACTGCCGATCGGCAACGACGCCAGGTAGGGGCGTACCGTTGATCACGACCTGTGCGGATTTTGCTTCCAGAAACACCGAATACATTTCATGCTCTTTGGTGGCCGAGTTTTCCTTGGTCACTTCGACCGGCAAAGGTGCACCCATGTCGTGCCAGATCATTTCGACCGTGACGCCTGATCCACGTAATGTTTCTGAGTAACGTGCCTTCAAATTGCCAGGACGCTTTTCGACACTGTCGCAGTCGAGCCAGGTCATCGCCTCTAGACCCGCTTTGCCGACGAAGGTCGGCATTTTGGTCACCCAGCCATCCACGATCCAACGCATCAAACGCTGGTTGTCGGTCATGATCAGATTTGGAACATGTGGCCAACCTTGCGCCCGATCCGGTGCACCTAAGATGACTGCCGCGTGACCGCGACCATAAGGCGAGAGCACAACGCGGAAAAACAGTGCCAGAGTATCATACTGTTCCTGATCAGCGTTCTGCTTGAGGTAGATGCCCGGGTTTTCACCTGTCCAGTCAACCCGGCCAGGGTTGTGAGGGATACGCGTGGTCATGACCAACTTGCCTCGTATGTTTTTAGTGCCTCTATGATGAAGACTTTGCGATCATCGCCCTGCAAGTGATCGCCGGACATGTAAATCTCGGCCACCTGATGCGAGATCTCCTTGAGAACTGCACCATCGTCGCGCCCCTCCTGCATGGGAATTCTCAGCATCGTATCACCGGCGTAGGTTGGGATGATCTGTCCGGAGAAATTGTCAGACGGTTGTGCCGGACGTTCTCCGTTTTGCAGCGCGCGGATGGCATTTCGCAGCAGCCGGCGTGCCTTGGCCACCCCCCGGTCGGAAAAGCTGAGATTTTCGCGCGCATGGATATTTTTGGGCCCCTGACTGACCCAGGCATCATAGTCGCCAGGGTCACGTTGCCGCATTTCATATGGGCGATCGGGATCCTGCCCATAGAAGTCGGTCTTGCCAAAGCCCACTTTGCTTTTGTCAGTCAGGCCCTTCGGGTCATCGTTGGCATCGGCGTTGCGGAAATGACGCCAGGCAATGACCATGGTGTTTGTGTCGTCAATGGGTGTGATCCAGCGCGACAACCCGCAGCGCCCAAAATAACGCGGCCCGTTTGGCACCGGGAAATGTCCACCGTTCTGGGTAAATGACGGCAGCATATGATCATGGATACGGATCCAGACGATGTCATCTACACGCCGCACATTGGTGTAAAAATCACCAGTGGCACTGGCATGAAACTCAATCATCGGCATTTCGGCGAAGGCGTCGATGAATTGGCTGCGCACGGCCAGCGTATGAAGATAGACCACATGAAACGGATCCCAGGCGTTCTCCATGACCTGAAGCCAGTTGCAAGGGGATTTGATCAGGTAGGGCACCAGCTCGTCACCCTCATCATCGAAAGTGTCCATTACAGGGAAAGGAGGTTGGGCTTCGGGAGGACCCATATAGGCAAAGGCGAGCCCTTTGTATTCGATCACAGGATACGCCCCCAAACAGGCCTTTTTCTTGACCTGTGATGCGGGCGGTTCGCAGGGGGTCTCCAGAATGGTGCCGTCCAGCCCGTATTTCCAACCGTGATAAGAGCAGCGAATGCCGCCTTCCTCCACGATCCCGAACTCAAGGCTCATGTTGCGGTGGCAGCAATGCAAGTGAGTCAGCCCCAGCTTGCCTTCTTTCTTCTCGCGAAACAGTACAAGGTCTTCGCCCAGAATGCGTAAACGATAGGGCAGATCACCAACCTGATCTGTCATTGCCACCGGCATCCAGAACCGGCGCAGATATTCCCCGCATGGGGTGCCAGGGCCAACCTCAGTCAGTTCCGGGTCAGGTTTCTGAGCCCAAACTGACTGCTTGTCATGGCCTCTAAAATCGCCTTTGGGGGCGTCGAAATGGTCATTCATGGCGTCCTCCGTACGTATTGGTGCTGACAGATCAGGGAAACGGATCCGGGACCGGCGCTGCGCCGGTCCAGACGGATTTGATCTGACAGAAATCCTTGATCGCGTCCGGGCCAAGTTCTCGCCCATATCCGGACTGCTTGACCCCGCCAATAGGGCTGGCGGGATCGACGCTGCGATAGTGATTGATGTAAACGGTGCCTGCTACGATAGCCTCGGCCACTCGCTCGCCTTTGGCGGGATCCGTGGTCCAGACACCGGCGGCCAACCCATAGTCGCTATCGTTGGACAGCGCGATGGCCTCGGCTTCTGTATCAAATGAGGTAACCGCCAGCACCGGCCCGAACACCTCTTCGCGCCAGAGCTGCATGTCGGGCGTCACATTGTCGAAAATGGTTGGGCCAACAAAAAATCCGTCTCGCCCAGCGGCAGCTTCAAGCCCGTCCAGCAGGCAAACAGCCCCGTCCGCCTTTGCCCGTGCAATCATTTCGGTCACTTTGCGCAGGTGCGGTTCATTGGCCAGCGGAGCAATCTGAGTCTCAAGCTCCATCGGATCACCAAGACGTAAGTCGCGCGCCCGTGACAGCAGTTTTGCCAACAAGTTTTCTTTCGTGCTGGCTTCGACGATTAGACGTGACCCGGCGACACAGGTCTGTCCATTAGACAGAAAAATACCAGAGAGAATGCCGTTGACGGTGTTGTCCAGATCACAGTCTGCAAACACAACCTGCGGTGATTTTCCTCCTAACTCCAGCACTGTCGGGACCACACCCGCCGCCGCTGCTTCGGCGACTTTACATCCTCCGAGATCTGACCCGGTAAAGGTCACCTTGCGGGTCAATGGATGGCGAACGAGCGACTCGCCAACCTCATAGCCGAGCCCAGTCACTACATTAAGGACGCCAGGCGGTAACCCAGCCTCATGTACAAGCCGGGCAAATTCCAGCGTTGAGGCTGACGCCATTTCCGATGGTTTGACAACAACCGTGTTGCCCGCCGCCAGTGCCGGAGCCAGCTTCCACGCAAGGATCATCAAAGGAGAATTCCAAGGTGTTATTGCCACAACCACGCCATAGGGGATGTAGTGGCCTACGCTGCTCACACCGAGGACTGTATTTGCCTGTTGTTCGGGCTGCATTTTGCGAGCTTGTGCTGCGAAATGCCGAAACCAGCTATGCAATCCGGCAAATTGCCCCCGTACTTCGGAGATCCGCTTGCCATTGTCGCGGATCTCGGGCTCGACCAGTTCCTGCCAGCGGGTCTCCAAAGTATCGGCAAGCTGATCCAGAACATGGGCCCTGTCATTTGGGCTGGTGTTGGCCCATGGGCCTTCCCGAAAGGCGCGGTCGGCATTTCGTATGGCTTGATCGGCTGTTTCAGCGCCACATCGTGCGATCTTGCTCCATTCAGTGCCGGTGGCCGGGTTAACACTCGGAAGTGTTTCAGCGGCCCAGGGTAGAAATGACCCGTTGATGAATGGCGTATAGGTCCGCATCTATGGCCCCGCGGGCAGAGGTTGCGCCACCAAGGTCAGCAAATCGCCCCGGCGCACCACACCGCGATTGCCATGGGCAAGAACAAGACCCGAAGCTGGAAACCTCAGATCCAACGGTGTGCGATCCGGTTCGGCTGGAAAAAAGAGCGTGCCAGCAGATGCTCCGGCCTCGACATATTGTCCGGCGGAGCAGCGTCGATCAAACAGGCCATCGGCAGGGGCGTAGAGACTGTGCGTTGGGTCCGCGATTTCTACGCAATGTGTCGGGACAGATTCCGAGGATCTGCTGGGTAGAACATCCAGATGACGCAGGCAACGCATCAGGCCAGCCTCAGCAAGATCGGTCACATCAGGGTCGACACCGCCACCACCGCTCAGTTCCGCCGCGATCATAGGGATCTTGGCCCGAGCCGCGGCGGAGTTAACAGATCGGTTGTCGTTGTTCGCACCGAGTACCCAGATCAACGGCAACCCAAAGGCCCGAGCCAATTCCATATTGGCTGCAGTGAGCTGCGCATCCTCTGTGCGTGCAGCCAACGCGCAGGGTTCGAACACTGATGCCTTGCCACCCGAATGCAGATCAATCACGGCATCTGCCCGCGGGATCATTTCAGTTTCAATAAAATGGGCAAGCATGGCGGTTGGGCCGCCGTCTGCATTTCCGGGGAATGCGCGGTTCAGGTTTTGACCATCTAGCGGCGAAACACGCGAAGAGGCGTGAACCGCCGGCGCGTTCAGAGCTGGGATCAGGATGACCTGTCCGGTCAACTTTAACGGATCAAGTTGCGCTGCAAGCCGAAGGATAGCTGCCGGACCTTCGAATTCATCTCCATGAGTTCCCCCAAGCATCAACACGACAGGCCCCGGCTGTCCGCGGATGCTGATGACCGGAACGGGGTAATACCCAAGGGGCACAGCATTGTCGGACCATTTCAACATCAGATCACCGGTATTCCGTCCCGGTAAGTCCAGATCCGTTGTGAGATGAAGCCTGCTGTTAGAGGTCGCGTGGGGATCAGTCATGTGAGTCCTTAGGGTGGTATTCTGCACATCAATATCATAACATTTAAGAAAGTGAATTGCTAAAAATTACCAGTTATGTGATATGAAGGAAAATCACAACCCACCCCGCCTATTGGTGCAGGAGGACATGAATGACCGTTGCCCTCGCGAAAGCGGGAATTGACAGGATCAAACCCCATATGGTGAGCGAGGCGGCCAATATCGCGCCGCCCTCCGCAGTCCTGCTCAATTCAAATGAAAGTGCGTTTGGTCCAAGTCCGATTGCCCGAGACGCGGCACGGGCTGCCGCCAGCTCGATTGAACGTTATCTGGAAAATCCGGATCACATTCTTGCCCCGGCAATCGCGAGCCATTTCGGACTGGATGCGGCGCGCATCACAACAGGGCAGGGGTCCGACGACTTGCTGGCGCGGCTGGCGCGGGCATATCTTGGACCCGGTACCGAATTGATCCGCAGTGCAAACGGCTATCTGAAGGTCCCGAACTACGCCTATGCCAACGATGCCGAGGTTGTTTCGGTTGCAGATGATCATTTCAAACCATCCGCTGACCGTATGATCAATGCGTTGACTGATCGGACGCGGGTGGTTTATCTGGCTAACCCCGAAAACCCGGCAGGTACTTACCTGAGCGGAACTGAAGTTCGCCGCCTGCATGCTGCACTGCCGGACAACGTCTTGTTGATCATCGATGCAGCTTATGAAGAATACGTCGACGCGCCGGATTATGAACCCGCCCATATTTTGGTCGAACAGGCGGAAAATGTCGTCATCTGCAGGACGTTCTCCAAGATTTACGGATTGGCCGGCGCGCGCGTGGGTTGGATGTACGGGCCCGATGACATCATCGATGCTGTTCGTCGGGTCGGTTTGACTTTTCCAGTGGCGTCGTCCTCTGCTGCAGCTGCGATTGCGGCATTGGAAGATGGGGCGCACACACGCTATATCCACGATGCGAACCGTAGGGGCCGGGACTGGATCAGCGCCGAGCTGCAGGCACTTGGGTTGGGCGTAATACCCAGTCAGGCAAATTTTGTTCTGGTTCATTTTCCCGATATGCAAAAATCCGCAGAAGCGGCAACAAGCGCGCTTTTGCAGGAAGGTGTCGCGGTGCGGCGGTTCGCCTCGTCCGCATACGGGGACTATTTGCGCATAACTGTCGGACATATGCGCGATCTGAGGATTGCGCGGGACGGTATTGCAAGATTTCTGGGCGGAGGCGCGTGATGGTCGCTTCGTCTAGGGTGGCGGCGGATGTGCCAAAGGTGGCGCATCCTTCTGGTGCAGCAATTCTGGCACAAATTAAGGCGGCGCAGGTGCGTGAAATCGTGGCCCTGCCTGATATTGTTACCAGTGATGGGTTGCTATGGCCAATTTCTCGGGATCCGGAATTTCGTCTGACCCGCATCTGCAAGGAAGATGAAGGTGTCAGTATCTGTGGGGCTATGTCATATAACGGAACCCGTGCGCTTTTGATGATGCAGCAAACAGGATTGATGGATTCTCTCAATGCAATCCGGGCTATCGGGGTGGATTACGAATTACCGGTCGTGATGATGGTGGGTCTGCAAGGAAAAGAGCCGCATATACACCCAGATTACTCGGCCTCTTACGGGGTCAGGATCGTCCGTCCGGTGCTGGATGCAATGGCACTGTCGCATTCGCTGATCGAAGAACCCGGAGATGAGGCACATATCTGCCAGGCCGTTGAGGCCGCCTATACATCGTCAAAACCCCATATTTTCCTGATAGGGCGCCCCCCGGAGACACCATGACAATGCACCGAGATGCGGCGCTCGAGGCGCTGATCCCTCATGTTCGCGACGACGATATTGTGGTCGCAGTCTATCAAAGCTGTTTCGACTGGCTGGCGCTGAACCCACGTGAACTGAACTATGTCGCAGTCGGGGCGATGGGGCAGGCCTCATCTCACGGATTGGGGCTGGCGTTGGCCAATCCAGATCGGCGCGTGATTGTTCTGGATGGTGATGGCAGTCTGTTGATGAACCTCGGGACATTGGTCACAATTGCCAGTGCCGGGGCAAGAAACCTGTATCACTTTCTATCTTTCAACAGGGTGTACGAAGTGAACGGAGCGCATCCTCTGCCTGGGGCGGACATGGTTGATTTCGCTGCTATGGCCTGGGCTGCAGGGTACGCGGGTGTGCAACGTTTCACGGATATCGACCGGTTTTCCGAAGCGGCACCACAGGTTTTATCTTTGTCGGGCCCGCAGTTCATTTCGATGGAGGTAAAGGCAGGCGCGTCCTATCCCCGCGACTATGCCTATATCCACAGCGCGCAGGCGCGATCCACTTTTCGGGCGGCTCTCAATCGGCGTTGAGATCTGATTGGACGATGTTCAGAAAAGACTTTCCAACGGCAGACAGGGTCTTGTTCTTTGACCAAAATAGAACAGCCCGGAAGTTCAACGGCGCGGCAAAAGGTATAGCCACGCAACCTGGAATGGTCTTGAGGTAGTCCAGACTGGCGCCGACGACAGAAACTCCCAAACCACGTGAAACCAGCCTGCAGATAGAGTCGGTTGTGCGCGTCTCATACTGCATGCGCCGTGCAATCCCTTTTGCTTCGAAAAACTGGTCGATTTCATAGCGAAAGCGAGAGGACGGCATATAGGAAATAAAACTTTCATCTGCCAGATCCCTCGCCTGGGCAAGAGCATTGTCGGCCAATGCGTGATCCACCGAAACCACGCAGCACACATCACTGTCTTTGATCACAAGGCTTTCAAATGACGGATTTGCCGGTTGGGTTGTCGTGATGCCAAAGTCATAATTCTGGGACACCATCCATTCGACTGCATCATCGCTGGGGGCAATTTCCATTCGGGCCATCGCATGTGGGCAAGTGGCAGCAAATTTCCCTATCAGGTCCGGCGCGAGTTGCGAAGAAACGCCCGGCGTAATCACAAGATTGAGGCGCGCGTGGCCAAACTTCCCAATAGCTGTGGCAGAATCCTTAATATGTTCCATACCGCTAACGGCTTGGCGCACTTCTTCAACCAGTAATCTGGCCTCGTCTGTGGGTATCAGCACACGGCCGACACGCTGAAAAAGTGGAAACCCAACTTCTTCTTCGAAATCAGAGATCAGCCGGCTGACTGCAGGTTGAGAAATACCCAACATCGCTGCGGCCTCGGTCACAGTCCCGGTCGAGACCACCGTTCGAAACGCGTCAACTTGTCGGAATGTGATGTTCATTTGGCCTCAGTGGTTTTTGCCTTGTCATTTAGGGTGTCAGATTCGACCCATAAGATATGGTTATTCGAAATTCAAAAATCTGACCAGCATGCGATATTACTTAGTTGGCGCCAAATTGGGTTGTGTATCTGGAATGCCCTACTATTGCTGACGAGTAGAGACGGCTATGAATTCGATCTTTTGCGAGTGGATTTTACGGAAACCATGCGGAAGCTTGGCATCAAAACTCAACGTATCTCCCGCTGACATATCAAAATCTTCGCTGCCGCAACGATAGATTGCCTGGCCCTCGATTATGTATATGAAGACATAGCCTTCATGCTGATAGCCGGGCAAATTGTCTGATTGTTCTTTTGAAATACTGATCCGCGCCGACTGGAACGTCCCTTGGGGTGCGCTGTGCTTACCCAACAGAAGGTAGTTATGCGTGTGCCCCTGAGTGATACGCCGCGCCTGGAGACCATCCCCGGCACGCGCGTGATGCACATCTGCTGCCGCGTCTGAGCGTGCAAACAATGCCACCAATGGCACATCAAGGGCATCCGCCAGTGATTGCAGCATCGCAAGCGAAGGTGAGACATTACCATTCTCTATACGACTGATCATCGCAGTGGACACCTGTGCCCGAGTAGCCAGGTCACCCAACTTAAGTTCACGCTCTTGGCGTAACCGTTGCAGTGTCTGACCTATTTCACTTTCAGTGCAGTTTTTCTTTTCCACTATTTTTGCTGCCGATCATGGAATTCAGGATATGGATACAGCGCATCCGGGATGTCAACATCAGTGCCCTAATTCGAAAATGCGTCAAGGCTCGAGTATTCAGAACACTTTTTGGATTCCCGATACCAGCAGATTGTTCAGCCGACTGGTCATTGTATTTGGGGCTTGGTCAGGTTGTTGATCGGAAAATGTTGCAATCTTTTGACCATCGACGCATTCGCAATTAGCGCGTGAATGACTGCTGGTCATATCAAGTCGAAAGCCGGTTCATGATTTCCTTTAAAGGCGCACAATATCCGAAGGATGTATTCCTGTTCTCAGCGTTCTTCTACGTCCGCTACGGAGTCTCATATCGTGATCATGAAGAAATCATGGCAGAGCGCGGGGTCTCAGTTGACCACACCACGCTGAACCAGTGGGTCACACGATATTGCGGCGCTATTGCTGATCCAGTGCACAGACGCAAAGGACCATGCAGGCTCGGACTCTGTTCATTCAAACAATTCGCTGAGCTGACCGTCTAGCTCCAATCCGATCATTGAAACAGCTCTTCGTGCTCAAAACTTTGCAACAAAACCCTCCAACTGAGGCTATTTCAAATTAGTCAGGCAGCACCGCCCATCACACCGGTTTTGGCATCTGGCGCTTGCCTTTCAAGCTGTAATAGCATCAGTGCCTCAACCCGTCATGTGTCTGATGTTTTGCAGAAAGCCACGCCGAGGAGCGAATTCGCAGGCACTCGCTGCGAGGCTGGTGTAGACTCCGTCTATGTCCAGGTCGGTGTCCAGAAATGTAACGCTTAAGCAGCTTCGTGCTTTCGTTCAGGTAGCGAAATGCGGGTCGTTCAGCAAGGCGGCGGACGAACTCGCCATTTCCCAACCTGCCCTGACCCTCAGCATCCAGCAATTCGAGGAAAACGTAGAAGCGGCTCTGCTGCAACGTACCACTCGCTCCGTTTCTCTGACACCTCAGGGAAAAGAGTTTCTGCACAAGGCTGAAGCCATCCTGAGCGGCCTTGACGCGGCGATCCTTTCGGCACGGAGCAGTGCCAGGAAACAGCGCAACCTGGTGCGTATCGCAGCACTGCCTTCCGTCGCAATTCGGGTACTGCCGCGGGCCGTCCGTGATTATGCGACTGTTAAACCGGATGTCTCGCTGCAAATTCAGGACGATAACGGGCGCGGGGTTGAAACCCAGATTCTGAACGGTGCGGCCGATTTCGGGATCGCAAACAAGTGGTCCGACAATCCGGCTTTGACCTATGCTCCCTTCCTCCGGGATCGCGTGGGTTTGATCTGCCGCGCGGATCATCCGCTGGCGCGGCGCAAGGACAGGTTGGCATGGGCCTGTCTTGAAGATCAGTCTTTTGTCGGCATGGCCGCCGATACCGGGATCAGCCGCCTTACCGATGGCGTGCGGGGGCTGCCCGTTTCCGTATCCGATCCGGGCTTTACGGTACTGACCATTGCCGCTCTGGTCGGAATTGTCGAACAAGGGATGGCAGTGTCGGCGTTGCCAGCACTGGCCTCGCCGGATTATCTAAACCCGTCGCTGGTTTACCGCAGCCTTTCCGAACCCGATCTGAATCGCGATCTGTGCCTTATTACCTCGGGCAAACGGCCACTGCCGACCGCCGCAAATGAGTTTCTAAAATTTTTGCAGCTCCGTTCGCACAAGATGTCTGCCATGTTCCCGAACAATACGGTTCAGGCAAATGCTGATAAATTATAAATTCTGCAAATAAGTGCGCAAAATATTCAAATTTTACTCTACGGCCCATTCCGACGAAGCATTCCTCCAACGCAAATCAGTCTTAGGAGAGTCAAATGCTTGCTGCAATTTCCGACAGAATGCGCCCCGAAGCCGAGGTCATGGATCTCGCGCGGTTGGGGTCGCTGCATTCGTCGACACTCAGCTTCATGCGCACACTGGTGCGCCGGATCATGAAAGAGGAATGGTCCATCAACCGCCAACGCTTCGATCTCGACAACGACGGCTATGGGACTGCGATCTACCGGATCGAAACACCGAATGATGTATTCAGCTTTGTGCTGTTTTCAAATTTCTTGTCAGACGAAGATCGCAACGACCGCGTGATCGCCACCAGCTGGGATCTGACCATGGCGCTTTGCGAGGGCGAGGTAGACGACATCTGGCTGGAAGACATGCGCGGCAACGTGCCTCGGCAGGAAGCGGGCAGGGTGGATGCGCGTGTTTTCAGTCTGTCGCGGGCCAACCGCAGTTCGCGCCTGTTCACCCATGTGCTGAAGGAGCTCACCGCCGGGCGCCAGCCCGACGCTGAGCGGATCGCTGATGTGGGATACCTGTACCGCACTACTGCCGTTTATGGCAGCGGCAAGCTGGGCATGGCGGACTGGAACAAGGTGCGGGTTAAGTTTGCCGACTTCAACCGCCCCTTCGCGCCCGAGATGTTCATTTGCTACATGCTGCGTCAGTTCAGCCTGGATCAGGTGGATCACATCGCGAAGTCTCGCGCGCCCGAAACCGCCGTGGCACTGGACGATCGGCTCAAGCGCTTCTTTGGCATCGGAAACTCGACCGGCCTGGGAATGGCGCCTTATCTGGTGAACCATGGGGAGTTGCTGAGCCAGTGGATCGAGACGCGTGAAACAGCACTGGCGCAGGTCTTGCACAAAGCCACCCCGACCGACTGGCGCATCCAGCTGTTCCATGACCTGATCGACCGGGCCGAGCAACATTTCACCGAAAGTCGCACGGCGGACGAAGAACAGCTCGAACGCAACCGGGTTCTGATAGCGGAACTTGCCGAAGTGCGCGTCTGGCTATCGGCGCAGGGTGATGCGTTGGAAACTTGGTCAGTACTGTCGGATCATGCCCGCGACGTCTGGAGTCTGGAGACTCAGGAACTTATCCACGCTTTATGCCTGGAGATTCATCCCGAACTGGTGAACGATCTGGAAGATAGTTTCACGGTCCTCCCCAATCCGGTGATTGACCCCGACATGGCCACCGATCAGCTGCGCACACTGATCGAGGATCGCTATGACTGGGCGTTGGCAATTGACTTCTCAGACCCGGAAAAATCGGATGCGTTCTGGTATCGCTCGGAAGAAAAATTGGAGCCCCGGCTGGGATTTGCCGGTGCTGATCCGGGGATTGAGAAACAAATGCCGTTGCCCATCGGTCGCCGTGTTCGCGCCTGCTATGACGTGTTGTTGGAAGACCTTGAAGAGCATCCAGGCAGTGACGTCATTCATTTCCTGTTGCGCCGCCCAGCTCTGAAAAGCATCGTGCGCCGCATCCAAACCATGAGCAGGCACAAATACGCCGAGATCCGAGCCAACCTTGCGGACCGGAACGTGCGCCCCATGGATCTGTTGCGCTGCAAGCTTGCCTTCTTTGGCGTCAGCAAGTTCGACCCTCGTTCGAAGCTATGGGTACGTAACACAATGTATCAGGGGGCACCGCTGATTGATGACATCGGCCAGACCTATGAAAGCTGGTTCCTGCCACTGAAACCGCAGATTGAGGAGGCACAGGCATGAAAGTATCCCGTAACGAAATGATCACCGCGCTGTCCCGCGCCTACGAAGGAGCCGGGCACGAGATCGGTGACTATGAGGACGCTGCCCAATTGGTCACTTGGTTGCAAATGGCGGGTCTGAGCGGGTTCGACCGTATCACCCTACCACCACTGGCCCCCAAGGGTGGAGCGACTCCGCGGTTGGTGTTCGAAAATGACGACATCGCCGTTCTTGATGCAGGTGGCGCGGATGTCTGCGAGCACGGCTCATTGGCGGCCTATCTGATGCACTCCAAGGCCAACAAGTCGGGCTTTGCGATCATCGAGCTGGCCAACTGCCGCTATCCTGGCCTAATCCTGCGAAGCCTGTCGATGGTCGCGCAGTTGGGCGTGTATATCTCAGCCTATTGGAAAGATCAGGTTGGATCACACGGAGCGAGCTTTGAAAGCGGCGCGACTTTCCCGCATTACTGGCGTTTGGATAATGCAGATGAAAGCAAAGAAATCTCGACCGTCACTATCATCTGCACAAATCAGCCTGCATTGCTGGCGGACGCGGTGACACGTCAGGTGGAGCAACCCGAACTTCAGCGGTTTGAGATTTCGGCGGCGCAGCTAGCAGCCAACTATAACCAAGCTTTGGAACAGGGGATTGAGGTTGACCCCGACCAATGGGACGCCCTGAACGCCGCCGCTTGGCCCATTCTCGTTCGCTCGGATACGCAATCCCGCTCAGGCGCGGGGCCCATGTGAGGCTTGGGATATGAGCCAGCGCTTGCTCCGTTTGCAAACAAGAAATGCCGCCCCGATTGGGGCGGCGTCGGACCGGAACTCGTTCAGCATGTATTCCAGGTGAATCGGCGCTGGGTCGCCAAAGAACCTTTTGACCCTACGCGCCACGAGCCAGGGGTAGTGCACAGAGCCAAGGTCTGATGTGAGTCAATCCTGCCGGTTATGTTCGCGGTAGCTCGGACATTCTGGCAAGGATGTCCACGCCCTGCTGTTTCCAGAAATGTAAAAGGTCGATGAATATCCAGTTCTCGGCCAGCTTATCCTCGTCTCGCCGATAGATATCTATTACCCGAAATTCACCGGCTTTGTCAGTCGCAGGCATTCCCATGAACCCGCCAGTTGGACGGGCTGTGAAGTTCGGCCAGCCAAAAAAACCGCCATAATGACCCTCTGCCAGGCGGCATATGTGTTTGGTTTTCGACCGGTCAGTGAAACCAGCACGGAAAGGGCCTGCATGCTGTTGGGCGTAGCGTTCGATCGTGTAGGTCGCCCCGATCCCGGATGGCCCCCACCAGATCATGTCTTCGGACCATGTGCGCCGTAGCTCGTCCTCAAGGCTGAGGCCGCTGTTCCATTGGCCCAGATCGGAGATCATAGAGTTGATGGCCGCCAGGGTCCGCTCTCCTTCCGCCGCAGGTTGCGGACCGACCATCAGGCCGTCATGGGTCATGGGCCCCGGCTGCACGAGCTGCGCGGCTGTCTGAGGCGGGAACGGCTGCAATCCGGCCTGCATCATGAAATGAGGTATGTCGAAATACATTGCCGTTTCAGTGATTTTCCCGTTTTCGACCTTGTTGAATTCGCAATAGCGCAGAAATGTCATTTTGCCGTTTGGCGAGATACCTAGCCATTCTTTGTCGAACAGCCCCATGAGATGGCCCATTGATACAACCCAGATCGAGGTGAAACCGTCCATCTCGTTTTCTCCGGCCATGAATATGTCCATGCGGCGCTGCATTCGGGTCAGGCTTTGTTTCAGCGGAAGCCAGAACTGGGCACCTACGTCACTGGGGCCATGTAGTTCGTCAAAGGGATGGAATCCGCGCCACAGATAGTCATCGGCGCAATATTTCGAGATCACGTCAGGGACCGCTGATTCTTCAGC
The DNA here is from genome assembly GCF_059610485.1 of Ruegeria sp. CDSC081. Taxonomy (NCBI): domain Bacteria; kingdom Pseudomonadati; phylum Pseudomonadota; class Alphaproteobacteria; order Rhodobacterales; family Roseobacteraceae; genus Ruegeria; species Ruegeria sp. CDSC081. The sequence continues at coordinate 120,069 of NZ_JBXWNS010000003.1, read as the reverse complement.
TCGGCTCAGAGCTTCATAAAGATCCAGAACAATATTTTTCTCGGCTTCGTAAGGCATATTCTTTTCTTTCAGTGCTTTACCAGTGATTGAGCACAGGTTTTAGGTATAGTGAAGCGCAGATTTGCAAACGCATGCAAAAAAAGCTTGCCTGATGTTCCATCAGATGTCTATGCTCTTGCAAACGTATGCACGACAAGTGCACATGGGAGGATAGAATGGCCGAAATTCAACTTCGCAGTGTTGGGAAACGTTGGGGATCGTTTGTGGGGGTGGATAACTTCGACCTGACTATTGCCGATAAAGAGTTTCTGGTTCTTCTTGGGCCATCAGGCTGTGGCAAGACGACGACCATGCGCATGATTGCGGGTTTGGAGGACGCCAGCGAGGGCGACATTCTGATAGATGGCGAGCGTGTCAATGACATGGAGCCCAAGGACCGCGATGTCGCCATGGTGTTTCAGTCCTACGCGCTCTATCCGAACATGAATGTTTATGAGAATATCCGGTTCCCGCTGAAGGTGCGCGGCATCGACCCTTCCACGCATGACGAAAAAGTGCGCCGCGCTTCTGCCATGGTCGAACTGGATGACTTTCTGCATCGCAAACCGGCAGAGCTGTCGGGCGGCCAGCGCCAGCGTGTCGCTTTGGCCCGCGCCATTGTTCGCGAGCCAAATGTCTTTCTGATGGACGAACCGCTGTCAAACCTTGACGCCAAGCTGCGTGTTTCGACGCGCGCGCAGATCAAGAACCTCAGCCACGAGCTTGCCGTGACCACAATCTACGTGACTCATGACCAGATCGAAGCGATGACCCTTGCCGATCGTGTGGTGATCATGAAGCAGGGTATCGTGCAGCAGGTTGGCTCTCCGACCGATATTTACGATGCACCCGCAAACACTTTTGTGGCCAGCTTTATTGGCAACCCTGCAATGAACCTTATCGATGGTCAGGTTCAGAATGGGGTGTTTAGGGCTCAGAACACTGAGGTGCATGGGCTGAATGCGTCGGACGGCCCGATTACGCTGGGCTTTCGTGCCGAGGACGCCAATGTCGTGGAAAGCGGCGGCGAGATTAACGGGCCCATCTACACGCAGGAGCTTTTGGGCGACAGCACGATGGTCTCGGTTCGGATCGGTGGCGCGCTGGTTTCGGTCAAAGCCGACAAAACCTATCGCGCTGAAATCGATGATCAGGTTTCAATCCATATCCACACCGATCACTGCCACTTGTTTGATGCGCAAACCGGAACGCGTTTGGAGCGCTGAACAGAAAATCCAAACCCGCATTGCCGGGTTTAATGCAGGTGCAGACTTCGAAGATGCACCCATCTACCTAGGGAGGAATACAAATGTTTCTGAAGAAAATAGCATTGGCTGGGTCCTTGGCCGCCTTTGCCGCCAGCGCAGGTTATGCCTGTGAAATTAGCGGGCGCGTGAATATCGTTGGTAACGAATTTGCGGCCATTCAGGCCGTCGCAACCGGCGCGAAAGAATGCACAGGCGCATCGGTCGATTCAAACCTGACCTCCGAGCACCAGACCATCAACGTGGCTGGTCTGTCCGGAAACCCGTCTGAATACACCAGTGCCATCATCGCCAACAGCTCGATCGTGGCGTTGATGAACGAAGATGTTATTCGGCCGCTCAACGATCTGGTGGAACAGCATGGTCAGGACCTGCAGCCAGGTCAGTTGATCAAGATTGGTGATGACATTATGGCCGTGGCGTTCATGGCGAATGCTCAGCACCTGATGTATCGCAAGGACGTGTTGGAACAGGCCGGTGTCGAAGTGCCGACAACCTATGAAGAATTGCTCGAAGCTGCCAAAGCCATTCGCGAGCAGGGCATCATGCAAAACCCGGTTGGCGGCGCCTATGCGTCGGGTTGGAATCTGGCACAGGAATTCAACAACATTTTTCTTGGCTATGGCGGCAGCCACTTCAAAGCCGGAACAGCCGAGCCCAACGTGAATTCTGAGGCTGGTGTCAATGCGCTGAACATGATGAAGGCTTTGTCGGAATACATGAACCCCGACTTCCTGACCCACGATTCCAATGCCACTAATGCCGAATACCGCGCTGGAAACGTTGCAATCATGAACATGTGGGGTTCACGCGCATCGCAGCAAACCACGACCGAAGGCGTGCTTCAGGAAGTGATCGACGGTCATGCGATCGGCGCACCACTGACAGTCGGCGGCGGCTCGACGCCGGCATCGACCCTGTGGTGGGACGGCTGGACCGTCGGCAAGAACATCTCGGATGAAGAAGCCGAGGCTACGTTCATCGCGATGAAACACGGTATCCGTCCCGACATGCTGAACGATGAAACCACGCCGCTGGCGGTATGGTTGATCGAAGGCTACGAGCCTGGTGCGGACGCCGAAGGCGTGTTTGAGGCGGCCAAAATGGGCACACCGCCTTATCCGATGTTGCCTTACATGGGCCTGATGCACAGCGCGCTAGGCAATGAACTTTCAGACTTCATGCAAGGCAAGGAAAGCGCTGAGCAGGCGCTGGCCGATGTCGAAGCCGCATATCGCGCGGCTGCCATCGAACAAGGTTTCCTCCAGTAGGGCCTGACTCGTGCGGGCGTCTGTAAGGGCCGCCCGCACAAACCAATTCACGTGGGGATTGCGACATGCGCCATAAGACCTTCCTGTGGTTCTTCCTGCCCACCGGGCTTGCGATGCTGCTGTTCATCGCGATGCCGATAGTTTCGGTGGTGACCCAATCCATTTTCGCGCCTCATCCGGCCGTTTTGTTAGAGGTCGAAAGCTGCACCCCCCTGATTGGCTGCACGACAGAGACCACGATTGATCAAGAGGCAACAGCCGCCCTTCGCGCCGAGAAACCACTGGGCCGATTTGTCGGATTGGACATTTACCTGGACCGTGGCCACCTGGCGATCCAGGAAATTGGCCAGATCTGGGCTGTGAATGAAACCTGGGGCGGTTTCTTCTCAAAGATCGGTAATTTGCCCTTTTACAGGGCAATGGCTTTTACGCTGACATTCACGTTTGTTGTGACGCCGCTCACAATCATTTTGGGGCTGGTGATCGCGCTGGCAATCAACTCCCTGCACCGAAATCTCAAAGGGCTGCTGATCTTCTTTTCGCTTCTGCCGATGATCGTCACTCCGTTGATTGGCTCGCTTATCCTGTTCTGGATGATTGACAGCCGCGGGGTCATCGGCAACGCCCTAGTATATCTGGCCGGGGATCCGGATTTTAGCCTGAAGGCCTCAACCGGGCTGATGTGGGTGGCGCTGATGGTTTATGGAGTTTGGCACGCCGCTCCATTTGCATTTGTCGTGTTCTATGCGGGGCTGCAAACATTGCCCCAGGATCAAATCGAGGCCGCCCAGATAGACGGGGCAACCCGCTGGCAACAGGTTAAGTTCGTGGTCGTTCCTCATCTCATGCCACTGGTCACATTTGTTGCGTTGATTCAGTTGATGGACAACTTCAAGGTGTTTGAACCGATAATCGGGTTCAGCGCAGGTGCGCACGCACAATCCCTTAGTACATTCATCTTCAACGACTTAGGCGGTGAAACCCGGCAGCTTTCTTCCGCGGCCGCGACCTCTGTGATCACGATAATCGGAGTCGCCATTCTGCTGTCACCCGTGCTTGTCCGCACCTGGCGCGACTTCAAAGGAGCAAGATAATATGGCCAGCCGCGCACAAAGAATGCCTAGAAGTCTCCGGATCGCCTCGTCCTTATTTGTGATCCTATGGTTCGTTCTGGCCGCTTTCCCGTTCCTCTGGACGGTCTGGGGTTCGTTCAAAGTAGAGTTGGATTTCTTTTCGATCGCCGACTGGACCAATGCCATCACCGGAGCACGGACCGAAGCCGTCTATGGCTCGCCCTTCACAACCACAGGGTACGAGGGTGCCTGGATACAGGAAGAATTTTGGCGGAATGTTCTCAACACGGGGATCATCTGTTTCTTTGTTGTCACCATCTCGCTCACAATCGGAACGCTGGGGGGCTATGCCCTGTCTCGGTCGACCTACAACTATACGTTCTGGCTATTGATTACGGCACTTATCTTCCGGGCTATGCCACCGATTACGTTGGTCTCGGGATATTTGCTGCCTTTCTTCGAATGGAACATCTGGGGGATCCTTCCAACCACGATCATCGTGCTTGTGGCGATCAACCAGCCGTTCACTCTGTGGATGCTGCATTCTTTCTTTAAGAATATCCCAAGCGAGCTGGATGAAAGTGCCAAGGTCGACGGATGCAACCAGTTCCAGGCATTTCGTCGCGTGATCATTCCGGTGATGTGGCCAGGGGTGATCACCACCGGGCTGTTCTCGTTCCTTCTGGCCTATAACGATTTTGCCGTCGGGGCGATGCTGCTGTCCGAAAGCAACCGCACGATGGTGCCTGCCATTGCCGCGTTTCTTGGTACAACGCAGACCGAAGGTAACGTGATGTTCGCGGTTGCGGCTGTGGTTTCAGCCACAGTTCCACTGTTCATTCTGGTCATGTTCTTCCAGCGACAGATTGTGGGCGGTCTGACGGCCGGGGCTGTGAAAGGCTAACTCTGATGGGACGCACTCATCCTCAGTCCGTATCTGCCCATGCGCATACAGCCAGACTGAATGTGGCTGCGCGCAGGACCCGGCGGCCGGGACGAATTCCATTTGCTTTGATGCGCGCGGGACCTTGCGGGGCGCTTCTCCGAACACGCCCCGAACAGACCCCATTGAGACAGAGAAGATGAAAAACCTCGACCGCAAACCCTTTCTGAGTTTCACCGAAGCACAACGCCATCCTGGCAACTTCCGGCCGGCATTTGACGCTTTCTTCGCCCCCAGTGCACATGTCAACGTGGTGCATCCCTTCAATGAGGTCGCGGGCGGCCTCGGGCTGCACGATCACGTCATCGCCCCGCTCGCCGCTGCCTTCGACGGGCTTTTTCGGCGCGATGACATCGTCATGGCCGGCGAATTTGACGGGCAGGACTGGATCAGCGCCACCGGCTATTTCGTTGGTCGGTTCTCGCGCGACTGGCTCGGCATCCGGGCCACAGGCGAGCTTGCCTATCTGCGCTTCGGCGAGTTCCACCGGATGAAGGACGGCAAGGCGGTGGAAAGCTATATCTTCCTCGATATTCCAGAGCTGATGCTGGCCGCTGGACAATGGCCGATCCCCGACAGCCCGGGCAAGACCCGCGGTTTCACCGGCATGATTCAGGGCCCTGCCAGCCATGATGGCATCTTGACCACTCCGCAGGATCCTGCCGAGGGTGCCAAGAGCTATCATATGGTCACAGAAATGCTGGCCGGGCTTGCTACCGAGAACGAGGCTTGGCGCCCCTACTGGCATGACAACATGGTCTGGTACGGCCCCGGCGCGTTCGGTTCTTTCGTCGGGGTCGAGAGTTTTGCCAGCTTCCAGGTGCCTTTCGAAGCCACCTTTGAAGGCTGGTCTGGCGGCACTGCGGGCAACGGTATGACGGCGCATTTCACCCGCTATGGCGAAGGTAACTACGTATGCTCGGGCGGTTGGCCCTCGTTAACTGGCGTCCAAGTGAAACCTTTCCTCGGCCAGTCCGCAAGTGGCAAACGCGTCTTCATGCGGGTCTGTGACTGGTGGCGCCGCGAGGACGATCTGCTGGTCGAAAACTGGGTTTTCGTCGATGTCCCGCATGTGCTGTTGCAACTGGGCTATGACCTCTTTGCTGAAATCGCCGAGCAGGCTGCATGAGCTGCTCTGCCAGACATAACGCCGTTGCGCGCCATCCGGCGCTCAACCGGATGCCAAGGGATTTTCTGACGGCGGATTAATCCTCGCCCTCCACACAGAAGATCCCTTGGTAACCATAAAAGGAAGAGAAACATGAAGGGCTCCCGCCCCGAACAAGCCGTGCTGACACGTGACACGGACATGAGCAAAACCGACGAGACCCGCGCCGTGATCGAGGGGATGGTCGATGGTTTGAACGACCACCGTATCGAAGACATCGGCGAATTCTTCGCCGAAGGGTTCCGCTGGCTTGGCAACCAGGGTTGCGGCACCAAGACGGGCCTGAAGGAATTCCAGGAAAACTGGCAACGCCCGTTCCAGGCTGCGTTTTCCGACAAGACCTGCATCGACGAGGCCCGGCTTTATATGGGCGAGTGGGCGGCAGCTTTTGGCCGCCAGGAAGCAACCCATTCTGGCGAATTTCTGGGGATTGCGCCCACCGGCAAGCGCGTCGAGATCCGTTACATGGATTTCTGGAAAGTTGTCGACGGCAAGATCGTCGACAACTGGGTGAATGTCGATTTTGCCCATGTCGCCTCGCAGCTTGGCGTCGATCTGTTCCAGGGCAAAGGGTGGGAAACATTTGACCGGGGAGAAGAAATTCCGCCCCGGCCCGAAAATTGAGGATTAGGACAATGGCTATCGAATATCTGAAAAGCGGCAAACCCGAGGCCGACCGAGCCGAAGATGACGCCAAAACCCGCGCTGTCGTTGAAGCGACGCTGAAAGACATCGAAACCCGCGGTGATGCGGCAGTGCGTGATCTGTCGGAAAAGTTTGACAATTACTCGCCGGAAAGCTTCCGCCTGAGCCAGGAACAGATCGACGAGCTGATCGCCTCATTGACCGAACGCGAGCTGGCCGACATCAAGTTCGCTCAGAAACAGGTGATAAACTTCGCCCAGGCGCAGCGCGACTCAATGCTGGATATCGAGGTTGAAACCTTGCCGGGCGTCATCCTCGGCCACAAGAACATCCCGGTGCAGTCTGTTGGCTGTTATGTTCCTGGCGGTAAATTCCCGATGGTTGCCTCGGCGCATATGTCGGTTGCGACCGCTAAAGTGGCCGGTGTGCCTCGCATCATCGCCTGCACGCCGCCGTTTCAGGGCAAGCCCAATGCGGCCGTGATCGCTGCCATGTATCTGGGTGGGGCGCATGAGATCTATGTCATGGGTGGTATCCAAGCGATTGGTGCCATGGCGATCGGTACGGAAACCATTGATCCGGTCCACATGCTGGTCGGCCCCGGGAACGCCTTTGTGGCAGAAGCCAAACGGCAGCTCTTTGGTCGCGTTGGCATCGACCTTTTTGCGGGCCCGACCGAGACCATGGTCATTGCCGACGAAACCGCTGCCGATGCAGAACTTTGTGCGACCGACTTGTTGGGGCAGGCCGAGCATGGCTACAACAGCCCCTGTGTTCTGGTCACCAACTCGCGCAAGCTGGCCGAAGAAACGCTGAGCGAGATCGACCGTATCCTCGGCATCCTGCCTACCGCCGGAACCGCAAAAGTCAGCTGGGAGGAGTATGGGGAAGTCATTGTCTGCGACACTTATGACGAAATGTTGCAAGTTGCCGATGATATCGCCTCTGAGCATGTGCAGGTGATGACCGACCGTGACGACTGGTTCCTGGAAAACATGACCAGCTATGGCGCGCTGTTTCTTGGGGCGCGGACCAATGTTGCAAACGGTGACAAGGTGATCGGCACGAACCACACGCTGCCGACCAAAAAGGCCGGACGTTATACCGGCGGTTTGTGGGTCGGCAAGTTCATGAAAACTCATAGCTACCAGAAGGTTGTTACCGACGAGGCTGCGGCAATGATCGGCGAATTCGGCTCACGCCTGTGTATGCTGGAAGGCTTTGTCGGCCATGCCGAGCAATGCAATATTCGCGTCCGGCGTTATGGGGGTATCAACGTACCTTACGGCGAAGGTGCGGCTTATCGCGAGGCTGCAGACGCGTCCTCATAAGAGTGAGGTCATTGCTGCAGAACTTGCGCTTGGGGTTTGCCCGGGCACCACGGGTTTTGAAAGAAAAGCAGATAACACAATGCGAGATTTCGCAATGGACACACATTCTACCCATAAGGCCCTGATCGCGCCATTGCGCGAAGCCATGTATAACTTTGACGAAACCGGCGTCCGAGCTGCACTGCAGGCGGTGATTGCGCCCGATGCCGTCATCCACATGCCCCATCCATTCGGCGACCTGACCGGGCCGCAGGAACTCTATGATGCCTGCTACACACCGCTTTTGAAATCCATGCCTGATCTGGAACGCCGGGATTGGATTGTGATGGGCGGGCCGACGCAACATGGCAATGATTGGGTCTGCTGTGGCGGCCACTACGTAGGCACCTTCGTCGCCCCTTGGTTGGACATCCCGCCGACCGGGCATCTGACCCATATGCGGTTCCACGAATTCTACCGCTTCGAAGATCGCAAAGTTGTCGAAATCCAGGCACTCTGGGACATTCCCGAAGTGATGATGCAAGCGAAGGCCTGGCCGATGGCCCCGTCTTTGGGGCAGGAGTTCTGTATTCCCGGCCCGGCGACGCTGGACGGTATCGTGCGGGGCCCCTGGGATGAGGCAAAATCGAAGGCCTCCTGCGACCATATCGTTTCCATGCTTGAACATCTGGAAAAGCATCCCAGTCAGGGTGGCCCCGAAGTGATGGAGATGGAAAGGTTCTGGCATCCGCGCATGAACTGGTACGGACCCGCCGGGATCGGCACCGGGCGCGGCATTGCAGGGTTTCGCAACTGGCACCAGATCCCTTTCCTGAGTGGTATGCCGGACCGAGGCAAATACGCCGACGAGATCACCTTTCATTTCTTTGGTGACGGTGATTATGCAGCTGTTACCGGCTGGCCGGACATGATCCAGACCATCACTCATGACGGCTGGATGGGTATCGCCCCTTCTGGCCAGCGCATCACCATGAGATCGTTGGATTTCTGGCGATTGGAAGATGGCCTGATCCGGGAAAACTGGGTGTTGGTCGACCTGCTGGACGTGTACCGGCAACTGGGCGTAGATGTCTTTGCCCGCCTGCGCGAATTCAACAAAGCGCGTGTCGCGGGTGAAATTCCATACCCAGTCGGCGAGGTCTGATATGCTCAATTTTCCCAGTACCCCCAGTTTCAGTCTAGGCGGCAAACGTGCGCTAGTCGCCGGGGCATCGTCGGGCATAGGTCTGGCCTGCGCCGTAGCGCTAGCAGAGCATGGGGCCGAGGTCACATTGGCGGCGCGCCGCGCAAGTGCGTTACAAGAGATAGCCGATCAGATGACTGCCAAGGGATGGTCTGCCAAGGTGCTTGAGATGGATGTCACCGATGTAGCAGGAACTGCCGCGGCTGTCGCCGAAAACGGGCCGTTTGACATCCTTTTGAACTCCGCAGGGTTTGCACGTCATAGCAAGGCGGTCGAAACGGTGCCCGAAGATTTTGACTCGGTCATGAACGTCAATGTCCGGGGGGCCTATTTCCTAACCCAAGCCGTTGCCAAAGGGTTGCTTGAGGCCGGGCGTCCCGGATCGCTGATAAATATCTCAAGCCAGATGGGCCATGTCGGCGGGCAGGAACGCGCGGTCTATTGCGCCTCCAAGTTTGCGGTCGAGGGCTTTACCAAGGCGATGGCGCTGGAATTCGGGCCCGCAAAGATCCGTGTCAACACGATTTGCCCGACTTTCATCCTGACGGATTTGTCCCGGCCTACATTCGAGGACCCGACCAAACGGGCCTGGATTTTGGACAAGATCAAGCTAGGCCGCCCGGGAGAGATTGAGGATATTATGGGCGCGGTAGTGTACCTGGCATCAGAGGCGTCGGCTTTGGTTACAGGAACAGCAATGTTGGTGGACGGAGGCTGGACGGCAGACTGATGGTTACTCAGAAAGTTACATCGTTGGACGTTGCCCGGCTGGCCGGGGTCAGCCAATCCGCCGTTAGCCGGGTCTTTACGCCTGGTGCATCGGCCTCGCAAAAAACGGTCGCGAAAGTGCGCAAGGCAGCGGATGAACTGGGATATCGGCCAAATTTTCTGGCCCGTGCGGTGGTCTCGGGCAAAAGTCGGATCATTGGACTTGTGGTCGCCTATCTGAACAATCAGTTCTATCCTGAAGCGTTGGAAAAGCTGACAAACAAGTTGCAAGAGCGCGGCTACCACGTGCTGGTCTTCATGGCGTCGCATCAGGCCGGCAACATAGACAACGTGATCGAAGAAATACTGGATTTTCAGGTTGACGGGATTATCGCGGCTTCGGTGGCTTTGTCGTCGGATCTGTCGGATCGTTGTCTGGCTGCCGGTGTGCCGATGGTGCTGTTTAACCGGGTTCAGGACGACCCGGCCATGTCGGCGGTCACCTCGGACAATATCGCGGGTGGGCGCAAGGCTGCCGAATTCCTTTTGGCCGGGGGGCATAAAAAGATCGGGTACATAGCCGGTTGGGAAGGCGCGTCGACCCAGCGCGACCGCGAATCAGGTTTCAGGGCCGCCTTGCATGATGCGGGGGCGGAACTGCATGTGCGCGGCGTTGGGAACTTCACCAGCGAACAGTCGCGGGCGGCAACGCTGGAGATGTTTGCCTCGGACCCGCCCGACGCCGTTTTTGTGGCCAATGACCACATGGCTATTGCAGTGATGGACACCCTCAGATTCGAGTTGGGCCTAAGGATTCCCGAAGATGTTTCGGTTGTCGGATACGACGACGTGGCTGTGGCCGCCTGGCCAACCTATAGCCTGACCACCGTACGACAGCCTGCTAACCGCATGGTTGCCGAAACCGTGGACATTTTGCTGAGCAAAATCGAAGGGCCCGATGTTGGTCCGCACCGATTGGAAATAGATGGACCGCTGATTGTTCGCGGTTCTGCACGTATACCTGAAGGATGGAAGACATGAAGGGATTTGACCCGAAATTCAAAGATTTTCCTGACTATATTATTGGGATCACAAAAGAAATCTGGGAAGATCGGGGCATTGCCACGCTGCACCATTACTATGCGCCCGATATCGTAGTTCGATCCCCGGGGTCAGTTGTCGTTGGCAATCAGGGCGTCATTGCCGCTACCATGGCAACGCTTGCCGAGTTCCCCGACCGCACATTGCTGGGTGAGGATGTGATTTGGTCCGGCACACCGGAAGATGGCATGCTGTCCTCGCACAGGCTTTTGTCGACTGCGACCCATCTGGGCGACGGTGCCTATGGGAAGGCTACCGGGAAAAAGCTGGTCTACCGTATCCTTGCTGACTGTCACGCCATCAACAACCAGATCAACGATGAATGGCTGATCCGCGACCAGGGTGCGATTGTCCAACAGATGGGTTGGGACCCAAAAGAATATGCCCGCGATCTGATCGCCCGCGAAGGCGGCCCAGAGGCTTGCGCCCAGCCTTACACGCCGGCGAATGATCAGCCTGGACCTTACAAAGGGCGTGGCAATGACAATGAATGGGGTCAGAAATACGCCGACATTCTGAACCGGGTCATGTCTGCAGACCTGAGCGTGATCAGCGCCGAGTATGACCGCGCCGTGCAATCGGAATATCCGCGCGGCACGACTGGTCACAGCTGGGCTCCGGTCGATCGCTTTTGGATGGGACTTCGCGCCTCTTTCCCGAATGCCGAGTTCAAAATTCAACATCAGATCGGTCGCGATGACCCAATGATGCCGCCCCGCGCCGCGATCCGCTGGTCGCTGCATGGCAAGCATGATGGATGGGGTGTGTTCGGCACGCCGACGGGGGCCGAGGTCTTTGTGCTGGGTATTAGCCACGCCGAATTCGGCCCCTGGGGCCTGCGCCGTGAGTACACTCTGTTTGATGAAACGTCGGTCTGGAAACAGATCCTTTTGAAAACCGGTGATCTGTAAATGTCGCATCGTCTCTCAAATCTGGAGGCTGGGCAGGCGCTGCGGCGTTTTCACGCCCACCGGGCCAGCCTGCGTGCCCGGCGACTGAACAACCGCCCGCCTGGTTTCGGAGTTTGACCGCAGCGAACTCCAACCAAAAGGAAGACAGAAATGAGTACCATCCAAAGCCGCATCGTCCGTTATGGCGAATTGAAACCCTGTAAAACCGCGTTCATCGACGCCCATACCCCGGGGTCAGATCAAAAGGAAAACTTCACCATCGTCGGCGGGGGCGTATCCGAAAGCCCCGATCAACACGTCCACATCACCGATAAGATCGGTTTCAACATCGGTGCTGCGGGCCAACCGCCGAGATGCCGGAACTCTCTGCATAGCCACACCACGGCCGAAGTGTTCTTTGTTGCCAAAGGCCGTTGGCGGTTCTTCTGGGGCAGATACGGATCGGCTGGCGAGTTCATTGCCGAAGAAGGAGACATCTTCAACATCCCGACCGGTATCTTCCGCGGGTTTGAAAATGTGGGGCAGGACTACGGGATGATCATGGCGGTCCTTGGCGGTGACGATGCCGGGGGCGGGGTCACCTGGGCGCCGCAGGTTATTCAGGATGCGCAGGCCCATGGCTTGATGCTGGGAAACAATGGGATTCTTTACGACAGCAAAAAAGGGGAAACGCTGCCGCATAATGTACAGCCCATGCCCTTGCTGACTGAAGAGCAGTTGAAAGCCTATCCCGAGGTCCCCGTCGAAAATGTGATTGGCAATTACGTGGCCCGCTATTGGGATTTGATGGCGCTGTCATCAAACAGGCCTGCCGTTGTGATCGGTGAAAACGGCCTGATCAAGGACAAGCCGGGTTTCGAGGTTGATTTCCTTGGTCGCGGCTCGTGCGTGTCTGATCCGGTTAAAGCCGAAAAGCCTGTGGTCTTGATGCCGGCCAGTGGCCACTGGCGGATTACGATTGAGGATGTTGAAACAACCCTGACAAATGGGGATACCGCACTGGTTCTGCCCGGCGAAAGCTATGGCGTCACGCCTTCGATGACCGGTGACGCGGGGCTCTATCGCGTTACCGCAACCGAAGATCCGGCCGGTACAACTTGGACAGGTGCATGAAACAAACTGCGCTGCCTTCCGGGCGGCGCAGATTAGACTTGCAGAGGGAGAAGAAGGAATGACCCGCATTTCAACCACACATGTAGGGAGCCTTCCGCGTAGTCAGGAGGTCGTGGATTTCATCTTTGCGCGCGAGCGTGCAGAGCCATTTGACGCGGATGCTTTTGATGCGTGTATGACCTCGGCAGTGTCCGAGACAGTGCGCAAACAGGTCGGAGCCGGGGTCGATATCGTATCAGATGGCGAGACGTCGAAGATCTCATACGCCACCTATGTCAAAGATCGCTATACTGGTTTTGACGGGGACAGCCCGCGCAACGCGCCAGCGGATCTGAAGATGTTTCCCGGCTTCCTGAAACGCTTGGCTGATGATGGCGGTACGCCACAATATGCGCGCCCAATGTGTGTGGGTGAGGTGCGGTCAAAAGGGCAAGGTGAACTGCAAAAAGACATCGACAACCTCAAGGCCGCCATGGCCGCGCATGGTGTCGAGCGTGGTTTTATGAACGCGGCCAGCCCGGGTGTCATCTCACTGTTTCTGCAAAATGATTTCTACCCCACACGTGAAGCCTATCTGGCTGCACTCGCCGATGCGATGAAGCAAGAGTACGAAACCATTGTGGGGGCCGGTCTGGATCTACAGCTGGATTGCCCCGACCTGGCCCTGTCTCGCCATATGCTGTTCTCTGACCTTTCGGACGAAGAATTTGTCAAAGTCGCCAATTTGCATGTTGAGGCCCTGAACCACGCATTGCAGGACGTTCCCGCTGACAAGGTGCGCGTCCATATTTGCTGGGGCAATTACGAAGGACCGCATTGTTGCGACATTGGAATGGACAAAGTATTCGGCACGCTGATGTCGACCAAATCCCGCTATGTCCTGTTCGAAACCTCGAACCCCCGTCATGCGCATGAATGGACGGTGTTCCGTGACCGCAAAGCCGAAATACCAGCGGACAAAGTGCTTGTACCTGGCGTTGTCGACACCACGACAAATTTTGTCGAACATCCGGAACTGGTCGCCCAACGTATTGAACGGTTTTCGAATATTGTTGGCCGCGAAAGAGTGATCGCGGGCTCGGATTGCGGATTTGGCACTTTTGCCGGATTTGGTGCGGTTGATCCTGATATCGCCTTTGCCAAGCTTGGATCTCTGGCCGACGGGGCTGCATTGGTCACATGAAACCACTTGTTATGTTGCCCGGCATGATGTGCGATGCCCGGCTTTTTGCCCCGCAAATCGCGGCGCTTTCGAGCAGCAATCCTGTCCTCTACGCGCCGATTGGGGGGCATGACACGGTGCAGGCTTTGGCCGCCGAAGTGTTGTCTTATGCGCCCCCGCGCTTTGTCCTTGCGGGTCTGTCCATGGGTGGCATCGTTGCGATGGAAATAGTCCGGCAGCAACCGCAGCGCGTCGTCAGCGTGGCGCTGATGGATACCAACCACTTGGCCGAACGGGATGACGTCAAAGCCAGGCGTGGTCCACAAATCGCCTCTGTGTCCAGTGGGGGCTTGGGCCGGGTCATGGCCGAGGAGATGAAACCAAACTACCTGACCGATGGCCCGAACCGCGAGGCAATTCTGAACCTGTGCATGGATATGGCCTTGGGTCTTGGACCGGATGTTTTTATCAACCAGTCCAAAGCATTGCGAGATCGTCCCGACCAAAGCGATACCTTGCGCAGCTATTCCGGACAGGCCCTGATCCTGTGCGGGAAAGATGATGCTCTGTGCCCGGTTTCGCGACACGTCTTGATGCATGAACTTCTCACGAATAGCCGTTTCGAGGTCATCGAGCAGGCGGGGCATTTGCCTACACTTGAACAACCCGAACTGACGACAGCGGCGCTGTGCCGTTGGCTGGAGGCACAATGAAAAAACCCTTGCTGGACCTTTTGAAATCCGTCGACACCCCCACCGTTTGCAATGCGATCGAAGTGGCGCAAGGCAAGCGTGGGTTCGACAATTTCACGCGGGGCACAATGCTGTGCTCGGATCCCGAGGCGGGGGCAATGGTCGGTTATGCCAGAACGGCAAAGATCGCGGCGGTGAACCCTCCCGAAGACCCTCCCGAAGTGATCCGTCAGCGCCGGATGGATTACTACCGGCACATGGCAACGGGCACAGGCCCGGCTGTTACGGTTGTCGAAGATCTGGATTTTCCGGACTGCATCGGTGCTTATTGGGGTGAGATCAATACCACGGTCCACAAAGGGTTTGGCATCAGCGGTGCGTTGACCAACGGAGTGATGCGGGATCTGGGCGATTTGCCGGATGAGTTTCCGGTTGTGGCGGGCTCGGTCGGTCCAAGCCACGGGTTCGTGCACGTCAAAGAGGTGGGCACCCCGGTGACCATCTTCAGCCTCTCGATCAAGGACGGGGACCTGGTGCATGCGGACCGGCACGGCGCTTTGGTGATCCCACCCGAAGTGGTGGACAGCCTGGAACAGGCGATCCGCAAATTGCTTGAAACCGAAAAGCTTATTCTTGGCCCAGCACGCGCGTCAGAGTTCGATTTTGAGGCCTTTGAACAAGCATGGGCGGCGTTCGAAGCCTCGCGCACGTAGTGCAGCAACAACCGCGCGGCCCAGCTATAAACTAACCCGACAGCGAGTCGATGTGATCCTGAATGGTCCCGTCATTAGCGATGGCGATCGTGTCGGAAATCGCGGCTGGATCACACCCATCTCATGCCCAAATCCGACAGATGCCTTTGAACCCGTCCAGGATAGTCCGAGACGATGGCATCGACACCCAGATCAATCATCCTGCTGATATCCGTCGGTTCATTGACCGTCCATACGGCTACGCAAAGCCCAAGTTCTTTGGCAACCGCGACGTCCTCAGATATCACATCTGCGAAATACGGACACCAAAGCGCGCCGCCCGCTTGCTTGACCATTTGCGGGATTTTTTCGCTTTGGCCTCGAAAGTCCGGACAAACGGCCTTGGAGGAATCCTCGCCAACGTCATCGACATTTTCGGGAAGCTGCGTCAGGTAAGATGACGGCATGTCAGGTGCCTGCCGCTGACAGACTTCCAACAGGGTCCAGTCAAAGCTGTGCAGCAACACGCGATCGGATAGGCCAGCGGCCCGAACCTGCTGTACCACGCGTTCGACAAAGCGGTCCAGATAGGCTGCGTCATGGGCCAGATCCGGATCAGATTTCAGTTCGAGCATCAGATTGGCTTCGCCGTATTCCGGCCGATTGATCAGATCCAGCAGATCCTGCAGCTTTGGTACGCGAACGCCGTCCAGTTGGGCCTGATCGGGGAACCGTCGACCATAATCCGAGTGTCCGTCCAAGCGCCCGATTTCGAACTGTTGAATCTGGTCGAAGGACAGGGACGAGACTTTGGGTTCTTTTCCGGTCAAAAACTGACCGCTGGCATCCCGAAAGGTCGGCGCATGTAGCCGATGGTTATGGGTTATGACGGGCACATCATCCACCGTCAGCACCACGTCAAACTCAAGAAGCGGAACCCCGATGGACAGCGTAAAATCGAAGCCGATCATGCTGTTTTCGGGCAGGACGCCGCGTGCCCCCCGGTGCCCTACTACACGGATCAGGTTTTTACCGCCGCGAAACGCCTCGACCTGAGGGAAAGGCATCAGCCCTCGAGCCTTATGCCAGAGGCCGGGTCAAACAGATGCATATGCTCTGGCGCAACAGAAAAACGCATATTGGGATGACGGCCTTCGATCGGATGAACACCCGGAAGGCTGATCGTGATTGCCGCGCCAGAGCCTGACACCTGACCGTGCAACAAAGTATTCGCCCCCAGCGGTTCGGCTATCTGAACTACGACATCAAAGGGCCCGTTTTCATCAAGGAACAGATGCTCTGGCCGTATGCCCAATTTGAACGGGCCATCGGGCCCGTCCGAGGGGCCAATCTCGGTATCGTTGATCCTGATCTTTCCGCCCTGGCGCTCTGCATCAAAGGTATTCATCGCCGGGCTGCCGATGAATTGCGCAGCGAACAGCGTCCGCGGCGTCTCATAGACCTCAAGCGGGGTGCCGATCTGCTCGGCAACACCACCGTTCATCACGATCATTCTGTCGGCCATGGTCATGGCCTCGACCTGATCATGGGTCACGTATAGCGAGGTGATACCCAGCTTTTCTTGCAGTTCGCGGATTTCCAGGCGCATCTGGACACGCAGCTTTGCATCCAGGTTTGAGAGCGGTTCATCAAACAGGAACACGGCAGGTTCGCGGACAATAGCGCGGCCCATGGCAACCCTTTGGCGTTGACCGCCTGAAAGCTGACGGGGCTTGCGGTCAAGCAGCGGCTCAAGCTGCAACAGCTTAGCGGCCTCGGTCACCTTCTGGTCAATCTGAGCCTTGGGCAATCCGGCGATTTTCAGACCATAGCCCATGTTCTGGCGTACCGACATATGGGGGTACAGAGCATAGTTCTGGAACACCATCGCAATGTCCCGGTCCATCGGCTCCTTGTCATTGGCGCGCTCTTCGCCAATCCGGATTTCGCCGGATGTCACAGTCTCAAGCCCGGCCACCATCCGCAGCAAAGTGGATTTGCCGCAGCCCGAGGGGCCGACGATCACGATAAACTCGCCATCCGCGATATCGACGTCGATGCCATGAATGACGTCCGTCGGGCCAAAGCTCTTTTTGACGTTCTCAAGGGATACTGTTGCCATTTCTTATTTCTCGCTATCGACAAGGCCGCGGACAAAAAGCTTTTGCATCGACACCACCACAAGGACCGGTGGGATCATTGCCAGGATCGAGGTTGCCATGATCGTCGGCCAATGGGCAAAATCATCGCCCGAGGGGAACATCTGTTTGATGCCCATCACGATGGTGTTCATCTCAGGATCGGTGGTGATCAGCAGCGGCCAGAGATATTGATTCCACCCATAGATGAACAGGATCACGAACAGGGCCGCGATGTTGGTTCGGCTCATCGGGATCACGATATCAACGAAGAACCGCATGGGGCGGGCGCCATCCACCCGCGCGGCCTCGGCCAGTTCGTCCGGGATGGTCAGAAAGAACTGGCGGAACAGGAACGTGGCAGTGGCCGAGGCGATCAGCGGAAAGATCAGCCCCGAATAGCTGTTGAGCATACCAAACCCGGCCACCACCTCGAAGGTCGGGACAATCCGCACCTCAACCGGCAGCATCAGGGTCAGGAAGATCAGCCAGAAAAACGTGTTCCGCCCGGGAAAGCGGAAGTAGACGATGGCAAAGGCTGACAGCAGCGAGATGACGATCTTGCCCACGGCAATGCCAATCGCCATCACCAGGCTGTTGAACAGCATCGTTGCGACCGGGACGTTCACGCCTGAGAACAGGGCCGCCTTGTAATTCACCCAGAACTGATCACCTGGCACAACCGGCATCGGGGGCGAAATGATATCGGCCTGCGTGACGGTCGAGGCCACAAAGGCCAGCCAGATCGGGAAGAAGATGACCAGAACGCCAAGGATCATAAACGCATGGGTCAGCCACAGGCCCGCACCACGTTTCTCGACCATTCCATGTTGTTGGGCCGCCATCAGTAATGCACCCTCTTCTCAACATATTTGAACTGGATCACTGTCAGCAGGCCGACAACCACCAGCAGGATGACCGACTGGGCCGAAGACGACCCCAGATCTTGGCCCACAAACCCATCGGAAAAGACTTTGTAGACCAGGATGGTTGTGGCTTGTTGCGGACCCCCTCCGGTGATCGTGTGGATCACGCCGAAAGTTTCAAAGAAGGCATAGACAATGTTCACGACCAGCAGGAAGAACGCGGTCGGCGACAAAAGCGGCAGTACGATGGTAAAGAACCGGCGCCAAAAATGGGCCCCATCAATCGCCGCTGCTTCGATGACCGAGCGGGGCACGGATTGCAGCGCCGCAAAGAAGAACAGAAAGTTATAGCTGATGCGCCCCCAGGCCGAGGCGACAACGACCAGCCCCATGGCCTCGGCATCGTTCAGGACGTGGTTCCAGTCATAGCCGAGCTGGCCCAGATACCATGCGACCACACCAACGCGGGTGTTGAACATGAACAGCCACAGCACACCCGCCACCGCGGGGGCAACGGCGTAGGGCCAGATCAACAAGGTCCGATACACGCCCGAGCCCTTGATCAGTCGATCTGCGATGACTGCCAGGAACAAGGCCGGGATCATCGAGCACAGGGTCACAAGCGTAGAAAACACCGCCGTCGTCACGAATGAGGCGCGGTAGTATTTATCGCTCAGCAGGAATTCGAAATTGCCCAAGCCCACGAACTGAGATGACAACCCGAACGGGTCGGGAATGAACAACGATTGCCATACGGCCTGACCAGCAGGATAGAAAAAGAAGACGGCGGAAATGATGACCTGCGGGGCGATCAGCGCAAGCGGCAGCAGCCAGCCGCGAAAAATGACGCGTTTTTCCATTCTATTGGCCCACCAGAGTAGAATGCGGGCCCAACGAGGCCCGCATCAGATTACGACTTATTGATTGGCGGATTCGAACCGGCGCAGCAGCGCGTCGCCGCGTTCCTTCGCACTGTCCATCGCCTCTTGGGCGGTCTTTTCACCGGCCCAGATGGCCTCAAGCTCTTCGTCGATGATGCCACGGATCTGGTCGAATGATCCCAGACGCAGACCTTTCGAGTTTGCCGTCGGCTCTTTCGCGGTCATCTGGATGACGGCGATGTCGGTGCCTGGGTTTTCGTCATAGAAACCAGACGCTCGGGTCGCTTCGCCCGCCTCGGTGGTGATGGGCAGATAGCCGGTGTTCTGGTGCCAGGCTGCCTGAACGTCAGACGAGGACAGGAAGCTGAGGAATTCGCCGACGCCTTTGTATTCATCGGCCTCATGACCTTCCATGACCCACAGTGAGGCACCACCGATGATGGTGTTCTGCGGCTCGGCCGTGACAGCTTCCCAATAGGGCAGCGGACGCACGTCGAAATCAAACTCGGCTTCGGCTTTGATCCCAGCGTATCCTGCCGAGCTTTCGGTGAACAGGGCGCATTCGCCGGACCGGAAGTTCGCGCCACCTTCGTTGCGGCGGCCCGTGTAGATGAATTTGCCGTCCTTGGCCCAGTCACCCATCGCGGTCAGGTGCGCAACCTGGGCCGGGCCGTTCAGCATCAGCTCGGTATCCAGACCGGCAAAGCCGTTATCCTGCGATGCGAAGGGGACGTCGTGATAGGCTGACAGGTTCTCAAGATGAATCCAGCTTTGCCATGCAGTGACCAACGGGCAATCTTCACCACCGGCCTTAAGCTGATCCAGCGTGTCCCCGACCTTTTCCCAGGTCGACAGATCGGTGTCGGGATCAACGCCCGCCGCTTCGAAGGCGTTGCGGTTGACCCATAGAACCGGTGTTGACGAGTTGAAGGGCAGGGACAGCATGTCGCCATCTGTGGTCGTATAATACCCTTTGACCGAGCCGATATAGGCGTCCGGATCAAATGACGCACCGCTTTCGGCCATTACCTCATAGACCGGTTTGATCGCGCCCTGGGCCGACATCATAGTTGCGGTGCCAACCTCAAAGACCATCAGGATCTGCGGTTGTTCACCGGCGCGGAAGGCGGCGATGCCTGCATTCAGGGTTTCAGAATAGTTGCCCTTGTGGCTTTCAACCACGACATATTCACCCTGGCTGGCGTTGAATTCTTCAACCTGAGCTTTCACAAGCTCACCCAGGCGGCCGGTAAAGGCATGCCAGAACTGAACTTCGGTTTGCGCCATTGCCGCGATCGGGGACAAGGCTGTTGATACGGCAAGAGCGCCAAGCAATTTCGTTTTCATGATTCCTCCCATGCATCAAAGGCGATGCTTCGTTGAATACCGAGCGCTACGCGTAATCGGCACACATGACGATTTCACGACGTTAACGTTACAGAAATATAATTCAAGCCTGATTTTCTAGCAAAAAATATAATACGATGTTATGAACTGACCGAGGTTTGCATCAAAAACAGGACGCTCCATGAGCCAAACCCTGAGAATTAGGCAGCTTGAGGCACTTATGGCGGTGACCGTCAATGGCTCGGTCACGGCTGCCGCATCCGATCTGGGGGTCAGCCAGCCTGCGGTCAGCAGGTTGCTTTCAGACTTGGAAAAATCGCTTGGGTTTCAACTGTTCGACCGCCGCGAAGGTCGATTGGTCCCAACGCAGGAAGTTCGCTATCTGCAACCCAGCGTAGAGCGCGTGCTGGAACTGATGCGGCAGATCTCGGATGTGAGTCAGGACATCACGCAACGCAAAGCCGGGCATATTCGCGTCGCCTGCCTTCCTGGCTTCGCCACCAGTCACTTACCAGACGTTGTTGCCGGATTTCTGAGTGACCGGCCTGGCGTCACCATGACGATAGAGCCGGATCGGCCCGAGCGCATCCTGGAGTGGATGATCGGCGAGCAATATGATTTCGGAATCACAGATGGGTTTAATGGCCACCCGGCTGTCGAAAGCACCCATATTGATATCCGCACAGTTTGCGTCTTTCCCGCAGGCCATGCGCTGGAAGACCTTTCGACCGTGACACCGGCAGATATTGCCGATCAGAAGATCATCCACACCCGGCGCGACAGCGACTTTTTCGCGCGCCTGTCGCGTGCATTTCAAAACTCGAATGTCGAACTGAACTCGCATATCGAGGTTCGGCAATTCACGGCCGCTTGCGAATTGGTGGTGAAGGGCGTTGGGGTGTCTGTCGTTAGCGAACTGGACGCAGTACAATATCAGAACAGGGGGTTGAGCTATCGGCCTTTCAGGCCATTTCTGCCTCATACGCTGTCGCTGGTGCGACCGGTTTTGAAGCAACCATCGCTGGTCACGCTGGAATTCATAGAACAGTTCAGCGACAGCCTTGGACCTTTCATCGCCGATCCTTAGCTGGATACAGCCGAAAGCGTTGCCCGATTGATTGCCTGAACGCGGCTTTGGGCATTGGCAAGATTTTACAAAAATCGAATTGAGACCCCGGGATTGCTTTACGCGCCCTGAAACTTGTGGGCAAACTGACTTGGTTCATGCCCAGTTCGACGCGTGGCAGGACCTGCCAGCCAGTGTCACACCACAGTTTCGCAGGGCCTGCACAAGTCGCGTCGACAAACGAAAATGAAAGGTGTCACATGCCATTTTCCAACCCCAGCTTGATGTCCCGCCGTCAGTTCCTTGCGACCACTACCGCCAGCGCCGCGGCCATTACACTTCATCCTTTTTCTGCGGCGGCTGCCAATAATCAGTCGCATTTACGGATAATGGAGACGACGGACATTCATGTGCATGTCTTCCCTTACGATTATTACGCCGACAAGCCTCGCGACACGGTAGGCCTGTCCCGCACCGCTTCGATCATCAACGGCATCCGGTCCGAGGCGACGAATTCTCTGCTGGTCGATAACGGAGACTTTCTGCAGGGCAACCCAATGGGCGATTACATCGCCTATGAGCGCGGGATGAAAGAGGGCGACAGCCACCCGATTATCACCGCCTTCAACACAGTCGGTTATGACGCCGCCACATTGGGCAATCACGAATTCAACTACGGTTTGGACTTTTTGGAAAAGGCGCTTGCTGGCGCGGATTTCCCGGTTGTACTGGCCAACGTCGCAAAGGAACAGGGGGCAAACCCGCGTGAGGATAAAACGCTGGTCAAACCCTATGCGATTCTCGACCGCCAGATCGAAATGGGCGATGGCAGCAAACACCCGATCAAGGTCGGCGTCATTGGGTTTACGCCGCCGCAGGTCATGAACTGGGACCGCAAGCATCTCGAAGGAAACGTGCAGGCCCGCGACATTGTCGAGACAGCGCAGGCCTATGTGCCTGAGATGAAAGAGCAGGGCTGCGACCTGATCATCGCGCTTTCGCATTCGGGGATTGGCGATGCCGACCATTCCGACGGTATGGAAAACGCCTCGGTTGTGCTGGCTGGCGTTGACGGGATTGACGCGCTGGTGACCGGTCACAACCACCTTGTTTTCCCGTCCGAGACATTTGCCGACCGTCCCGGTATCGACGTTGCAAAAGGGACGTTGATGGGCAAACCCGCCGTCATGGGCGGGTTCTGGGGATCACATCTTGGCCTTCTGGACCTGCTGCTGGAGCGCGATGGGAACGAGTGGCGTGTGGTGACCACAACGTCTGAGGCGCGCCCGATTTCGGTTCGCAACGAAGATCGCTCGATCACGGCGCTGGTCGAGGACGATCAGGCCGTGCTGGCCTCGGTCGCGAAAGATCACGACGAAACACTAGCCTATGTGCGCCGTGCGGTCGGCAAGACGTCGGCCCCGCTGCACAGCTATTTTGCGCTGGTAGCGGATGATCCATCTGTACAGATCGTGTCGATAGCGCAGAAATGGTACGTCGAAGAAATGATGAAGGGCACGGAACATGAAGGCCTGCCCATTCTGTCAGCCGCGGCGCCTTTCAAGGCCGGCGGTCGTGGTGGCCCGGAATATTACACCGATGTCCCGGTGGGTGACGTTGCCATCAAAAACGTGGCCGACCTTTACCTTTATCCCAACACCGTGCGCGCCGTACGGGTGAACGGAGCGCAGGTCCGAGGTTGGCTGGAGCGGTCTGCCGGGATGTTCAATCAGGTCGAACCGGGCGCAAGCGACGCGGTCCTGCTGAACCCAGAGTTTCCGTCCTATAATTTTGACGTGATGGACGGCGTCACCTATCAGATCGACCTGTCCCAACCATCGCGGTTTGGACCCAAGGGTGAAGAGGTCAACCCTGGCGCGGCCCGGATCGTGGACCTTGCCTTCAATGGTTCTCCGGTCACGGATGATATGGAGTTCATCATTGCCACCAACAATTACCGAGCGTCCGGTGGCGGATCTTTCCCCGGCGCGATGGGCGACACGGTTGTGTTCGAGGCGCCGGACACCAACCGCGACGTGATTGTCCGCTATATCGTCGAACAGGGCACGATTGACCCCAAAGCAGATGCCAACTGGTCGTTTGCGCCGCTGGACGGCACCACGGTCCTGTTCGAAACAGGCCCGAAGGCGCGTGACTATATGAGTGACGTCAAAGGTGTTTCGATCGAGGATGTCGGTGAGGGCGCAGATGGTTTTGCGGCCTTCCGCATCCAGCTGTAACAGATTGAAAGCAGGCTTATCCCCCTAATTTCTGACCCAATGGTATGGATCGGAGTTGGGGGGTGAGCCTAAATTATTCTGTCAGGCAACTGTCCTGCGAAGCGGCCCGTCCTGGGTCTAGAGTTTGCGTATTCCGTGGAGCGTTAGGGTGCTGACCAGATCTGCGTAATCCTCACGTGCTTTGGTGCCCGAGCCGGTGTTCCACATGTAATACCAGTTCAGCATGCCAAAAACTGACATCGTGGCACCGCGCAGCTTGTCCTTGTCATCGCCAAACGAGTCCGGAGACAGGTCTTTCAGGATATCCCGGACGAAATTCACTAGATCCAGCTGATACCCTCGTAAGAGCTTTTGCTGATCGTCGCGCAGGGCGTTCATGCCGCTGATCTGTACCCGGTGTTCATCATCCGCACCCTGATAAGCAAACAGGATCTCACGCACGGTCTTTCGCAGCTTTTGCTCGGGTGTAAGACCCGTCAGATCGACTTCGCAAATGCGGTCGCGCAGCTCGCGCAGATAGGTTTCGAGGATGTCATACAGGATGGCATCCTTACTGTCGTAATAGTGGTAAATGTTAGCCTTGGAGATTCCGCACTCATTGGCCAAAAGGGTCATCGAAGCGCGATCAAACCCCTGGTCGGCAAACACTTTGGCTGCCGTTTTCAGGATTTGTTCCCGCTTTTGGTCGTGGTCTTTTGCGATTGTCCGGGCCAAGGCTTAATCCTTATCGCGGTTGTCGATGACGCGCTTCGCCTTGCCCTGAGAGCGTTCGACGTCGCCCGGCTCACCTACAACAATTTCTGTTGAAACTCCAACGATGTCCTTGATGCGTTTGGTCAGCATCCGGGCGGCCGCCGTCTTGGACATTTCATCGGTAGATCCCGGAGAGGCTTCGACAAAGACCCGCATGGCATCCATCCGGCCGGATTTATACAGCTCGACCTGGTAATAAGGCGCAAGGCCTCCTGTCGCCATGACCTGTTCCTCGATTTGGCTGGGAAAGACATTGACGCCGCGCAGGATCATCATGTCGTCGCTGCGGCCGGTGATCTTGGCCATGCGACGCATGGAACGGGCCGTTCCGGGCAGCAGGCAGGTCAGATCGCGCGTGCGATAGCGGATCATCGGCAGCCCTTCTTTGGTCAGGGTGGTAAAGACCAGCTCACCAGTTTCACCGTCGGGCAGTACTTCGCCGGTGGCGGGGTCGATGATTTCTGGCAGAAAGTGATCTTCCCAGATCACAGGGCCATCCTTGGTTTCGACGCATTCGCTGGCAACGCCGGGCCCCATGATTTCCGACAGGCCATAGATGTCGACCGCGTGCATGTCGAATGCAGCCTCGATTTCCGAGCGCATCGCGTCGGTCCAGGGCTCCGCGCCAAAGATACCAACCTTCAGAGAGCTTTCGCGCGGATCAAGACCCACCTTATGGAATTGTTCGAGGATGTTGAGCATGTAGGATGGGGTCACCATGATCCCATCGGGTTGAAAATCTGTGATCAGTCCAACCTGCTTTTCGGTTTGCCCGCCACCCATCGGAACGACGGTCGCCTCTAGACGTTCGATACCGTAATGCGCGCCCAGACCCCCGGTGAACAGGCCATAGCCATAAGCGTTATGCACGATATCGCCCTTGCGCAGACCTGCGGCCCGCAGCGACCGAGCACCCAGATCGGCCCAGTTGTCGATATCGCCTTTGGTATAGCCCACAACGGTTGGCTTGCCGGTTGTCCCGGATGAGGCATGCAGCCGAACCAGTTGGCTGCGCGGCACGGCGAACATGCCGAACGGGTAGTTGTCACGCAGGTCGTTCTTGTAGGTGAATGGAAATTTCGAAAGGTCAGAGAGCTGTTGCAGGTCATCTGGATGCACGCCGGCATCGTCGAAGCGCTGGGTGTATATCGGCACGTTTTCGTAAGCGTGACGCAGGGACCATTTCAGACGCTCCAACTGGGTGGCGCGGATTTCGTCAACCGAGGCAATCTCGATCGGGTCCAGGTCAGCTTTGTTAGGGGACAGGTCCTCCATCGCGTTACTCCTTCGGTCGCGAAGCTATTCTTGAAAATTCGTGCCACCAATCGCGCGGGACATGCCGCGGAATTCGGCGACCACGTTGCTGTCTTGATTGGTGACGCGCACGTCATAGATGCCGCTGCGGCCCGTAACCGAGACCTCGGTCGCGGTGGCCGTCAGGCGATCCCCCAGCTTGCCGGGGGCGAGATAGCTCATCATCGTGTGCTGGCCAACGGTCGCGTGATTACGGCTGTTGCAGGCAAAGGCGAAGGCGCTGTCGGCCAGGGCATGGGTCACGCCGCCATGGCACATGCCGTGCCCATTACAGTGATGCGCAACGACGGTCAGCGCCAGAACTGCGCAGCCTTCGTCCACCTCGACAAGCTCCATGCCAAACCATTTGCTGGCTTCGTCACTCGCCCACATCGCAGCGGCTGATTTGCTGGCACGTTCCTTTGGTGTCATCGTCATTTACCCTGAAAATTGGGCGCGCGCTTTTCAAGAAAGCTGGACACGCCCTCGGCATAATCCGCGCTTTCGCCGCAGATTTTCATCGCATCAGCCTCGAATTCCAGATGATCGGACAAAGAGGTCGTCGCCGCTGCTTGGATACAGTGCTTGGTCTTGCCCAACCCAAGGGTCGGGCCATTGGCCAGTTGATCAGCCAGCGTACGAGCCTCTGCCAATAGCTGATCGTCGGGTATGGCTTTCCAGATCAGGCCCCAGTCTTCGGCCTGTTTGGCGGGCAGCGGCTGTGCGGTAAAGGCCAGCCCTTTGGCGCGCGCCTCGCCCAAAAGGCGGGGCAGGTGCCAGCTGCCGCCAGTGTCTGGGATCAGGCCGACCTTGGAAAAGCTCTGGATGAATTTCGCGCTTTCCGCTGCCAGAACCATGTCGCAGGCCAGTGCCAGATTGGCCCCGGCGCCGGCAGCGACGCCATTCACGGCGCAGATGACAGGGCAGTCCAACGACCGGATCAGACGCACGAGGGGGGCATAGAAACTGCGGACGGTCTTGCCCAGATCCGGTGGCCCGTCCATTTTCGACGGATCGCGGTCACCAAGGTCCTGACCGGCACAAAAGCCACGCCCGGTGCCCGTCAGCAGCACTGCCCGCGCGCCTGTATCGCGCGCGGAATTCAAGGCAGCCTGAAGCGCATGATGCATGTCTTCGTTGAACGAATTCAGCTTGTCTGGACGGTTCAACGTAATCTCGACCCAGTTCCCGTGATTTTCTACAAGAATCGTATCGCTCATCACTGCCTCGGCCGGTATCGTTTCAACTTTATGATTGCATTAACCGAACGGTTGGTCAATATATAAACGCAAGCCGAATCTGAGCAAATCAAAGGGATGGGTTATGGCAAAATCGCCGGTGGTGAGCGTTGAGCGGAAGGGTGACGTTGCCTGGGTAACGATCAACAATCCGCCAGTGAACGCGACATCCGCTGCGGTGCGTCAGGGGTTGGCCGACGCGGTAGGTGCCATCAAAGGCGCGCGCGTGGCTGTCCTGCGATGTGCGGGTAAAACCTTTGTTGCCGGTGGCGATATGTCAGAGTTCGACGCCCCACCGGTTGAGCCACATCTGCCTGACGTAGTACAGATGATCGAAGACAGTGAAGTTCCCTTTATCGCCTGCATGCACGGTACTGTTCTGGGCGGCGGGTTCGAGATTGCCATGGCTTGCGCTTGGCGCATTGCCGCGTCGGGCACCAGATTTGGTCTGCCAGAGGTCAATGTCGGCCTGATCCCCGGGGCAGGGGGCACCCAGCGTATTCCCCGTCTTGTGGGGATGGAGGCCGCGATTGACATGGCCTGCCGGGGCAAGATCCTGACTGCAGAAACGTTACTAGGGCTGGGTGGCCTTGATCTTGTCGCTGAACAGCCTGAGGCTGCCGTTGAGGCCTTTGCGGCCAACCTGCCGCAGCGACCAGTGCCAGTCAGTCAGCGTAGCCTCACCAGCTTTGCACCGAACCTGATAGAGGTTTCGCGCGCGGAACTTTTGAAACGGTCAAAGGGTCAGCAGTCTCCGCTGGAAAATCTGACGGCATTGGGGTGGGCAACCGAACCCTTTGCCGATGCCTTGCCAAAAGAGCGCGTCCGCCATTTGGCCCTGCGCCAAGGTGCCGAAAGCCGAGCCCTTCGCCATGCTTTCTTTGCCGAACGGAGCGTGTCCAAACCTTCTTTGATCAGAGGCGTAACCCCGCGCGACATCAGCCGTATCGCGGTGGTCGGCGGCGGTCTGATGGGTGCCGGGATTGCAACCGCCGCCCTGAATGGGGGGTTTTCTGTCACGTTGATTGAGCAGAACGCCGAAGCCGCCGCGGCGGCCTTGGGGCGTGTTAAGGGCCTGCTCGAAGGCGCTGCCAAACGGGGAAAGCTGACTGAGGCGCAGATGCAGAGCCGCCTGAGCGCCTTTCGCGCCGTTGACAGCTATGCCGACGCACGGGGTGCGCAACTGGCCATTGAGGCGGTGTTCGAGGACATATCTGTCAAACAGCAGGTTTTCGCGGAACTCGCCCGGCATATGGACACAAACGCAATTCTTGCCACCAACACATCTTATCTGGATCCAAACCAGATTTTCGCCGGTATCGACAGTCCGGCCCGCTGTATAGGTCTACATTTCTTCAGCCCAGCCCATGTCATGAAACTGCTTGAAATCGTACATTCCGGGCATTCGGACCCAGAGGTCATCGCCACCGGATTTGCGTTTGGCAAAAAGCTGGGCAAAGTGGCGGTCCTATCGGGCATTTGCGATGGCTTTATCGGCAATCGCATGCTGGCCGCCTATCGGCGCGAGGCTGATTATCTTCTGGCAGATGGTGCGCTGCCTTATCAAGTGGATCAGGCCATGCGCGACTTTGGTATGCCCATGGGTCCGTACGAATTGCAGGATCTGACCGGTCTTCAGATCTCATGGGCCAATCGCAAGCGCAATGCCGCAACACGCCCACCGGATGAGCGCTATGTCTCTGTGGCCGACCAGCTTTGCGAGATGGAGCGTTTCGGGCAGCGGTCCGGAAAAGGCTGGTATAGTTATGATGACGGCGACCGTACGCCGATCCGTGATACACAGGTCGAGGCTTTGATCGAAGCCAACTCGGCTGAACATGGCATCACCCGGCGCGCGTTTACGAGCACCGAGATTTCGTCCCGTTTGATCGCGGTACTTGCGAATGAGGGCGCATTGATCATCGAAGAGGGTATCGCCGAAAACGCGATGGCCGTGGATATGGTCCAGATCCATGGCTACGGATTCCCGCGCTGGCGCGGCGGGCCGATGAACTATCGGGATGAAATTGGGGTGCAGGTGTCGCGGGGAATAATGGAGACCGTTGCCGCTGAAAGCCCCGGGTCTTGGAGGATTGCGGGGCAGACCACATCACCATGACTATTGATGGTTACAAAACGGACTATTAACGCAGATTCAATGTATGTTTCAGAGGGAGGAGACAAAACCATGAAATTCAACAGTTTGAGCACGCTATTGGCCTCAGCCGCCTTGGCCGTTTCGGGCACCGTGGCGCTGGCCGCAGATTATACGCTGACCATATCCAGCTGGGCGCCGCCGACCCACGGCATCAACGCGAAGATGTGGCCAAAATTCGTGGAAATGGTTGAAGAGGCCACAGACGGTCAGGTCACCGCCGAACTGAAGTTGGGGATCGCGCCACCACCAGCACAGATGGACCTGATCATGGATGGCGCGGCGGATGCCTCGATCATTTTCCACGGCTACCAGCCGGGGCGCTTTGTCACCACAAAGATGATAGAACTGCCCGGATATGAAGGCTCGGCAGAGGCCGCATCGGTTGCATATTGGCGCACCTATGACGCACATCTCAAGGCCGCGGACGAGCATCGCGGCGTGAAAGTGATCGCCCTGCATACGCATGGTCCGGCGCAGCTGCATTCCAGCAGCGCGGTGACCACGCTGGATGAAGTGTCGGGCCTCAAGGTCCGTATCCCAGGTGGGGTCGGCGGTGACGTCGGCACAGCGCTTGGCGCGACCGGCATCCAGGTGCCTGCACCGAAAGTCTATGAGACCCTTGCTTCGAAAGCAGCCGATGGCGTTGTCATGCCGTTTGAATCCCGCAAGGGTTTTAAGCTGACCGAGGTTGCCCAGAACGTTTACGAGGTTCCGGGCGGTCTGTATCGCGGGTCGTTCGCCTTTATCATGAACGAAGAAACGTTTGCCGACCTGCCCCCTGAGCTGCAGCAGGCGCTGGAGGAGAATGTGTTTGGTGAACCGCTGAGCCGCGAAATCGGCAAGATCTGGGACGAGATCGACGGGATCGGCCGCGAGGCGACCGAAGCCACTGAGGGCAACGCAATCAACGCGGCCTCGGCGGAAGATCTGGAAAAGTTCAACGCGATCGCCGTTGATGTCCGCGCCAAGGTGATTGACGAGGTCAACGGCACCGGTGTTGACGCACAGGCGGCCTATGACATGATCGTAAATGAAATGGCTGCCCAATAACGCAGTCCGGCTGGCGGGGTCTCTTCGCCAGCCAAATTCACCAGCCGGGACCCAATCATGCAATCTCTCGTGACTTTTGCGCGTCGCGTCAGCATCGCTCCGACGCTGCTGGCCTGTATCGCGCTGTTCATCCTGATGGTGATGACCTTTTTTGACGTCATCCTGCGGTCTGTCTTCAACGCCCCGATTGAGGCGGCGACTGAGCTGACACGTATTCTCATGGCGATCATGGTGTTTTCGGTTCTGCCGATGATCTCAGCCGGAAAGGGTCAGATCGCCGTCGACCTGACGGACGGAGTTTTTTCCCGCTTGCGGCTGAGCCGAGCGCGTGACGCTGTTGTATATATTGTGTCGGGCGTGATGCTCATCTGGCCGATCAAACGCGTCTGGATTCTTGCCGAGCGCGCACGGGACTATGGCGATGTGACTGAATACCTGTCGATCCCGGTATTCTATGTCGGCTGGTTCATCGCCGGGTTCACTGCGATCACGGCCATGGCGATGATTGTCACGGGCCTAATTACTATCTTCTCCCCCCAATCCTTGTCGGAGACCTCTCAATGACCGCCGCACTTATCGGTTTTGCCCTTGTTCTGGTGCTTGTACTGGTGCGTCTGCCTATCGTCTTCGCGATGGGTCTGGTTGGTACGCTTGGGTTCGCCTACGAACGTGGCGGCAGCATCTTTTCGGAGCGCGGCTTGAAGGCGGCGATGTCGATGGTGGGTCGCCAGATCACCGATACGGCACAGGATTACGGATTGTCGGTGGTGCCTCTGTTCATCCTGATGGGCCTGTTCGTGAACAAAGGCGGGCTCGCGCGCGAGCTTTATGCGGTATCCAATGCATTTCTCGGCCATTTCCGGGGCGGCATCGCCATGGCGACTGTCGCGGCCTGCGGCGGGTTCTCGGCAATTTGCGGGTCGTCTCTGGCGACAGCGGCCACCATGTCCAAGGTCGCGATGCCGGAAATGCGCCGGTATGGTTATGCGGATGAGCTTTCGACTGCGTCGATTGCAGCGGGTGGCACGCTTGGCATCCTGATCCCGCCCTCGGTGATCCTGGTCATATATGGCCTGCTGACGGAAACCTCGATTGGCAAACTGTTTGTTGCGGGCATTATCCCCGGTGTGCTTGGCATTCTGTTTTATCTTTTCGCGGTGCGCTGGACCGTCTGGCGCAAACCAGAGGCGGGACCGGCAGGCGAACGCCACGGTTGGGTCGAGCGCCTGAGGGCCTTGCGCTCAGTCTGGGCCGTGTTGCTGCTGTTCTTTCTGGTCATTGGCGGGCTTTATGGTGCCTTCGATTTTCAACCGCTGAACCTGACCTTCAGCCCGACCGAGGCGGCGGGGATGGGGGCCATGGGCGCCTTTTTGATTGCCTTGTCGCGCGGCGGGCTTAGCCTGGGTTCAACATTCGAGGTTTTGAAGGAAACCACGGCGACCGCTGCGGCCCTGTTCTCGGTCCTGATCGGGGCGCAGATATTTTCGAACTTCATCAACCTCGCCGGTTTGCCCGAAGCGCTGATCGCCATGGTCACAGCGTATGACGTTGCGCCCTTTGTGGTGATCCTGATGATCCTGGGCATCTACATCATTTTGGGGTGTGTTTTTGAATCCCTGTCGATGCTGCTGCTGACCGTGCCGATCTTTTTTCCTCTGGTCACATCGCTGGGATATGACCCGATCTGGTTCGGCATTGTAGTGGTCGTCGTCACCGAAATCAGCCTGATCACCCCGCCCGTGGGGCTGAACGTGTTCATTCTGAAGGGTGTGGTCGGGGATGTGTCGACCGGGACGATCTTCAGAGGCGTCACGCCGTTTTGGATCGCCGATATCTTCCGGCTGGCCCTGATCGTTCTGGTGCCCTGGCTTGTGCTGGTTCTGCCGGAACAGATGGGGGCGATGGGCCACTGATGTTTGCGCTGACCAAGCTGCCTGACGGGTTCCACGATGATCCCTATCCAACCTATAGGGCGCTGCGTGAAGATACGCCCGTCTGCCTGCAACCCGATGGGTCGGTGATCCTGTCACGACATCAGGATCTGGACATCATCTATCGGGACACAACGCGGTTCATTTCGGACAAGAAGGCCGTGTTTGGCCCCAAATACGGGGTGGATAGCCCATTGTTTGAACATCACACCACCAGTCTTGTGTTCAATGATCCGCCCCTGCACTCGCGTGTCCGCAAGGTGATGGTGGGCGCGATGAACCCGCGCGCTTTGGCGCAGATGGAGCCGGGTCTGATTGAACTTGTCGACGGGCTGTTGGATCAAATGCAGGCCAAGGGCACAGTTGAGTTGATCGAGGATTTTGCCGGGGCGATCCCGATCGAGATCATCGGCAACCTGCTGGGCATCCCTCGGTCCGAGCGTGAGCCGTTGCGTGAGTGGTCCTTGGCCATTCTCGGGGCGTTGGAACCGCAGCTGACGCCCGAGCAGGAAGATTGGGGCAACCGCGCAGTCCGCGAGTTCAAAGCCTTTTTGCGCGATATCATCGACGACCGCAGGGCCAACCCGGGCAACCCGGAGACCGATGTTTTGACCAGGTTGATACAGGATGACACCGAGGGCGGCCTGACCGAGGTTGAACTGTACCAGAACTGCATCTTCATTCTGAATGCCGGGCATGAGACCACGACAAACCTGATAGGCAACGCTTTGGATCTGTTGGACCGCCACAGGGATAAGCGGACCGAGCTGTTGGTTAATCCAGACCTGATTTCCACGGCAGTTGACGAGTTTCTGCGTCTGGAAAGCCCGAACCAGTTCGGCAATCGCCTGACCACTGAAGAGGTGGAATTTCACGGACATGTCATTCCAGCAGGAACCGATCTGCATCTTTGCATCGGCGCGGCCAACCGCGATCCGCGACAGTTTGATTACCCCGATGACATGATGTTGGATCGCCGTCCCAACAAGCACCACGCGTTTGCGGGCGGACCGCATACTTGCGTTGGTTTGACCTTGGCCCGGATGGAAGGTCGAGTTGCCGTTAGCCGGTTTTTGAACCAGTTCCCTGATTACCAGATCACGGAAAGTGCTCAGCGTGGGGGGCGTATCCGGTTTCGGGGGTTCGCCCACCTGCCCGCGCAGGTTTGAACTAGCCGCGCTGCTTGTTCTGAAAATTATTGACCGACCGTACGGTTAATAATAAGATATCGCAAACGCCCCCGCGCGCTAGCCCTGCCGCGAGTAAGGAGAGACCTATGACGATCCAACAGATTTCCAGTTTTGCTGCGGGCGAGTGGATTGCGCCGGGGGCAGGTGCCCGCAACATCGCAAGCGCGGTGACGGGAGAGGTGATCGCAACAGCCGGAAACAACGCCTTGGACGTTCAGGGAATGCTGCATCATGCGCGCAATGTTGGTGGTCCTGCGCTGCGCAAGATGACGTTTCACAAGCGGGCCAAGATGCTCAAGGCGCTGTCTGTTCATCTGGGCAAGCACAAGCAGGCGATGTACGATCTGTCCTTCAATACCGGCGCAACCCAGGCGGATCATCTGATCGACATTGACGGCGGTATTGGCACGATGTTCGTCTTTGCCTCAAAAGGGCGGCGCGAGATGCCGGACGGGCATGTCTATCTCGACGGCGAGGTCGAGCAGCTTTCGCGCAATGGCACCTTTCTGGGGCAGCATATCTGCACCCCGTTGAAAGGTGTTGCTATCCATATCAACGCTTTCAACTTTCCGGTCTGGGGCATGCTGGAAAAGCTGGCTCCGACTCTTCTGGCGGGGGTTCCGGCCATCGTCAAACCGGCCACAAATTCCTGCTATGTGACTGAGCTGTGCGTTCGGCTGATGCTCGAGTCGGGCATATTGCCCAACGGTGCATTGCAACTGGTGTCAGGCGGGCTGGGCGACATGCTCGATCGCCTGACCATGCAGGATGTGGTCAGCTTTACCGGCTCGGCGGATACGGCGCTGAAGCTGCGCGCGAACCCCGTAATCCTGGAAAATTCGGTCCGGTTCGTGGCGGAACAGGACAGCTTGAACTGCTCGGTCCTGGGCCCTGATGCCGCGCCGGGAACGCCCGAATTCGATCTGTTCGTCAAAGAGGTTCAGCGCGAGATGACCACCAAGGCGGGTCAGAAATGCACTGCCATCCGCAGGATCATCGCGCCCGAGCCGCATGTGCAGGCCGTGATTGAGGCGCTGTCCGCGCGTTTGGCAAAGACCACCATCGGGGATCCGAAACTGGAAACCACACGAATGGGTGCGCTGGTCTCAGCCAGTCAGAAGCGCGATGTTTTGGAGAAGGCCGCGATTATAGGGCACGAGGCCGAGTGCGTCTTTGGCAATCCGGACGACTTCGTGGTCGATGGGGCCGATGCAGATAAGGGCGCCTTTCTGCCACCGATGCTGTTCCATTGCAGCGATCCCGATGCCGCGCAACGTGTGCATGATACCGAAGCCTTTGGGCCCGTCAGTACAATCATGGGCTATCGCGATACCGACCACGCGATTGAGCTGGCGAACCGAGGGCAGGGGTCTCTGGTGGCCTCAGTCATCACACATGATGCTGATGTTGCCCGCAAATTTGTTATGGGGGCAGGGGCCTATCATGGGCGGCTCTATTTCAACAACCGAGACTCGATGAAAGAATCCACAGGCCATGGCTCTCCTTTGCCGCATATGGTCCATGGCGGTCCCGGCCGTGCTGGCGGCGGCGAGGAAATGGGCGGTGTGCGCGGTGTGATGCATTATATGCAACGTACGGCGATTCAAGGATCGCCGGACATATTGACAGCTATTGGCGAGAAATGGGTGCCGGGTGCCGCCGAGGAGGTCAATACGCCAGCCCATCCATTTACACGCCGCTATCACGATCTGGCCATTGGTGAGACGATCCACACCGCACCGCGGACCGTGACCATGGAAGACATTGAACATTTCGCCGAATTCACCGGCGACACCTTCTATGCCCACATGGATCAGGCCGCAGCTGAGCGTAACCCGTTCTTTCCGGGCCGGGTCGCGCATGGTTATCTTTTGCTGTCTTTCGCGGCGGGTCTTTTTGTGGAACCGAACGAGGGGCCGGTCCTGGCCAATACTGGGCTCGATAACCTGCGCTTTATGAAACCGGTAGAGGCAGGCGACAGCATCAAGGTGCGCCTGACAGTCAAAAAGAAAACCCGCCGCAATGATGAATATGGCGAGGTGCGCTGGCATGTCACCCTGACCCAACAAGATGATGAGCCTGTGGCCGAATATGAGCTGCTGACCATGGTGGCCTACTAAGATTCTTGGGCCGGATGGTAATTCGATCTGGCCCGATTATACTTGCCGTATGAAAGATTCAGCCCCCGATTGGTTTGAAACCTGCGTTAGCCATCTGACCTCTGAGGGTACGCAACGAGTGTGGTCCGTGCTGGTGACAATATTCGGTGATCTGGCGCAGGAAGAAACAGATCAGATAAGTGGTGCGGTGATCACCGCACTGACTAGCCTTGCCGGGATCAAGGCCGAAGCCACGCGTGTTGCCCTGCATCGGCTGCGCAAGGATGGCTGGATCGAAAGCACCCGCAAAGGGCGCAGCAGCTTTCACCGCCTGACCGCGTTTGGCCGTCATCAGAGTGTGACCGCCGCACCGCGTATATATGCCAGGGAAACGCCGGAACCCGGCCTCTGGCATGTACTTATCGCCAGCAATTCGGATTCATCGCGCAAGGAATTGGCTGACCTGATGCTGACTGGGGACTACATCTCTCTCAATCCCGCAACGTCGATGGCTCCGGGTCAGGTTCCGGCGGGTCTTGAAGAACTGATGGGCGTGGAAAGCAGCGCTATCTCTGTTCCTGGCTGGCTTCGGGATCTCTGCGGGCCAGAGGCGTTGAAAACCGCCTATGATCATTTCTTGAGATCGACACAGATCATCGACCAAGAGATGCCGCCCGAGGGGGCGGGCGACCCGATGAAGACGGCCATTCTGCGTGTCCTGATCGTGCATAATTGGCGTCGTATTGTTCTGCGCCATCCCGCCTTTCCTGCAGCGTTTCTGCCCGCTGACTGGAAAGGCCCTGCATGCCGGGCGGCTGTATCTCAGTTGTTGGAAAAACTGCCGCGCCCGGATTTAACATCCTTGGAAGCCGAGCTGGACAGCTAGGTTTTCTATAACGTCACCTATCTGATCTGCCCGATGCTGGTCATTCGGCGATCAATGCGGGCGTTTCTCTCTCGCTTAATGTTACAGAAAACTAAAAAATAAAAAGAACTCGTAACATAAAGCTTGCCTCGAATCGATGGACGCCCTAAAAACCGACCATGCGGTCAATGATACGGATCAGCACCTACAGGAGAACTAAGTGATGGACGCATTCATTTGCGACGCGACGCGCACTCCGATTGGGCGATATGGGGGGGCTTTGTCGTCAGTCAGGACAGATGATCTGGCCGCGATTCCATTGGCCGCCTTGAAAGAGCGCAACCCGCAGGTTGATTGGGCCAGCGTTGATGATGTGATCTATGGCGATGCAAATCAGGCGGGTGAAAGCAACCGCAATGTGGCGCGGATGGCGGCCTTGTTGGCTGGATTGCCGGTTGATGTGCCCGGAACAACAGTGAACCGATTGTGCGCCAGTGGAATGGATGCGGTTGGAATGGCGGCGCGGGGCATCAAGGCGGGCGATTATGATCTGGCTGTGGCCGGCGGTGTCGAAAGCATGTCGCGGGCGCCCTTTGTGATGCCCAAGGCGACCTCTGCCTTTACCCGCAGCAATGCGGTCTATGATACGACGATCGGCTGGCGCTTTGTGAACCCGAAGATGAAACAGGCCTATGGCATCGACTCGATGCCGCAAACGGCCGACAATGTGGCCGAAGACTTTGGTATCAGCCGCGATGACCAAGATGCTTTTGCGGCGCGCAGTCAGGCCCGATGGGCCGCCGCGCACGAGGCAGGTCTGTTCCGGGATGAAATCACCCCGGTCACGATCCCGCAACGCAAGGGCGATCCGATCATTGTTGATACGGATGAACATCCGCGCCCGGATGTTACCGTGGACAAACTGTCTGGTCTCAAAGGTGTCAACGGGCCGGATAAGACGGTGACCGCTGGCAACGCCTCGGGCGTCAATGACGGCGCTGCGGCCATTTTGATGGCCAATGAGGCGGCAGCGTCAAAGAACGGCCTGACCCCGATGGCCCGGGTCGTGGGCATGTCTGTCGCCGGGGTTGAGCCGCGTGTCATGGGCATTGGCCCGGTTCCGGCTAGCCGCAAAGTTTTGGCTCGCGCCGGGCTGAGCATCGAGCAAATGGACGTGATAGAGTTGAATGAGGCCTTCGCGTCACAGGGTCTGGCGACACTGCGCGAACTGGGCCTGCCAGACGACGCGCCGCAGGTGAACCCGTATGGGGGCGCGATTGCCATTGGCCACCCGTTGGGCATGTCCGGCGCAAGGTTGGTTATGACTGCGGCCTATCAGTTGCGGCGCACGGGCGGGCGATACGCGCTGTGCACCATGTGTGTCGGCGTCGGTCAGGGCGCAGCGCTTATTCTTGAACGCGTATAGGGGAGATGACGGGACATGTATGCTCAGATGGTTAAGTCCGAGGCGACACAGGAAGATCCTGCAAAGCTTGCTGCCTTTCAGGCGCGCATAGACGCTGACGAAAAGATCGAACCCAAGGATTGGATGCCCGAAGGTTATCGCAAGACGCTGATCCGCCAGATCGGCCAGCACGCCCATTCCGAAATCGTTGGGCAACTGCCCGAGGCGAACTGGATCACGCGGGCACCCACACTGGAACGCAAGGCGATCCTGTTGGCAAAAGTTCAGGACGAGGCCGGGCATGGTCTGTACCTTTACTGCGCCGCCGAAACACTGGGTGTCAGCCGGGATGAGATCACCGAAATGCTGCTGGACGGGCGCATGAAATACTCGTCCATCTTCAACTATCCCACCCTGAACTGGGCTGATGTTGGTGCCGTTGGCTGGCTGGTGGATGGCGCCGCGATCATGAACCAGGTGCCGTTGCAGCGCACGTCTTACGGTCCCTATTCACGCGCCATGATCCGCATCTGCAAAGAAGAGAGCTTTCATCAGCGTCAGGGCTATGACGCCATCCGCAAGATGGCCGAAGGCACGCCGGACCAGAAACGAATGGCGCAGGACGCTTTGAACCGCTTTTGGTACCCATCGCTGATGATGTTTGGACCGTCCGACAAGGACTCGGTGCATTCGACGCAGTCGATGAAATGGAAGATCAAGATGAACACCAATGACGAGCTGCGTCAGAAATTCGTCGATCAGACTGTGCCACAGGCCGAGTATCTGGGCCTGACCATCCCTGACCCAAAGCTGAATTGGAACGACGATCGCGGCCATTATGATTTCTCAGAACCCGACTGGTCCGAGTTCTTCGATGTAATCAGTGGCAATGGCCCCTGCAACACCGACCGGCTGGCCGCCCGAAACCAAGCCTGGGACGACGGCAAATGGGTGCGCGACGGGCTGATGGCCCATGCCGAAAAGAAACGCTCTGGCACAGTGGCTGCCGAATAAGTCGACCCTGAGGAGGAAACCCGATGAAAAACGAATGGCCCCTGTGGGAAGTCTTTATCCGCGGTCAGCATGGTATGAGCCACCGTCACGTCGGCTCGTTGCATGCCCCGGACGCGGAGATGGCCATCAAGAACGCGCGCGATGTCTATACCCGCCGCAACGAAGGTGTGTCGATCTGGGTGGTCGAGGCGAATAATATCTCGGCCTCCTCGCCCAGCGACAAGGGCCCATTATACGAGCCCAGCGAAAGCAAGGTCTATCGTCACCCGACCTTTTTCGACATCCCCGATGAAGTGGGGGCCATGTGATGGACCGGGACGCGGCATTTGTACAATTCCTTCTACGGATGGGTGATAATGACCTTGTCCTTGGCCATCGCGTCAGTGAATGGTGCGGCCATGCGCCGGTGCTGGAAGAGGATATCGCGCTGGCCAACACGGCCCTGGACCTGATCGGGCAAACCCAGATGTGGTTGGGTCTGGCGGGCGAGATCCAAGGCGGCAAAACTGCCGACGATCTGGCCTTTCTGCGCGACGCCTGGGATTTCCGCAATGTGCTGCTGGTCGAGGTTCCAAATGGGGATTTTGGCCGGACCCTGATGCGCCAGTTCCTGTTCGATGCGTGGCATTCCATCATGCTGGGACGCTTGCTCAACTCTACGGATGACCGTGTCGCGGCCATTGCCGCGAAAGCCAGTAAAGAGGTGGCTTATCACCTGGAACGCTCGGGCGACACGGTGGTTGGTCTGGGGGACGGAACAGCGGAAAGCCACGCTCGGATGCAGTCGGCTCTGGACTACCTGTGGCCGTATGTCGGCGAGATGTTCATCAGCGACGAAGTTGATGCCGAGATGGTCGCGGAGGGAATTGCGCCGAACCCCGCGGATCTGCGCGCGGAGTTTGACGCTTTGGTGCAGCGGATCCTGTCCGAGGCGACCTTGACGATCCCGGAAGGCGCGTTTGCCCATAAAGGTGGGCGTGACGGGCGGATGCATACGGAACATCTGGGTCATCTGTTGACACAGATGCAGTGGCTGCAACGCGCCTATCCCGAAGCAAGCTGGTAACGCCGATGGATCGGGCATCGACCAAACAAATCTGGGAATGGCTGGATGCTGTTCCTGACCCTGAAATTCCGGTGATTTCGGTAGTCGATCTTGGCATTGTGCGCGATGTGCAGTGGCAGGACGAGACGTTGAAGGTGACGGTCACTCCAACCTATTCCGGCTGTCCGGCAACATCCATTATCAGCCTGGATATCGAAACCGCCTTGCACGATCGCGGGATCAGTGACGTGCAGATCGAAACCAGCATCGCCCCGGCTTGGACCACCGACTGGCTCAGCGAAAAGGGCCGGGCACGGCTGGAAGACTATGGCATTGCCCCACCACAACCGGCAGGCGGCCCGGATCGCTGCCCGCGCTGCGGCAGCAAAGCGGTCGAGAAGGTCAGCCAGTTCGGTTCGACCCCTTGCAAGGCGCATTGGCGATGCACCGACTGCCTGGAACCATTTGACTATTTCAAGTGCATCTGAGGAGGACCACCGGATGGCACGTTTCCACGACCTGAAAGTCACAGATATCCACAAAACCATTCGCGATGCGGTGGTGGTGACACTGGAACCTGTGAACGGCGCTGCAGATCAGTTCGATTTCACCGCCGGTCAATATCTGACATTTCGTCGCGAATTTGAGGGCGAAGAACTGCGCCGGTCCTACTCGATCTGCGCGGGCAAGGAAGAAGGCGTGCTGCAGGTTGGCATCAAACGTGTTGAAGGCGGCGCCTTTTCCGGATGGGCGAATACTGAACTGAATGTCGGCGACATCGTCGAGGCCATGCCGCCGATGGGCAGCTTTCATACTCCGATAGATGCGGGTGCGGAAAAGCAATATCTGGGCTTTGCAGGGGGCTCGGGGATTACTCCGGTCCTGTCGATCCTCAAAACGACCCTCGCACAGGAACCGCAATCACGCTTTACCCTTATCTATGCCAATAAGGGCATCAACACGATCATGTTCCGCGAGGATCTCGAAGACCTCAAGAACCTCTATATGGGTCGCCTCAACGTGATCCACGTTCTTGAGACGGATTCACAAGAGATCGAGCTGTTCACTGGTTTG
This sequence comes from Ruegeria sp. CDSC081, assembly GCF_059610485.1. Classification (NCBI taxonomy): domain Bacteria; kingdom Pseudomonadati; phylum Pseudomonadota; class Alphaproteobacteria; order Rhodobacterales; family Roseobacteraceae; genus Ruegeria; species Ruegeria sp. CDSC081. The sequence continues at coordinate 79,119 of NZ_JBXWNS010000003.1, read as the reverse complement.
GTGACCCAGGAAAAATGCGCAGAGTTGTTCAAACATTGGGTCGATATCGACCATGTCGACAGCGCATTTATCTGCGGCCCGGAACCGATGATGCTGGGCATTGCCGCCGCATTGCGCGAACACGGACTGGATGACAGCCAGATCAAGTTTGAACTGTTCGCCAGCGCCCAGCCCGGACGGGCCAAGGCTAAGCCCGTTTCGGCAGAAACGGGTACGCAGGGCAATCAAAGCAGCGCGTCGATCACGCTGGATGGATCCACCCAGACCGTGACCATACCCAAGGACCAATCCATTCTTGAGGCGGCCCTGGCAAACGCTATGGATGCCCCGTTTGCCTGCAAGGCGGGTGTCTGTTCGACCTGCCGCTGCAAGGTGCTTGAGGGCGAGGTCGAGATGCTCGCCAATCACGCGCTGGAAGATTACGAAGTGGAAAAAGGCTATGTGCTAAGCTGCCAGGCCTATCCGGTAACAGACCGCGTGGTCGTCGATTACGACCGGTAGAAAGGGGGCAGATATGTCCGATTCAATGACTCTCGACAGCTATCTGGCCGCAGGCGGTGTTCTGACCAACCCATCGAATGTGCCGCCTCGCTATCGGGCCGAGCTGATGAAGCTGATGGCGACTTTTGTCGACAGCGAACTGGCCGGGGCCGCCGGGTTCGCCGACATCATCAATCAGGGGCCGGGGATCAAGGAACGGATCGCCGCCGCAAAGATCGTGCTGGAAAAGTCAGACCACGCAAATTGTGTTCTCAGCATCATGGGCGAATTTGGCGCAGATACCGAACGCTATGCCAATCACCATCCTTGGACCATGCGCTTGTCGCGGGATGCGGATATCGGGGCCACCCGGTCCGAGCATGACATGCGTCTGGCGGTGTTCAACTATCCGCTGTCCGGCTGGACAGACGCTGTGGTCATGAACCTGCTGATGAGCCGCGCGGTGGCCGAACAACTGGCCGAGTATTCCACCATCTCGTATCAGCCTCTGGCCGAAGCCTTCCGATCCATCGCCCCGGTCGAGGCGCATCATGGCGAGCTGGCATTGGAAGGGGCGGTCAAACTGATCGAGAACGGCGCGGCGGACGACATGCAGAACTCGGTCACTTACTGGTGGCCTCGGGTTGCGGTGTCCTTCGGCGGCGATGACCCGAAACGGTTCGAGCTGTTGAAATCAATGGGCCTGCGTCGCAATACAAACAGCGCATTGCAGGACCGTTGGGGCCAGACAATGGCTGCAACTCTGGCAACGCTTGGCCTCAAATCGCCTGCTTGAACGAAAGCGCCCTAGGCGGACACCCTTCTCGCTCTATCCAAAGAGCCGTCCGAACTGAGGGTTGAGGTCCTCAATGCCGGCCAATCGAAGCATATGCCAGGCAAGCGCCTGATTGCTGGAAATGACTGGAATCCCGATCTTTTCTTCTGCCTGAACAATGACGTCAAGGCATCGCAGGTTCGTGCAAGAGACAATGACAGCATCGCAGGGCGCTTGAGCCGCGACCTTTTCAATAGCGCCAAGGATCGACTCTTCTGTGATCCGCGCAACAACGCGGTCATTTCCTTCCTCGAACGACCCGAAACCTGCGATTTCGAAACCGGCCTGTTCCAGCTTTGTGCGCATCCCAGCGGAAACTTCGGGAATATAGGGGGTGACGAAGCCCAATCGCCTGACCCCAAGATGCTGACCGGCAGCGATGATTGCCGCCAACGGATCGGTCACACGTGCATCCGGGCAGACCGTCTTAATCACCTTGGCCACATTCTCGGACCCGATCACGGTTGAGGCCGAGGTGCAGCCAAATCCGATTGCATCAAAGCTGAGCGATGGTGGCAAAAGCCGTGCCGTCGCAGGCAGGTCCTGTTCCATCCGCGCCAGTGTGTCGGGTCGGATTTCGGGCACCATCGGAATCCGGCTGTGATAGAGCGCGACACCAGCTAGGCGCATGATCCGAGAGAATTCGTTTTCTAACGTCTCGTCAGTCTCAAGAACAATCACACCCAGATTGGCGCGGGTGCCAATGCCTTCGTCTGTTTTGAAATCAAGCTTCATGATTGGCCTCAGATGATTGGTAGTTCGGGCGCGGCGCGTTTGGTCATAAGCTCTGCCCCACTTGCACGTATGACGATGTTCTCTTCGTGCACCATGACCCGACCGTCTCCATAACCAAGCGATGGTTCAAGGGTCAGTACCATATTTTCGGTGATCTCAGTTGTATCCCAACTGGTGTGCGAGGGCCATTCGGTCAGCTGCATGCCAAGCCCATGACCCAGCCTGCCGACGTCACCACCCTGATCGTCGAGCTCAGCGATCACCTTCTGCATCGCTTGAAACAATTCTCGGCAAGTCGCTCCGGGGCGAGCTGCGGCGATCCCGGCCTCAGTCGCGCGCCAAAGAACATCATATGCACGGCGTGAGGCGTCATCGGCGCGGCCAATGGCCCAATTCCGATCGAAGTCGCAAAAATACCCGTCCCAGTTGGCCCCCGTGTCGAGCATCAGCACATCGCCGCGCGCCAGCGGGCGGCGCGACGGGGGCGAGATGACGTCGTGATAGCCACCCGTATCCGCACCGCCGACCAAATACGGGACGTCATCGGCCCCCTGCGCCAACCCCTCGCGCCGGAAAGCGCGGAACACATCTTCAAGCGGCTGTCCTTCGCGGGCGAAGTCAGGCACCTGCTCAAACGTCCGAGACCCGATGGAGCAGATGTAGGCGAGCTTTTCGATCTCGGCCTCGGATTTCACCATTCGCAAGCCCCGAACGATCTCGGTTGCGTCAGTGATCTTTAGCCCGTTCAGGCCCGCCAACAGCCGCTCATAATCGCCAAGCGGCATCCGCAAATGGGTTTCGTGCCCCTTCATCAATCCAACGGTTTCACCACGGCTGGCATGTGGCGCCAGTAGATCGGTCAACAGCCCGATACCGTCATCCTTTGGTGCAGGTGCGCCCCAGGTGCGGATATCTGTGACCCAGGTTCGCCGCATAAGGTCTGCGCCGATCTCAGGGATGATTGCGATGGGCTTGCCGGTTGCCGGGATGAACAGGAACCATGGGCGGGTCGGGCTTTGCCAAAACAGCGTGTGGAACCCGCTGAAATAGCGCACATCCGGTTCAGTTGTCAGCAATATGCCCGCCATACCGGTTTCGGCCATCTTTGTCTGCGCCGCTGCGGTACGCGTTGCGAATTCTTGTTGGTCAAAACCACGTCGTGGGGCGTTCATGACTTTTGATCCTTTCGCAGGGGCAACCGGTCCTGAACCAATCGGACCCAGAATTCAGCTCCGATCGGCAGCAGTTCATCATTGAAATCATAGTCAGAAGCATGAAGCGGTTGGCCATGTGGCCCGGTCTCGCCATTGCCCAGCAAAAGGAAACATCCTGGCACGGCGGCCGAAAACTGGGCGAAATCCTCTGAAAAACTCATCGGCTGCCGATCCTTGATCAGGTCACAACCGGCGGCTTCGGCTGCGCGATATACCGCAAGGGCCGGGGTGGGGGCGTTGATGGTCTCGACGAACTGCGTCTCAAAGCTGACCGATGCTTGAATGCCATGTGCTGCCGCAATCCCTTCGGTGATCTGGCGCATGAAACCTTCGATGGCGTTGCGGTCTTCGGGCGATCTGGCGCGAAAATCTCCTTTGAGAGTGGCGTTGCCCGGCAAGACGTTTCGCTGGCCGTCCGTCAGGAATTCGGTCACGGACACTACCGCGCCAGAGGCGGGCGCAAGCTTTCGTGCCACCACGGTCTGCAATGCCACCACAATCTCGGACCCTACGGTAATTGCATCAACGCCGGTTTGTGGCATCGAGGCATGACCGCCCTGGCCTTTAACCGTGATCTCGAACAGGGTTTCACTGTTACAGATAATACCGGCGCGGGTCGAAATCTGACCGGTTGGAGCGCCTGGCAAATTGTGGATTGCATAGATTTCTTCGGCCGGAAATTGCTCTAGCACACCGTCGTCGATCATCGCGCGCGCGCCCAGGCCGTGCTCTTCGTTTGGCTGGAATAGAAAAACAACCGTACCGTCAAAGGTAGGTTCTTTCGCCAGACGCTCTGCCGCCCCAAGCAGCATGGTTGTATGTCCATCGTGGCCACAAGCATGCATCACACCGGGTGAGGTAGAGACATAGTCATGGGACGAGGTTTCGGTGATTGGAAGCGCATCCATGTCAGCACGCAGGCCAATGGCTTTGTTGCCACCGCCGGATCGAAGCACACCGACAACGCCTGCGCCTTCGTGCACTTCGATCCCAAGGGCGCGCAGCCGTTCAGCGACAACCGACTTGGTTCGCGTCTCTTGAAAGCCCAGTTCCGGGTGCCTGTGCAAATCCCGCCGAAGCGCGATCATACGGTTTTCTAAATCGCTCATTTCTTCATCCGCGTGTGAGTTGCATCGGTTCTACAGGATAGGGCTGCGTGTTTCGCATCAAATTTCCGGCCCTAAAGCAGAAAAAATTGCACAAAAGCGCCAAGTTCAGATCGGAAGTTCCAGACCAATCTTTGTACGGTCCATCGCGACGGATGTGCGAAATCTGCGGACGTTCGAGTTATCGAAAAACAAGCGATGGGTCAGGTCCTCGAAATCCTCCATGTCCTGCGCGACGCAGATAAGAACAAAATCGGCATCACCGGTCACATAATAGCATTGCTGAACTTGCGGCTCGTTCCTGGCGCGTTTGCGGAACAGATCAAGTTGCTGAAGCGATTCCCGGTCAAGTTCGACCAGAACGATGAAGGTCATCTTATAGTCAAAGCGCGACGGGTTGAGCACCGCGACCTCTTTCAAGATCAACCCGGAATCTCGCAACCGCTTGAGCCGCCGCTGCACCGAGGGAACTGAAAGACTGCATTCTTGCGCCAGCTGTTCCAGCCCGATTCGACAATCCCTTTGCAGGGTTCTGAGGATTATCGTGTCTGCATCATCAAGTTGTTGGTTCATGAAAAATCCTCGCGATGGAAGAGGCAGGTTTGAAACATATTATCGAGATTAGGGTCAAATACGATAAATAGAAATAGGTCGGTCATGCACAATCTCTGCACATGGAAAAAGCGGATGAAAAATACATGACAGCGACCGACGACCTAAGCTTCGCCCCGGATTTCGTCCGTGCGCAGGAGTTTTTTCAGGGGCAAGAGACCTATGCTGTATCGCCGCTGATTGAAATCACGGGGCCGGATGGTCAGAGAATTCTGGCCAAGAACGAGACAGAGCGTATGGGGCTTGGCGCCTTCAAAGCTTTGGGGGCACCCTATGCGGTTGCACGCCTTCTCGAGGATGCATGGCACGAGAATACCGGTGAAACGCTCTCCTTCACGCGGATGAAGGATGCCGATTTTCGAGAATTCGCATCTGGCCACACATTCGTCTGCGCAAGTGCAGGCAACCACGGAATGGGCGTTGCGGCTGGGGCGCGGGCGATGGGCGCAAAGGCGCGAATTTATCTGGCGCAGACCGTACCGCTAGGGTTCGGCGACCGTCTTAGAACCTTCGGTGCCGAGGTTGTCCGTTCGGGCGATGTTTATGACGAAAGCGTCGCCGCCGCTATTGCTGACGCCAAAACCACCGGTGCCACGCTTTTGGCTGACGGAACCTGGCCTGGCTACACCGAGATACCGAAACTGGTGATGGAGGGCTATTGCGTCATCGCCGAAGAGTTGCGCGCGCGGTTCGAGGCCTCGGGGCAGTGGCCTACGCATGTCTATCTGCAGGCCGGTGTCGGTGGGTTGGCCGCTGCAATGTCGCATATGATCCGTCTGAACTGGGCGGAACAGCCTGAACTGATCGTTGTCGAACCCGGCGCTGCGTCCTGTTTGCGGGCCAGTCACTTGGCCGGACGGGCCACCCGCAGCGATGGGCCGGATTCGAATATGGGTCGGCTTGACTGCAAGGCACCGTCGATCGTGGCCTGGGATGTGCTCGAGCGCTGCGGCGTGAGCTACGAAACCCTTTCCGAAGAAGAAGGCCAGGCAGCCGCAGAAGCTGTCACAGCACTTGGAATCGCGACCACGCCGTCAGGCGCGGCCGGTTACGGCGCCCTGTGCAAGAGAACCAACCAACAGGCGAGGACGCAGGAAATACGTCCTCTTGTCATCATCTCAGAAGGGCTCGCATGAGCGGGCAAGAAAGGACTAACAGAATGACATCCATCTTTAGCAAGCTGATTACCTCGGCGGTTTTCGCGGCAGGTCTGTCGACTGCTGCCTTTGCGGACACCTGGAAATTCGCCTCGGAAGAGGACAAAGGCGACGTACAGGATATCTTTGCACAGGCCTTCGCCGAAAGTGTCAAAGAGCAGTCCAATGGCGACATCAAAGTGCGCATCTACTACTATGGTCAGTTGGGTACCGAGAACGATATTGTCGAGCTGACATCTAAGGGTACGGTCCAGTTCGTATCTGTTGGCACCGGTCATCTTGGATCTTATGTGCCCGAGGCACAGGTTCTTGATCTGCCCTATGTTCTGGGCGGTGATATCGACGTGATCCGCGAGGTTCTGACCACCAGCCCGACCATCTATGAAGACCTCAGCGAGAAATTCGAGAAAGTGAACCTCAAGCTGCTCACTATGATCTCGGAAGGCGACATGGCCTGGGGTGCCAACAAGGCGATCCGCAGCCCCGCTGATTTCGAAGGTCAAAAGATCCGTACCTTCACCTCGACCATTCCGGTGGAAACCTTCAAGGCGTTTGGCGCCAACCCGACGCCTTTGTCCTGGGGCGAGGTCTATGGCGCGCTGCAGTTGAAGACCGTCGATGGCATGGTGAACCCGATCTATTTCATCTACAACGCCAAGTGGCATGAGGTTCAGGATTACCTGATCTTCCCGGGCCAGCTTCCTTACGTCGGCACCGTTTCCACCAACAGTGAATGGTTCAACGGTCTGCCCGCGGATCAGCAAGAGATGGTCAAGAACGCCATCGCCGAGGGCGAGCAGGCTGCGCATGATTATCAGATCAAGATCAATCTGGAAAACATGGACAAGATCAAGGCCGAGCGCCCCGATCTGCAGGTCATCGTCTTGACTGAGGACGAGCGCGCTGTCTTTGAAGCCCAAAGCGCCACATTGCATGAAACATTCTTCGATGTGGTCGAAAACGCCTATGACGACGCCGAGAAACCTGCTGCCCGCGCGCAAGCCCAGAAGATCCTCGACGGCCTGCTTAACGAGGTGAGAAATGCGTCGCAATAAAAGCTGACATCACTGAAAGGCGCGGCGTCTCATTCAGGCGTCGCGTCTTTCATTTACGGAACGCTGACTGGCGGGCCGAGGGAGGGAAAATCATGAAAAGCGCATTGGTCGCCCTGAGTAGGGGCACCGAGTTCATCGAGAAATTCGTTATCATTCTGGCCATATTGTTGATGATGGTGAATTCGACCGCTAACGCCATTGGCCGCTACGCCTTTGGCAAAAGCCTGTTCTTCTCGGAAGAGCTGAACCAGTTTCTGATTGTCAGCGTGACCTTTTTTGGATTTGCCTATGCGGTTCGGAAAGGTCGGAACATTCGGATGACGGCGGTTTATGACACGCTGTCCCGCCGGTCCAAGAAAGTGATCCTGACGCTGATTTCGATCACGACCAGCATGCTGCTGGCCTTTTTGGCCTATAAGTCCGTGTTCTACGTGCTTGAGATCAAAGAGCTGAACCGTCTGAGCCCGGCGCTGCAGTTTCCGGTCTATATCATCTACTCGGTGATCCCGGTCGGCCTGTTTATGGCCAGCCTGCAATATCTGATCGCATTCATCATGAATGTCACTCATGTCGGCATCTGGCACTCGTACGAGGTCGAGGACAATGACGCAGTGGATGTAGGAGTCTGAGATGCCCGGATTCCTTGATTTCCTTGGCGATGTCATAGCTGGTGAGCTGGATATCTATGTCATCACCTTTGCTCTGGTCGTGGCGATGGTGGTTCTGCTGTTCCTCAGCTACCCGATGGTTGTTCCGCTAGCGGTTGCCACGCTGATTGGCCTTGTTCATTTCTCGCAAAGCGATACTGGCGTCATCATCCAGCAGATGGTCACTGGCATTTCGCCAAACGCGCTGATCGCTGTGCCGATGTTCATATTCGCCGCCGATATCATGGCGAGAGGTCATACGGCCAACAATCTGCTGGGGCTGATCGAAACCTTTGTCGGTCACCGCCGGGCCGGATTGCCGATCACGGCCTGCATCAGTTGCACATTGTTCGGCTCGGTTTCGGGTTCGACTCAGGCGACCGTGGTTTCGATTGGTCAGATCATGCGGCCAAAGCTGCTGAAGGCCGGTTACAAGGACAGTTTTGTCATGGCGTTGATCATCAATGCCAGCGACATCGCCTTCCTTATCCCTCCAAGCATCGGGATGATCCTGTACGGCACGCTGGCCAATACCAGCGTGGGCGAGCTGTTCATTGCAGGAATTGGTCCGGGCGTTGTTCTGGCGCTGATGTTTTCGGTCTATTGCTATTTCTACAGCGTCCTGCAGGGCGATCTGATCGCGCGGGTGCCAAAGAAATCCGGTGCCGAGCGGCGCGCAGCGTTTCGCAAGGCCATACTGCCGCTTGGTTTCCCGGTCCTGATCGTCGGCGGTATCTACACCGGCGCAGTGACCCCGACCGAAGCAGCCTCGTTTTCGGTGCTTTATGCGCTGATCGTCGAATGCGTGATTTATAGGGAACTGAAACTCAACGACGTTTTGGATTCCGCTCTCAGCACAGGATTGATTACGGCGGTTGTGTTCATCCTTGTCGGGATCGGTCAGGCGTTTTCCTGGTATATTTCCTTCGAACAGATTCCACAGGGCCTGTTAGAGCCGCTGAACCTGGAAGGCGCGTCGCAGGAATACATCCTGTTCATCATCGCGCTGTGCTTCTTCGTGGGATGTATGTTCGTCGACTCGCTGGTCGTGCTTGTCATCCTTACGCCAATCTTCGTTCCGATCGTGGATGCCTCGGGGATTGATCCGGTTCTTGTCGGGGTTATGGTGACGCTGCAGATGGCCATCGGATCAGCAACACCGCCGTTTGGCTGCGATATCTTCACCGCAATCGCGATTTTCAACAGACCTTATCTTGAGGTGATCCGGGGCACTTTGCCGTTCTTCGCGATCCTGGCGCTGATGACGGCTATGCTGATCTACTTCCCGGGTATCGCGCTGTTCCTCAGGGATCTGGCGGCGTTTTGACAAAATGAATGACGGATGGCCGGTTGTTTTGAATCGGCCATCCAAACTTGATCCGAAGATCAGCGCCCAATACCGACGTAACTATCGAAGCCGGATTTCTTGACGGCGGGTTCGGAATAGATATTGCGCAGATCGACCATTCGGGGGGATTTCATCGTGTCAGCTAGTTCGCTCAGATTGAGCGCACGGAACTCGTTCCATTCGGTCAACAGCACAACGACATCCGCATCTGCAGCAGCAGCATAGGGGTCTTCGCACCATTCGACGCCGGGCAGCAGGGCCTCACCTTCGGAACGCCCCTGAGGGTCGACAACCCGCACCGTTGCCCCACCACCGATCAGTGCAGGCACGATAGTTAACGAGGGCGCATCACGCATATCGTCGGTATTGGGTTTGAAGGTCACGCCCAGAACAGCGATCGTTTTTCCATTGAAACTGTCGTCGCAGACATCTCGGATTTTCTGGATCATCCGTTTCTTGACCTCGTCATTCACCCGGATGACGGTTTCGGTGATCTGCATCGGGTGGGCATGTTCCTGACCGATCCGGGCCAGAGCGGCGGTGTCTTTTGGAAAGCACGATCCGCCATATCCCGGACCTGCATGTAGGAATTTATTGCCAATGCGCCCATCCAGACCGATGCCTCGGGCGACCTCTTTCACGTCGCCGCCAACACGTTCGCACAGGCCTGCGATCTCATTTATAAAGGTGATCTTGGTCGCAAGAAACGCGTTAGCGGCGTATTTGATCATCTCTGCGCTTTCCAGATCGGTGGTCAGGATCGGGAAGTCCCGCAGGTAAAGCGGGCGGTATATTTCCGCCATTACATCGGCGGCGCGGTCTGATTCAACGCCGACAACCACACGATCCGGGCGCATGAAATCATCAATGGCGGCCCCTTCGCGCAGGAATTCAGGGTTCGAGGCGACGTCGAATTCGGCCTTCGGGTTGGCGGCAGAAATGACCTGATGCACCTTGCGATTGGTGCCAACTGGAACGGTCGATTTGGTTACCACCACAGTGTAGCCCGTAATCGCATGCGCAATTTCTTCTGCGGCGGCCATCACATAAGTCAGATCGGCGTGACCGTCCCCGCGACGTGTGGGCGTGCCCACGGCAATAAAAACAGCATCCGCTCCATCCACTGCTGCGGCCAGGTCCGTGGAAAAGCTGAGCCGACCAGCGGCTACGTTTTTGGCCATCAGGACGTCAAGCCCGGGCTCATATATCGGGACTTCGCCAGCCTGCAGCATCTCAATTTTCTGTTCGGCCTTGTCGACGCAAATGACATCATGGCCGAAATCGGAAAAACATACCCCGGACACCAAACCTACATAGCCGGTTCCGATCATCGCAATACGCATACTAAAATACCCTTCTTAACAAATACCGCCTTTGGCGCGCACACATTCGAAGAAAGTTCCGCCGGTTTCAATGCCTGTCAGCGTGCTTGGGTTGCATTCCGGGGATTCTTGCTGTTTTTGGGTCGGCAATCATACACATTTGTTTTCGTAGGGCGGAACTATGACAAAAACGGCATTAATCACCGGGATTACCGGACAAGACGGATCGTATCTGGCCGAGTTTTTGTTGGAAAAAGGTTATGAAGTTCACGGCATTAAGCGTAGGGCGTCCTCATTCAACACGCAACGCATCGATCACATCTATCAAGACCCACACGTTCCCAATCCCAAACTGCACCTGCACTATGGAGATCTGAGCGATACGTCTAACCTGACGCGAATCATTCGCGAAGTGCAGCCGGACGAGGTCTATAACCTAGGCGCACAGTCCCATGTGGCCGTCAGTTTTGAATCCCCGGAATACACTGCGGATGTGGATGCCATTGGTACTTTGCGTTTGCTGGAAGCGATACGTTTTCTCGGGCTCGAGAAAAAGACACGCTTCTATCAGGCCTCGACCTCGGAACTCTACGGTCTGGTGCAAGAGACCCCGCAACGCGAAACCACCCCGTTCCACCCACGGTCACCTTATGCGGTTGCCAAACTTTATTCTTACTGGATCACGGTCAATTACCGTGAGGCCTATGGCATGTATGCCTGTAACGGGATCCTGTTTAACCACGAAAGCCCGCGCCGGGGCGAAACTTTTGTTACCCGCAAGATCACACGCGGTTTGGCAAATATTGCGCAAGGGCTGGAAAGCTGCCTGTACATGGGCAATATCGACAGTCTGCGGGATTGGGGCCACGCGAAGGACTATGTGCGGATGCAATGGCTGATGCTGCAGCAGGACAATCCTGAGGATTTCGTGATTGCGACCGGGGTTCAGTATTCGGTACGTCAGTTCATTGAATGGTCGGCAGCCGAGCTTGGCGTTTCACTGGAATTCACCGGGTCAGGCGTTGACGAAACCGCGACTGTCGTCTCGATCGAGGGGGACAAAGCCCCGGGATTGAAACCCGGTGACGTCGTGATGCGGATAGACCCGCAATATTTTCGCCCGGCCGAGGTCGAGACCCTTCTGGGCGATCCCTCAAACGCCAAGAACAAACTGGGTTGGGTACCAGAACTGACCGTGCAGGAAATGTGCGCTGAGATGGTGACCGAAGACCTGAAGACGGCCAAACGTCACGCGCTTTTGAAAGAGCACGGGTTTGAGCTGCCAATGAGCCTGGAAAACGGCTGAGGAGGCCCTCATGCGTAAGATCTATGTTGCCGGGCATCGTGGTATGGTTGGCGGTGCAATCCTGCGCCGTTTGCAAAACCGCAAGGACGAAGGCGAAGCGCTGGAGTTGATCACGCGCAGGCATTCCGAACTGGATCTGACCGACCAATCCGCCGTGCGTGATTTTATGCAGACTGAGCGTCCGGATATGGTGATCCTAGCCGCGGCCAAGGTCGGTGGGATTCACGCAAATAACACGTACCCCGCAGATTTCATTTACGAAAACCTGATGATTGAATGCAACGTGATTCATCAGGCTTTTGCAGCGGGGGTTCAGCATTTGCTGCAGCTGGGCAGCTCGTGCATTTACCCACGGGCTGTGCCTCAGCCCATGCGTGAAGACGCTTTGCTGACCGGGGTGCTGGAGCCCACCAACGAACCCTATGCCGTTGCAAAGATCGCCGGGATCAAGCTGTGTGAAAGCTATAATCGCCAACATGGCGTCGATTACCGGTCGGTTATGCCGACCAACCTCTATGGCCCCGGAGACAATTTTCACCCTGAAAACAGCCATGTCCTACCGGCCTTGATCCGCAGATTCCACGAGGCACAGCGCGACGGGCTGGAAGAAGTGGTGATTTGGGGCACAGGAAAGCCAAGGCGCGAGTTTTTGCATGTTGATGATATGGCCGAGGCATCGCTGTTCGTGCTCGATCTGCCGCGCGATATCTATGATGCGAATACCCAGCCGATGCTGAGCCATATCAATGTGGGATGCGGCGAAGATATCTCAATCGCTGAGCTGGCGGCCCTGGTGGCTAGGACAACCGGATTCATGGGTAAGATCACTCAGGATGTCAGCAAGCCTGACGGGACACTGCGCAAGTTGATGGATGTGTCCCGCCTGGCCGATATGGGGTGGCGCGCACGCGTCGGACTCGAAGATGGTATCCGCGAGACCTATGCGTGGTTTCTGGAGCAGGCAGACACCGATTTGCGCGCCAAATGACCGCCTGGGCATAGCTCCGGACGGTCTAAAGCTCAGAACCAGCGACCGGTTGCGATTACCGTTGGGGACAGGCTGCTTGTGTCCGAGGATGCCGATAGAACCTTAAAGGGCACTTGTGTTTCAGTGGCCGCGCCCAAACCTATAAACCGGCTTGTCGCGCCGCCACTGCCACCGACCGAGGGTGAGGTTCCGGACGCAAAGGCTGCGGGAAAGCTCCAGGTGGTCTCGGCGCTGGAATACAGCGATCCTTCGGCGTTCACGCAATCGGTGGCCGTCAGAACGCCCGTGCAGATTTGTGTACCATCCGCAAACCGAACATATTCGCCATTGGCGGTTGATCCGCGTTCGACGACCGCGCCGGTTGGCACCCCGGCGGTTTCTGACACAGAGCCCAGCAGGTTTCCGGGGCAGTAGCCATAGTCGGCCCGCATCAGACGACCTGCGGTGATGTCTTCGGCATCGTTTTGAATGGCAGAGCCTGAGGCTATTCCGGTGGCGGGGTCAAAGCTCAGCGCCTCGGTCCAGGATCCGCCATCAGCCGAGACTTTGATGGAAAAACCGGTATTGCCAGACAATCCCATTTCCGCATGGCCAACCCAGTTTGACTGGAACAAAAGCGAGGCGGTATCCCCGGCCGCTGCCTTGTTGATCTTCAACTGGTGACCCGCCCCGTCATGGCTGAGCAACGTCGCAGGCGACCGGATCGAAAGCCGATTGGTGCTGTCATACCCTGTTGCGATACCGACACCGTCCAGGTTCTGGGTTGCGACCTGAGGCTCGGACCAGTCTGCGCCATCCCAGATCTTCAACCGGTTGGCCTGTTCATCCCAGGCCCGCCAGCCGATTCCCGGGGTCACAAAATGCCAAGCGTCATCCAACCAGGCCGCAAGGGCGCCCGGCTGCGCGGCCCAATCCCCGGTAGGGTTGGCGCCAAGCGCGTGAATCTCGCCCTGTTCCGGCACCGCAGGCGGGACCGAGGCGTTTGTCGACGCTACGCTCAGCTGGACAATCAGGTCCAGAGCACGCAGCGCCTCGTTATGGGTGACGTGTTTCTGGGCCTGCGAAGGTTGCAGGAAAGGTAAATCCAATCTGGGTGAGTTTTGTGACACGGGCGGCGTCCTCCTGTAGCTGTCGGTCCGACTATTGCATTGCGCGCCACATTGCCGTGCCCAGGATGAATCCGGTCTGATCTGACCGAACGTTCGAATAATCATTTGCTAACGTTTGGAGGATTCCATGGGGCGTAGCCAAAGGTCAGGATTCAACGAAAAAGGGCAGCCGAAGCTGCCCTTAAGTTTACCAATCACCGTGAAGGGTTAGCTGCGGGCGTACACATCCTCGTACCGGATGATGTCGTCCTCACCCAGATAAGACCCGGTCTGGACCTCGATCAGAACCATCGGCACCTTGCCCGGATTCTCCATCCGATGAACGGCACCGAGCGGGATGTAGACAGACTGGTTTTCAGAGATCAGGCGCACATCTTCGTCGATCGTAACTTTTGCCGTGCCCTGTACAACGATCCAGTGTTCAGACCGGTGGTGATGGGATTGCAGGCTTAGTGAGGCGCCGGGGTGAACGTGTATGCGTTTGACCTGGAACCGATCCCCGATGACCAGGCTTTCGAACCAGCCCCAAGGGCGATGATCGACCGGCAGCGATTCCGCTTGTTTGGCGCCTTTGGCCTTCAGGGCCGCAACCGCCTGTTTGACGTCCTGAGCCTTGTCCATGCTGGCCACCAAAACCGCATCGGGCATGGCGACCGCAATCATGTTTTCCAGACCCATCGCAACAACTTCTTGCGTGGGGGTTTCTGAACGCACCAATACGTTCCGGCAGTCAATGGTGGTAACCTGGCCCGTGGTGGCAACCCCATCGGCGTCTGGATTGCTCAGCTCTTGAACTGCCGACCAGCTGCCGACATCCGACCAGCCCGACGCATAGGGCACGACGCTCAGATTGCGGGCTTTCTCCATGACCGCATAGTCGATCGAGATATCCTCGACAGCGCCCCAGGCTTGGGGGTCGAGGCGCAGAAACCCGAGGTCGGTCTTTGCCTCACGGACGGCCTTGCCGACCGGGTCCAGCAGTGCGGACGCATGTTCTTTGAATGCAGCGATTATGTCTTTGACCGCGAACAGAAATATCCCCGAATTCCAAAGATAGCTGCCATCGGCGATCATGGCTTGGGCATTCGGCAGATCAGGCTTTTCGACAAAACGGTCCAGCGCAATGGCGGTGTTGCCCGTATCTGGGGCATGGCTGAGCTTGAGATATCCATAGCCGGTTTCCGGCCGGTCCGGAGTGATCCCGAAAGTGACGAGATCCCCACGATCCGAAATCGCGCGCGCGCCTTCGGTAACTGCCTGATGAAACGCAGCTTTGTCCGGGATGACATGGTCCGATGGGGCGACAAGCATGATCGCATCCGGGTTGCTGGCGGCCAGATACAACGCGGCGGCCAGAACCGCCGGTGCTGTGTTGCGCCCTTCGGGTTCGATCAGAATGGGGCCAGGATCTATGCCAATCGCGCCCAGTTGTTCCGGAACCACAAAACGGAATGCATCATTGGTAAGGATCAGCGGCTTGGCATAAGGCGCGTCCTTGGGTCCCTGCATTCGTTCAGCACAATCCTGAAGCAGGCTTGAATCACCGATCAGAGGGACGAACTGCTTGGGGTAACTTTTGCGCGACAGGGGCCACAGTCGGGTGCCGGACCCTCCGCAGAGTATGATGGGATGGATGGTGGTCATTGCGGCTTGCCTCGAAGGTTCTTGGACTTTGTCACTTTAGAAACGACATGCTGAAGGTTGCGGGCGCTATTGAGCGGCCTTCCCGGCGGCGACTATCTCGTTCAGATATTGGCTCAGGTCATCACGCAGATCGCTACGGGCCAGCGCAAAGGCAACAGTTGCCTGGAGGAACCCGGCTTTCGAGCCGCAATCAAATCGCTGGCCGTCGAATTTATAGCCAAACACGGGCACACCGTTACAGATGTCTTCTGCGATTGCATCGGTCAGCTGAATCTCACCGCCACTGCCCGTTTTCTTTTGGTTGAGATTGTACAGCACTGACGGCCCCAGAATATACCGACCGATAACGGCCAGGTTCGAGGGGGCTTCTTCCGGCTTGGGCTTTTCAACCATTCCTCTGGCGCGAACCACTGAGCCGACGTTTTCGCCTACATCCAGAACGCCATAGGAACTGGTTTTTTCGTTTGGCACTTCCATCGTTGCGACCATGTTGCCACCGGTTTCCGCATAGGCTTCGACCATCTGCTGCAGACAGGGTTTATCAGCAGCAATGACGTCATCAGGCAGCATGACGGCAAATGGCTCGTCGCCGATCAGCCGGCGGGCGCACCAGACCGCATGGCCCAGCCCAAGCGCCTTGTGCTGACGGATATAGGCGATGGCGCCGCTTTCCATATTCGTTGCATTCAGCGCCTCAAGCAGGTCATCCTTGCCCTTGGCCTTGAGCTCTTGTTCCAGAACGAGGTTGTGATCAAAGTAATCTTCCAGCGCAGATTTGCCACGCGAAGTTACAAAGATGAATTCGGTAATACCTGCGGCACGGGCTTCGTCGATTGCGTATTGAACCAAAGGACGGTCAACCAGTGTCATGATCTCTTTGGGGACGGATTTTGTCGCTGGGAGAAAACGCGTGCCCAATCCCGCAACGGGGAAAATCGCCTTGGTGACCTTGCGTACCATGTTACCTCTCAAATTCAATTCTTGCCCGACCGCGTAGGGCAGGCCGGGGTTTCCTATTAGGCTGCGCAGTCAGAACAATCAATGACATCGCGGCCGCAGTCTAAAATCTGACAGGAAGGTGCCACCGGGGGTAGGGGAAGTCAAAACGAACCGCCGTTTGATGCCTTTGAAACCCGTCATTTACCGGTGTTTTGTTGTACAATCCGGCCCTTCGTCCATTCATTGGCAAGAATACGCCAAGAATCGTCATGAAGTCGTGCAAAGCCGAACCTGTCCCCGAGGCTGTTCATGCGGCCTCGGGGACAGGGGATTTATGTGTTCGCCAGTATTGTCTCAAGCGGGTCATGCTCGGCCACGAAATGGTTTGGTGCGACCTCGTTGAGCTGTGGAACATAATCGTTCTGACCGGCCGATAGCCGGCTGGGCAAGAACCTGAGCGCCGCTTTCGGGTCCATCGGCGAAGGCAGCTCGCCCGGCAATTTGAGGCGCTGGCGTTGCCGTTCCACATCCGGATCGGGGATCGGGACCGCCGAGATCAGCGATTTGGTATAGGGGTGTAGAGGCTGCGAACAGATCACCTCTCCATCTCCCAATTCGACGATGCGCCCCAGATACAGTACCATGATCCGGTTTGACACTGTCCGTACCACGGACAGGTCGTGGCTGATGAAAATCATCGACAGCCCGAATTCCTGCTGCAGCTCTTTCAAAAGCTCTACGATCTGGGCCTGGATCGACACGTCCAGAGCCGAGACCGCCTCGTCACAAATGATCAGCTTGGGCTTGTTGATCATCGCCCGCGCGATCCCGACCCGCTGGTTCTGCCCACCGGACAGCTCGTGCGGATAGCGGTTGATCATGTTGGCCTGCAGGCCAACCCGCTCCATCATTTCGCCGACCATTTTCTTGCGCTCACGCTCTGTCAGATCCGGGCGATAGGTTTTCAGCGGTTCGGCGATAGAGGCCGAGATGGTCATTCGCGGATCGAGGCTGGCCAGCGGATCCTGGAACACAATCTGCAGGTCCTTGCGGTACTTGTTCAGCTCGGCCCGCTTTAGCCCGACTATCGGATGGCCCAGCCAGCTGACATTGCCACCGCTGGGTTCGATCAGCTGCAGAACCGCCCGCGCCAGTGTGGATTTGCCACAGCCGGATTCACCCACAACGCCCAGCGTCTCGCCCTTACGGATGTCAAAGCTGACACCGTCCACGGCCTTCAGCGGCACCTTGCGCCCGAACAGCCCGCCCGAGACATGGATCGGGAAATGCACTTTGACGTCATCGACCCGCAGCAGAGGTTCATCGGTTTCTGCCAGCGCTTTTGGCGCGTCACCGGCATCAATGCGCGGCATCGCTTCAAGCAGGGTGCGGGTGTATTCATGCTGCGGCGCTCGGAAGATCTCGCGTGTTTCCCCGGCCTCAACAAACTGACCCAGACGCATGACCTGAATGCGGTCACACATCCGTGCCACCACGCCCATGTCATGCGTGATCAGTGCAATGGCAGTGCCTTCGTCTTTTTGCAGGTGCACCATCAAGTCCAGAATGTCGGCCTGGACCGTCACATCCAGCGCCGTGGTCGGTTCATCGGCGATCAGCAGCTTTGGGCTGCACAACATCGACATGGCGATCATGACACGTTGGCGCATGCCCCCCGACAATTCGTGCGGGTATTGATCCAGACGACGGTTTGCCTCGGGGATGCGGACCCGATCCAACCACTCCAGACAGCGCGCCCGAGCGGCCGAACCCTGCAACCCTTCGTGAACCTGCAGAACCTCACGCATTTGCTGCCCGACCCGCAGATGCGGGGTCAGGGCGGTCAGCGGATCCTGAAAGATCATGCCGACGTCATCGCCCCGGATCTGGTTCAGCTTGTTGATCGGCAGATTCAGGATTTCCTTGCCATTCAGTGTGGCCGAACCGATTGCACGACCCGCTGAAGGCAACAGCCCCATCGCGGCCATGAAAGTCTGGCTTTTACCGGACCCGCTTTCGCCCACAATACCAAGGCATTCGCCCGGATTAATGTCAAAGCTGATGCCTTTGACGGCCTCGACCACACCATCGGGGGTGTCGAACTGGACGCTTAGGTCCTTAACAGAGAACAGGCTCATATCAGCGATCCTTTGGGTCCAGAGCGTCACGCAGCCCATCGCCGATGAAGAACATCGTGATGATAATGGCGACATAGAATGTCAGAGGGAACATCAGCTGCCAGAGGGTTCCGTACCCCATTGTGCCTGCCCCTTCAGCGATCAGACGGCCTAGCGAGGTATAGGGCTCCGAGATGCCAAGTCCGAGGAACGAGATAAAGCTTTCGGTCAGGATCATCTCGGGCACCAGAAGCGAAGCATAGACGATTACCACGCCCAGCAGGTTGGGCAGGATATGGCGATACATGATGGTGAATTCGCTAACACCGGCGGCACGCGCGGCCTCGATGAATTCGCGGTTTTTCAGGGCCAGAGTCTGCCCTCTGACGATCCGTGACATGGTTAGCCAACCAACCGCGCCCAATGCGATGAACAGGGTAAAGAACGACCGACCGGCCACTACAAGCAACAGAATGATGATCAGAGTTGTCGGAATGGCCAGAAGGATATCGACGAACCGCATCATCGCGCCGTCAAGGCGCCCGCCAATATACCCGGCGGCGATGCCATAGCAGGTGCCAACAATCAACGCGGTGGCCGCCCCGACTAGCCCCACCAACAACGATGTTGTTGTGGCCTGAATGACCCGGCTGTAAAGGTCGCGCCCCAGATCGTCGACGCCAAAGAAGTGCCCGGTCTCGATCGACGGCATTCCCATGCCACGGATGTCACCCATCACGTTCCAGTCGATTTCCTCATTGCTCCAAACGGCGAAATATGGGCCGAAGATTGTGAACAGAACGATCATCAGCAAGATGAATACACTCGCCATTGCGGCTTTGTTGCGGACAAACCGCATCCGCGCATCCTGCCAGAGGGAACGCCCCTGAACGGCCGTGAAATCGGTGATATCCTCGGCCAGATGGGCGGCTTTTTGTGATTTTCCTAGCATTTTGTGCCCCTCAGTACCGGATTTTCGGATCGAACCAGGCATAAGCCAGATCGGTCAGCAGGTTCACGATGACAGTCAGCGTGCCGTAGAGGATGGTGACCCCCAGCAGCACTGCATAATCGCGCGACAGGGCCGAGCCGACATAGGCCTGCCCGAGACCGCCGGTCGAGAAATAGATGTCGACGAAAACTGATCCGGTCAGAACATAGACAAAGACCGGCCCCAGATAGGACACCACCGGCAGCAGCGTGGGCTTCAACGCATGGCGCCAGATTACGGTCCTGGTAGGCAAACCCTTGGCCCGGGCCGTGCGGATGAAGTTCGAGTTCAGAACTTCCAGCATCGACGAACGGGTAATCCGCGCGATCGACCCCATATAGGATGTGGCCAAAGCGATGACAGGCATGATCAGGTATTGCCACTGACCGCCGTTCCAGCCACCACCCGGCAACCATCCCAACCACAAAGTGAAAGTCAGGATCAGGATCGGCCCCATGATGAAGTTCGGCAGAGCCTGCGCAGCGATCCCCAGACCTACGGCAAAATAGTCGATCCAGCTATTGTGTCGGATGGCTGCGGCGATCCCAAGGCCAATACCTACGACACTTGCCAGCAGGAATGACAATGACCCATAAGTCAGCGAGATCGGGAAGCCTTGCGAAATGATATCATTGACGTCCCGGTCCTTGAACTTGAAGGACGGGCCGAAATCGAAATGCACGACAATGTTGTACAGATAGTCCCAAAGCTGTTTCCACAGCGGCTGGTCCAGACCATAGCGCGCCTCAATATTGGCCAGTACCTGCGGCGGCAATGGCCGTTCCGAGGTAAACGGCCCGCCGGGCGCGTAGTGCATCAGAAAAAAACAGGCAACGATCAGCAACAGGATCGTTGGAACGGCGATCAGCAATCGCCGGATGATATAGGCAAGCATTTCATGCCCCCATTATTGGCTTTGCCCCGGGGTGATCTTCGGGGCAAAGCTTGGTCTAAGGAAGGTTATTCGGCGATCTTGTAGAGGTTCTTGGAGTACCAGTTCTGCTCTACGTTCTTGACCGGCCAGTTGCCTACATCGCTGTCCATCATGTAGACGCCAGCATAGTGATAGATCGGGATAACCGGAGTCTCTTGTGCAATGATCCGCTCAACCTCGGTATACAGTGGTGCTGCGTCATCTGCTGTCTTGGCCTGGGTCAGCAATTCGTCAACTTTGGAGTTGTTGTACTTGCCGTCGTTATAGCCGGAATCCGATTGCAACAGGTCCAGGAAGGTCGAGGCTTCGTTATAGTCGCCACACCAGGCGCCACGGGCCAGATCAAAGTTCTGGTTGCCGCGCTCTTCCAAGAACACTTTCCATTCCATATTGGCCAACTCGACCTGTACGCCCAGTTTCTGTTTCCACATCTGGCTCAGTGCCACTGCGACTTTCTTATGGGCCTCTGATGTGTTGTAGACCATGTCAAAGCTCAGCGGGTTGTCGGGGCCAAATCCGGCCTCGGCCAGCAGCTCCTTGGCCAGCTCGTCACGCTCGGCTTGCGTCATCGAAGCCATTTCGACTTCAGGGACGGTGAACCCAGCGGTTGCTTCGGGTGCGAACGTATATGCGGGCGGCTCACCACCGGCTTTGACGTTCTTGGTGATGATGTCGCGGTCAACTGCAAGAGACAGGGCTTGACGTACATTTGGGTTCTTGAATTCTTCCGGTCCGCTGTCAGACAGGTTGAATGTATAGTAATAGTTGCACAGGCGCGGGAAGCTGATGGCCTCTTCGGGGTGCTCTTTCTGTAGGCGCGGGAACTGACCAGCAGGTACTTCAGTGCGGTCCAGCTCGCCTGCGAGGTAACGGGTCAGGGCTACGTTTTCGTCGTTGATGACAAGGGCCACGACTTTTTCGACAATCGTATTGTCGTTATCCCAATACATCTCGTTGCGCTCACGGACCGAGCGTTCCTGTGGCAGGTGTTCGGTCAGAACATAGGCGCCGTTCGAGACGATGTTTTCCGGCTTAGTCCAGGCGTCGCCGAACTCTTCGATCACCTTCTGCGGGGCAGGGAAGGTGGTGGAATGGGTGGTCATTTGCGCGAAATAAGGCAGTGCTGCGCTCAGCTTGACCTCAAGTGTGTGGTCGTCGATGGCAGTTACGCCCAGTTCGTCCACCGGCTTCTCACCAGCAATGATTTCGGCCGCATTTTCGATCGACATCAGCTCCATGAACCACGCATAAGGCGAGGACAGAGCGGGATCGACGGCACGTTTCCATGCAAAGACGAAATCGCCTGCCGTGACCGGATCACCATTGGACCATTTGGCGTTATCACGCAGTGTAAATGTGTAAACGTCCTTGGTATCGTTTGTGGTATAGCCGGTTGCGACACCGGGCACCAAATTGCCGTCTTCGTCTTGGTTCATCAGGCCTTCGAACAGGTCGCGGACAATTTCCGCGCCGGTAACGTCTTCAACAACCTGCGGGTCAACCGAACTGTGCTCATCCAGAACGCGATAGGTGAAGGTTTGATCATCCGCCAGCGCCTCGCCGGTTTCGGGATGGGTGCCGGCGGCAAATGCAGCGCCGGTGATCATGGTCGAGGTCAGTAGCCCCGCCAGAGATGTCCGAATGTATTTGTTCATATCTTTCTACTCCCATTTGTGTGGTGGCAAGGTACGCACATCCGTTCAGGATGGTCGCTGACCACCATGATTGTCCGACTCAGATAGACCGGGACTTGTTCGAATTTTGCTTTTTCAGATCGCAATGAACACCGCGTCGCAGTCTTTCGGTTTGCTGTCGGAAACGTAGTTGCGAAAGTCGCCTTTCACTGATGCAGAACGTGGCACTATTTCAAAAAAGGTTAAAGCCTTTGCGTGCAAAATGGCCAGGTGCGGCCGAAATCTAAAAAATTCCACGGGAGAACGGAAATATTATAATGATACGCGATGGTTTCTTGACATTTTTGTGAAGCTCTTGAGTACGCGGTTGAGCGTTGACGCAAGGTCCGCTTTTGCGGCTTTCCAAAAATTGGCGCGAATCGCTATTGGGTCAGTGCCCGGACCATATGGGTCTGAGGAAAGCATGTGGCGGACTGATTGGTGGCCTCTTGCCAGCGCCCGATAGAGCGGCGTGTTCGAAAGCCCGGCAGGCCGTCAGCGCCGCCGACGTCATGGCCCATCTGTTCCAATGCGCGCTGCATGGCTGCTATATCCGATCGGTAAAGACCGCCGACTTTGTCCCACCGGCCGCGGAAATCCTGGACGCCATATTCTATCCTATCCCCAACATGGCCGACGAACAGGGCGTAGAGATCGCTTTTGTTGTATTCTTTCAGGACATAAAAATTAGGGGTGACAATGAAGGCCGGGCCATTGCGCCCGGCGGGCATCATCAAAAACCCTTGCCCCTGCATTTCTTGTTTTGGAAACGGCTTGCCAGATACACGGGTGATCCCTAGCCCGGCCCAGTCGCGAATAGGACGGCCCTGATCCGGCCCTTCGAGGGTGCAGGAAACCGAAGACGGGACAGTTACTTCGAACCCCCAATCACGACCCGAGACCCAGCCATGTTGGTCGAGGTAGTTTCCGATCGATGAAATTGTGTCCTCGGCCGAGGTCCAGATATCCGCGCGCCCGTCGCCATTTCCATCGGCCGCATAAGTCAGGTAGTTCGATGGCATGAACTGCGGTTGCCCAAGCGCACCGGCCCAACTGCTTTTCATTTGATCCGGCGGTATGTGGCCAGCCTCGGCAATCTTGAGCGCGGCGATAAGCTCTGACGTGAAATATTCTGAGCGGGTGCTCATGAAACCTTTGGTGCCCAGAACCTGAAATGCATTATGCCGGATAGCCACCTGCCCATATCCGCTTTCGCGGCCCCAGATCGCAAGAATGATGCGCGCAGGGACGCCGGTATCGGATTCCACCTGGCTTAGCGTCGCGCTATAGCGCCGGGCCATCTTGCGCCCGACAGAGGTGGCCCCCTGAACCGAACCAGCGTTGAAATAGCGGCCTGGTGATCCGAACTCGGCCTGTTTTTGCTGTTTGGGAACTGCTTTTGCCGTGCCCGGAGGCACCAGATCTGGCAGTTTCCAGTTCAGCGTGACGCCGTTGAAGGCCCTGTTCATCGTGCGCTTTGAAATACCCTCGGATTTCGCCCGCGCCCAGACCGTGTGTTTCAGCCATGACTGAAACTGAGCCTCGATCGCCGCACGATCCTGTGCTGTCGCACTTGTCGACAGGTAGCAAAGTCCAAGAGTAAGGATTAACCAACGCATTGTCCTATGATCTCACCTGCGATCTACTTTAAGTCAACCTACCAGAACGGCGTTTCTGCCGCTGTGATTAGGGTGGCAAGATCAAATCTCGGGAAACTGGCAGAGCTGCGTAAAAATCCTTGTGAAAATTCAGGACTCTGCCGATAGTTGTCCCAATCAATTTTGAAATGAGGATGAACAGGCGTGACATATTCCAGACCGTCTTTTGCATCCTTGGTTGTCCTGTCTGCCGCCATCGCAGGTCTTGGCTTTGTGCCGGTTGCCGAAGCCAGCAACAATTTCTTGGACCCTCAGGGACCCGTCGCCGCCCTTCAGAAAAGCCACCTTTTACGGGCAACTGTTCTGATACTGGTCGCAGTTGTTCCGGTTCTGATCCTGGTGCCTTTGATTGCCATACGGTATCGAAGGCGAAAGGAGGGGCAGGCAGACTATCGACCGGAATGGGATTTTTCCGCCCGGTTGGAGTTTCTCATGTGGGGTATCCCGGTTGTTATTGTGGCCATCCTTTCATTCTATTTGTGGAAAGCCACCCACCGGCTGGACCCTTACGAGACCTCATTCGGAGAAGAACCGGCGCTGAAAGTGCAGGTTGTTGGTCTCGACTGGAAGTGGCTGTTCATCTACCCCGATCTTGGCATCGCCAGCGTCGGTGAGATGGGGCTCCCGGTCAACCAACAGGTGGCTGTCACACTGACAACAGATACGGTGATGCAGTCCTTTATGATCCCGGCACTGGCCGGGCAAATCTATGCCATGCCGGGGATGACGACCAAATTGCACCTTGTCGCCGATAGGCCCGAAACAATGCAGGGCGAAAATACGCAGTATAACGGACGTGGCTTTACCAAACAGAAATTCAAAGCCATTGCCATGTCGTCTCAGGAGTTCAATGACTGGGCCGAGAATGTCCGGGCAAACGGGGTTCCGTTGAGCGCTGAAACATACCGAACGCTTGCCATGCGAACGGACCGGGACGAGGTGCAGGCCATGTTGGGCAATGATCAGATGCCGACTGATGCGCTGTATTTCACGCTAGCCGATGGTGATCTGTTTCAGTCGATCCTGCACCGCTATCACGGGGCCACACCCTTGCCTGCCGATCAGCAACCGGGCACTGCCGAATATGGTCAGGAGAAAACACAATGACCGATGTCGAGACTGGTTTTTTCGGCCGTCTAAACTGGGATGCTTTTCCGATCACCGGGTTGATCCAGTCGCCCAACGCAAATGAGATCGTGGCAAATGCTGCCGCTGGGATCGTGATTGTGGGCGTCATTGCCGTTGTGGGGCTGCTGACATGGTTTCGTCTGTGGGGGCCGCTGTGGCGTGACTGGCTGACCAGCGCCGACCACAAGAAGATCGGCATCATGTATATCGTCTTTGCCATCGTGATGCTGGCGCGGGGGGTTCTGGAAGGCGTTGTCATGCGCGCCCAGCAAGCCGCAGGGCCGGGCGAAGGCTTTCTGGAAGCCGAGCATTTCGCCGAGCTTTTCAGTACCCATGGCACGATCATGATCTTCTTCGTGGCCGTTCCGTTTGTGTTCGGCGCCGCCAATTTCCTGATCCCGCTGATGATCGGCGCCCGCGACGTGGCATTCCCGGTGATGAACCAGATCAGCCTAGGCCTGACCGTGTCCTCGGGCATGATGCTGATGGTTTCCCTGGTGGTCGGAGAGTTCTCGACCGGGGGCTGGACGGCCTACCCTCCCTTTACCGGTGCAGCCTTCAATCCCGGCGTTGGGCCGGATTATTGGATTTGGGCCATCGTCGTTTCGGGAATCGGCACGACGCTGACCGGGATCAACTTTGCCGTTACGATCTACAAGATGCGCGCGCCGGGGATGCAGTTCATGCGCTTGCCGATGTATTGCTGGACGATCATCTGCAGCTCGATCCTGATTGTCTTTGCCATGCCGCCGCTGGGTGTTGCGGCGCTGATGCTGGCCGCAGACCGGTACCTGGATTTCCACTTTTTCACCAATGACCTAGGCGGCAACATGATGAACTATGCCAACCTGTTTTGGCTGTTCGGTCACCCCGAGGTCTATCTGTTGGTCCTGCCCGCCTATGGTATCTATTCCGAGGTGTTTGCGACCTTCTCGGCCAAGCGCCTGTACGGGTATAATTCTCTGGTCATTGCCACGATGTCGATTGCGGTGCTGTCCTTCACGGTCTGGCTGCACCACTTTTTCACTATGGGCCAAAGCGCGCTGATCAATGCGGTGTTTGGGATTGCCACGATGCTGATCGCCATACCGACTGGCGTGAAAGTCTATGATTGGATGGCCACGCTGTTTCGCGGGCGTATCCGGTTCTCGGTCCCGATGCTCTATGGGTTGTCTTTCCTGATGCTGTTCGTGATCGGAGGGTTGTCGGGCGTCATCCTGGCCAATCCGACCATCGACTATCAGGTGCATAACACCCTGTTCCTGGTCGCGCATTTTCACAATGTGCTGTTGCCTGGCGTCCTATTTGGCCTGCTTGCGGGATACAACTATTGGTTCCCCAAAGCCTTTGGTTTCCGCCTGAATGAAGGCTGGGGACGGATATCTGTCGCGTTGTGGACCGTTGGATTTATGTTGACCTTCCTGCCGCTTTATTTTGTCGGCCTGATGGGGATGCCGCGTCGATCTTACAGTTGGGAAGACCCCAGCTTTCACCCCTATATGATCGTCGCCGTGCTTGGGTCTATGGTCATTCTCGCAGCGCTTCTGTCGATCATTGTCCAGCTTTGGGTCAGCATTCGAGACCGGGAAAAAACCCGCGTTCCGGTTGGCGACCCTTGGGATGGGCGCACGCTGGAATGGTCAATTCCGGCACCGCCGCCTCCGTATAACTTTGCAATCATTCCGCATGTGACCGACCGGGATGATTTTGCCGCCGCAAAAGAGCGCGGCAACGCCTATCCGTCCCTTGATGCCTATGAAGATATCCTCATGCCACGCAATACGGCGATCGGGTTCGGTCTGTGCGTGCTCAGCGGTATCTGGATGTTTGCGCTGGTCTGGTGGATCTGGTGGCTGGCTATTGCGACGACAGCCGCGATGTTGGCGGCCTTCATCGCCTGGACTTTCAGAACCGACACCGAAGAGGTTATTCCGGCCGAGCAGGTCCGCAAAGAGCATGAAGCCTGGCTTGATCTCGTGCGCGCATCGGCTCCGGTCAATCGCGATCATGAATACGCGCCCGAGAACCGCGGCCTGGCCCGTCCCGATCTGGAGGCCACTACATGAAACGCGCGCCGACACACAGCTATCCGGGCCTAAACTTGGGCCGACGGCATCCGGGTGCCGACAAGGCCAGCGAAGTGGTCACCTTTGGGTTCTGGGTCTTTCTGATGAGCGATCTGGTCTATTTCGGCCTGATGTTCGCGATCTATATCACCATGATCGACGCGCAGGCGGGTGGGCCCGGTCCGCATGAGCTGTTCGACCTGACCAGCATTTTTGCCCAGACCCTGATCCTGTTGACCAGCAGCCTTACAGTGGGCCTTGCGATGCTGGCGTTGAAATACAACCTGCCACGGCCCCGTATCGTGCTTTGGTTCGCGGTAACTCTGGTTCTGGGTCTCAGCTTTCTGGTACTTGAGATACGTGACTTTCTGGCTATGGCGGAAAAGGGTGGCATTCCACAGCGCAGCGGGTTTCTGTCAGCGTTTTACGGGCTTGTGCCGCTGCACGGGCTGCATGTCGCTGCGGGGTGTCTGTGGTTGATCGTTCTGGGTATTCAGCTGCGTGTGTTTGGTCTAACCGACGTTCTGATGTCACGGGTGGTTCGTCTGGCCTTGTTCTGGCATTTTCTCGACCTCATCTGGATCGGCATAATCACGATCGTCTATTTCGGAGGGCTGACCTATGGATAGGCGCAGCGAAATGCACCGACGTGAACGCCGCCGATATGTGATTGGCTATGGCGGATCGCTGCTGCTGACACTGGCGGTCTTTACCCTTGCCTATACGTTCGGGATCGAGACCAAGGGTGTTTATTTGTCGATCGGTTTGTTGGGGCTGGCGCAGCTGATTGTTCAACTGGTGTATTTCCTGCATATCGACCGTCGACGCAGCAGCCGTGAGGACCTGGACCTAGTCCTGTTTTCCACGATGGTTCTTTTGATCATTATTGTTGGGACGGTCTGGATAATGGGGAATCTGGCGGTGCGGATGCATACCTATCCGATGTAGGTCCGGCTGCACCGGATCAGCGCATCACCATCAGCCCAAGCCACAGCGCGCCCCAACACAGCAAAAGGCTCAGCGCGATATTGCCCGCCGCCGTAGCGATTGTGCGTTCGCGCCGCAGTTCCAGGGACTGGTATGCAAAGCTGGAGAAAGTGGTAAAGCCGCCACAAAAGCCGAACACCAGGCGCTGTTCCTCCAGGCTGACGCCCGTCGGTCCGCCCAGATACCCGACCCAAAGCCCAAGCAACAGACTGCCAAAGACGTTCACGATCAGCGTTGCCACGGGCAGGTCATGGCGAATTCGAATGGCGATCCAGTGCCGCAGAACCGCGCCCAAACCGCCGCCCAAACCAAACATTGCGTGCAGGTAGAGATCGCTCATTCTGACGACCTCGGTGTTGAAAAGCGACGCCCGACAGTTTCACCCAAAATTGCTGCAGCCAGACCCGCCACAATTTCCAAACCCGCCGCAGCGAGGGCAAAACCGAAACTGACCTCGGCCAGACGTTCCAATTCCGCAACAAATGAGGAAAACGTAGATAACCCGCCACAAAACCCAACCGCGCCCAAATGCAGGACGTGCGCATGCACCCGGTGCCGGATGGCGTATAACCAGCCAAGCACAAAGCATGCGGCTATATTGATGCCAAAGGTCTCGGTCAAGATCGGCAGGCCCGAGATCCCGAGCGACAACGCTTCTCTGACCAGTGACCCAGCCGCGCCACCCGTGAAAACGGCGCAGAACATGAGAGCCGTGGCCCATGCTGTTTGCGATTTTTTCACAGCCAATGATCCTGCCCGCGTTGCCCTGCCATCCGGGATACCGATTGGCGCGGCCGGGATCAACTGCGCATGGCGGATCACAAGTTTCACCATTTACGTGATTTCGGGCGTAAAGGCTTGCGTGCAATCGCGAATTTGTACCACGGTGACTCAGCTAACAGCCACAGTGGGAGAGCACGAATGATTATACGCAGACTCTATTACGTGTTGAGCTTCGTGTGCCTGCCACTGACAATCGTGGCTGGGTTTTTCTGGCCACCGGCTCATTGGTTCCTTATTGTCCTGATCCCATATGCGGTGACCGGTCTCTATGATTTACTGACCACCAGGCATAACGTACTTAATAACTACCCGGTTCTGGGACATTTCCGGTATATGCTGGAATTCGTCAGCCCAGAGATACGGCAATATTTTGTTGAAACCAACGAAAACGGCCGTCCCTATAATCGCATCATTCGCAGTCTGGTTTATTCCCGTGCCAAAGGGCAGGTTGATACCCAGGCATTTGGAACCCAATACGACATCCAAACCGTTGGATATCACAGGGCCAATCACTCGCTTGCGCCCAAACATGTGCCGGAAAGCGAAGAACGGGTGATGTTGGGCGGGCCGCAATGTTCCCAACCCTATAGTGCCTCGCGCCTGAACGTTTCAGCGATGAGCTTTGGTGCCCTCAGCGCCAATGCAATCCGAGCGTTGAATGGTGGGGCAAAGGATGGAGGTTTTGCGCATAATACGGGTGAGGGTGGTCTGTCGCCGCACCATCTGGCCGAAGGTGGGGATATCATCTGGCAGATTGGCACTGGGTATTTCGGATGCCGCGCACCGGATGGCGGGTTCGACAAAGACAAATTCACCGAAAGAGCCAGGAACGAGGTCGTCAAGGCGATTGAAATCAAGCTGTCGCAAGGGGCCAAGCCCTCGCACGGGGGGGTGTTGCCTGCGGCCAAGGTGGATGAAGAGATTGCGCAGATACGCGGTGTTCCCCTGCATCAGGACGTGATCTCTCCGCCAATTCATTCCGCATTTGACGGACCTACCGGCTTGATGAATTTCGTTCAAAATCTGCGCGAGATGTCGGGTGGCAAACCTATTGGGTTTAAGTTGTGCATTGGTCGTCCGTCCGAGTTCTTAGCGATATGCAAAGCCATGCTGGAAACAGGCATCCTGCCTGATTTTATCACCATTGATGGTGCCGAAGGCGGCACGGGCGCGGCCCCTGTAGAATTCACCAACCGGTTGGGCATGCCTTTGAACGAGGCGTTGATTTTCGTGAATAACTGTCTGCGCGGTGTGGGTTTGCGCGATAAGATCCGCATAATTTGCTCGGGCAAAGTCGCCACAGGCTATGACATCATCGAGAAATGCGCGCTTGGGGCCGATATGTGTAATGCGGCAAGGGCAATGATGTTTGCAGTGGGATGCATTCAGGCGCTTCACTGCAACACAAACCGATGCCCGTCCGGCGTGGCCACACAGGATCCGGTACGAGGCCGCGCTGTGAATGTTCCGCAAAAAAGACAACGGGTACATCGCTATCACGACGCGACATTAGAGAGCTTTCGCGAGTTGCTGGGCGCCATGGGCAAGGAAAAGGTCTCCGAACTTCACCCTTCGGACATCCTTCGGCGTACTGCAGATGAAAGAGATCGCTCTTATGCTGAACTCTATTTGCATCTTGAAGAAGGCGCTTTGCTGAAGGCTCCGCTTCCGGATGAATATGCAGAGGACTGGAATCGCGCATCGGCGGATCATTTCTGATTTTTTTGTGTGCATTGCCAAGGATTGATGTTTTTGGTTCGTCTTACCCATTGTGATGCGCATGAAAACATCGGATGAGAATCTGGCAAAGGCCGCTGCTGCAGGGGACGCTGATGCGTTTGCCACGCTATTGGCACGCCACTACGACAGGGTCTTTCGGTTGGCTTTTCGACTGACAGGACGCGCGGATCAGGCCGAAGATCTGACGCAGGATATATGCGCCACCTTGCCGTCAAAGATCGTAGGTTTTCGTGCCAAAGCCCGGTTTACGACATGGTTGTACCGTGTTGTTGTCAATGCAGCCGAGGATGCACGCCGTCGCGCGACCCGTCACACAAAGGCGGCCCACGGCTGGGGGGATGTAGAGCAGATGCGCCGGGCCGAGGTGCAGGAAACGGCCGAGGCTGTCGATTGGTTGCAACGGGCCATGCGGTCCCTGCCACAGGACTTGCAAGACACTCTGGCCCTGACCCTCGAGGATGAGATGACTCATGCAGAAGCTGCAGAGGTGCTGGGTGTTTCCGAAGGGACAGTGTCCTGGAGGATGTCAGATATCCGCAAACGGCTGCGCGCCTTGCGGCAAGAGGAACTGGCACAATGACCGATGAACTGGACAAGCTGAAGATGCTGATGGACGCCGCCACGCCGACCCCGGATGCATCGCGACGGATTGAAAATCTGAGCCAGGCGCAAAAAAAATTCGATAATATC
Source organism: Ruegeria sp. CDSC081 (assembly GCF_059610485.1). NCBI lineage: Bacteria > Pseudomonadati > Pseudomonadota > Alphaproteobacteria > Rhodobacterales > Roseobacteraceae > Ruegeria > Ruegeria sp. CDSC081. The sequence goes on along the minus strand of NZ_JBXWNS010000003.1, from coordinate 47,855 downwards.
CAAGGATCGACCTCTGCGCGACGTCCCACTGTCAAGCGCGGCCTCATAGCCCGCCTGACAGAAGGAGCGAAAGCCATGTTGAATGCCCTCTCTTATCGCGGTGCCCTGACCGCTACCACCGCAGTTGCTGCTGTGGCTCTGATTGTGATCTTGCCGCAGACGCGCGACGAAGTTGTTGCGCCACTGCCCTGGTCCGAGGACCGCGCCGACGCACGGCAGGAGTCTGACCTATTGGTGGCGGATATGCCCGAGGCCAATCTCGAAGAACCAGTTGTTGAGGCGCCTGTTGTGATTGAAGAAACAATCGAACCTTCCGCCAAGAGGCAGGGGGCCGTTGCGCAGCTGGGGGCTGCGGACCTTTTACAGCGCGCGCCGGCATCGGCGATCGGGAAATTTGACATTCAACATGAGACTGTTCCCGCGCCGGAACAGAATACCGAAACTTTCGCGAACGCGGACAGCAACTCGCTGAAGATCACGACGGACGAACCGGTTTCGACTTTTTCGATTGATGTAGATACCGCCTCTTACGCCATTGTTCGGTCGTCTTTGATGAATGGCTATCTGCCGCCCAAGGATGCGGCGCGGGTTGAAGAGATGGTGAACTATTTCCCCTATTCCTACCCAGCGCCTGATGGGGCGGAACCGTTCCGTTCTACGATCACCGTGACACCGACGCCTTGGAATGAGGGGACGCAGCTTGTTCATGTCGGCATCCAAGGGGTCATTCCCCAGATCGAAGACCGTCCTCCATTGAACCTGGTTTTCCTGATCGACACATCGGGCTCAATGCAGGATGCTAACAAATTGCCGCTGCTGAAACAGTCTTTCAGGTTGATGCTGTCTGAACTCAGGCCGGAAGATCAGGTTTCGATCGTCACCTATGCGGGAAGTGCCGGGCAGGTATTGCAACCGACCGCGGCAGCCGAAAAGACGACCATTCTCTCAGCCCTCGACAGGCTCGAAGCCGGTGGCTCGACAGCGGGGCAGGCCGGGTTGCAGCAAGCCTATCAAGTGGCAGAAGGTATGGCTGCGGACGGTGAGGTGACCCGCGTAATTCTGGCCACCGATGGCGATTTCAATGTGGGTCTGTCAGACCCTGATGCCCTGAAGGATTTTATCGCCCGTAAGCGCGACAGTGGTACATTCCTAAGCGTTCTGGGTTTTGGCCGAGGCAATCTGGACGATGCCACCATGCAGGCTCTGGCCCAGAACGGAAACGGGCAGGCGGCATATATCGATACGCTGGTTGAGGCGCAAAAAGTATTGGTCGATCAACTTACCGGGGCGCTTTTTCCCATCGCCAACGACGTCAAAATCCAGGTCGAGTTCAACCCGTTACAGATCGCTGAATACCGTCTGATCGGTTATGAAACCCGATCCCTGCAGCGCGAGGACTTTTCAAATGACAAAGTGGATGCTGGTGATATTGGAGCAGGTCACACTGTAACGGCGATCTACGAGGTCACGCCAGTTGGTTCCGATGCGATCAGAAACGGCCCGTTGCGGTATGCTGAACAATCCATATCGGATGATTCAGCGGAAATTGGTTTCTTCAAAATGCGTTACAAGCTTCCTGGTGAAGATCAAAGCAATCTGATGGAGCAGCCTATTTTACCCGGACAAGGGACAGTCACGGATGACATCCGCTTTTCCTATGCGATTGCAGGATTTGGTCAGTTGCTCCGGGGCGGAGAATATCTTGGCGGCTGGTCCTATGCGGATGCCATTGATCTGGCCACGCTGTCCCGAGATGAGGATTTTTTCGGATATCGGGCTGAAGCTGTCACCTTGATGCGTCTGGCCCAGACGCTGGCTGAGTAAGGTCCGGGCTTGGGAGAAACTAGAATGACCTAGGGTTGTTGGCTGTATGGGTACTAATTCTACGAATGCTCCATTCGACAGCATCCCGCATGGTTTTACCCAGAGCAACGTCAAAGGCAGTAACCAGATCTTCGGTCTGGTTGCTTTCGGCAATTATGTTCTCTTGGAACGAATTCGAAGCGATGATTTTGTCGTCGAACTCGTCCACGATCTTGATATTCATGCGAACTTCGACGCGTACGGTCGAGCTTTCACCATCCTGGTTAACGACAATGCCCTGAAACTCGCGTAGATCGGGAACAATCACATAATCCGGACGAAGCCCCACGGTCGAACGACCCACGGCGGATACCCGTCCACTGTTTTCATAGCTTTCGACCAAAAGCGCCTGGACGATCAGCGGCGCACGATCCACCCATCTGGCACGCGGCAGATATTGAACCTGCAAAGGTGTCGGCTGAACTGCAATTTGATCGGTATTTACCGCGGCAGTCGCGGTTGGCTCTTGGACCACGATCTGTTTCTGGATGCGTGGCAGCGAAGAAGAAAACGTGCTTTTGGGTGTCAGCAGATAGAGATCATTGGGTTCTGAGGCCTGCCGCAGCGTTTCCAGTCCAGTACACGCCCCCAAAGACGCCAAAACTGCGGTCATTATCAAATGCCTGATCATTGACGATACTCCGATGCTTGGGTCCCAAGAAGGAAACGGGCGGGGTCGCGTTCAACTTTGTCCACCAGACGATCGAGGCTGATCACCAGTCGTTGGGATTCTTCTATGAAACGCGTGAATTGTGGCAGGCCAACCCGCATGAAATCGGACAGTTGACGGCGATTGTCCTGAACGATGCCGTCGATCGTTCCCAAAAGTTCCGAGGCCGATTTGGACGCGCTGAGGATATCGGCTGAAATATCATCAAGCCTGTCTGTCACTTTCGTCACCGTGGACGCCACTTGGTTGGCGGCATTGCGGACATCATCCATGACGACGCCGATATCTTTGTTGATCACCTCATTGGCCGAGTCAAATGCGCGTTCAGCTGAGGTCAAAGTGCCCTTTGCTGTTTCCATCGTACCAGTGACGGAGCCGAGCGTTTTGTTTGCGTTCACGAAAGTCTCGGAAACCGTGGCCAGCGCGACGCGCCCATCTTCGGTCAGGACCGTAAGGTGGTCTGCCAGGGTCGAGGCCCGTTCGATGAAGGGCTGCAGATCCTGCTGCATGATGCGATCTGCTGCGTCAAAAGTATCTTTTGCGCTGTCTAGGGCCGATACAGCTGTGTCGGATGCGGTTTTCAGGCTATTTAATGTATTTGTTCCGGCTTCCAGCGTTGTTTCTGCGGTGTCTGCCAATTTTTCGAGGCGTTTTGAGAAGGCTGAAATTTCTTTAGCTGCGCCACCCAAATCTGAGGACAAGTTTTCGAAATCTGCAAGGGTTTTGTCCAGCCTTCCGGTGGCCGAAGATACGTTCTCCAGAATCTGAGATACCTGCTGGCGGTTCTTGTCATCCACCACCTTGTCGATATCCTCGATCAGCGTAATCGCCTTTTCCAACAGTTTAGGGGCACCTTCGAACAAGGACTGGATGGTGCTGCGTTTGCTTTTGATCAGGCTGTCCTGTTCTAAACGCTTGGCCGAGGCCGAGCCTCCGGTCAGTTCCACATAGCTGACCCCGGTGACCCCAAGCGATTGTAACTGGGCGACGGTATCCTCGGTCACCGGGATACTTGCGTCTACTTCAATGCGGACGCGCACTTTGGATGGGTGCTCGTCATCCAAGTTAAGGGAGATTACCTGCCCGACTGGCAGTCCGTTGTAACTGACGCCACCTGCCGCAGACAGGCCGGAAACATTGTCGAACAGTACATTGTAATAGGCGTATTGCCGGGAAACCTCGAATTTGGCCAGCCATAGAAAAAAGCCAAACGCACCCAGTATTCCAGCCAGGGTGAATGCACCGATCAGGATATAATTTGCTCGGGTTTCCATGGGTGTTACCTGTCCTGACCCTTTTTTTGTGCTGCGCGCGCCCGGGGGCCGGTGAAATATTCTTGGACCCAAGGATGATCGACTTTGGTCATCTCTTCAATCGGACCATCAACCAGAACACGTTTTTCTGCAAGAACTGCGATCCTGTTGCAAATCGCATAAAGGCTATCCAGATCATGCGTGACCATAAACACAGTCAGACCCAGCGCTTGCTGAAGCTCGCCAATCAGGTCGTCATAAGCAGCGGCGCCGATGGGATCCAAACCGGCCGTTGGTTCATCAAGAAATACGATCTCAGGGTCCAGCGCCAGCGCGCGCGCTAAAGCGGCACGTTTGCGCATCCCGCCCGACAGTTCAGACGGGAATTTGCCACAGCTCAGCTGCGGCAGTCCGACCAAGCTGATTTTCAGACCGCCAAGCGCCGACATAAGGCTTTCACTTATTCCTGTATGCTCGCGCAGGGGGGCTACGACATTCTGCAACACGGTGAGCGACGAGAAAAGCGCGCCGTCCTGAAAGGCGACGCCCCAGCGGCGTTCGATGCGCCGCCTCTCTTGTTCGGGGCCGTTCAGGACGTCGACGCCCAGAACTTCGATGCTTCCCGCGGCCGGTTTGTTCAGGCCGACGATGGTGCGGAGCAAGACGGATTTGCCTGTGCCCGAGCCGCCGACAATGCCCAGTACTTCGCCCCGCCAGACATCCAGATTCAGATCCTGGTGCACGATCTGCGGTCCGAACCGGTTGGTCAGATTGCGGACCCGTATCACCGCCTCGCGCTGGGTGTCGCCAATCGGCATCTGTTCGCGGGTTACACCGTCCATTTCAGACCCCCAGTACCGAGAAAAAGATCGAGAACATGGCATCCAGCGCGATCACCAAGAAGATCGCCTGGACCACGGACGCGGTGGTTCTTTGCCCAACACTTTGTGCCGATCCTTTGACCTGTAAGGCCTGCCAACAGGCGATGATACCGATGACCAGCGCAAAGAACGGTGCCTTGATCATACCGATGGCAAATTGCCAGATGCCGGTGTTTTCCTTGAGGCGGGTCACGAACATTCCGGGGCTGACTCCAAGGTCGATCCAGCTCATAAGACCGCCGCCAATCAAGGCGGCGATATCGGCGATGAACCCTAGGATTGGCAGCATGATCAGCAACGCCACAACGCGTGGAATGACCAGAACCTCGATCGGATCCAGGCCCAGCGTCCGCATGGCATCTATTTCTTCTTGCACCTTCATCGAGCCGATGGAAGCTGTAAAGGCAGATCCCGAGCGACCCGCAACAATGATTGCCGTCAACAAAATGCCCAGCTCACGCAGCACAGAGATCGAGATCAATTCGACCACGAATATCTCGGCCCCGAACTGCTTGAGCTGCGTGGCCCCCTGAAATGCTAGTACAACGCCGATCAGAAAACCCATAAGGGCAACGATCGGAATCGCTTTCAAACCGGTTTCTTCCATCTGCGATACCAGCGCAGCCCGCCGCAGACGCCGCGGCATCAAGATTGTGCGGACCAGCCGGTGTAGCGTCAGGCCCAGAAACTCAAGCAACGACAAGCTGTCTTTCCAGCCACCGACTGTACGCTCGCCGACACGTGCCACCCAATCCAGAAAATCTGGCTTTCCGGGATCAGGGGCAGATTCGTCCGGCATGTTGCGGGAAACCGTTTCGATCAGCGCGGAATGCGCGGCGGTTGCACCGTGCAGCTCTACTTGCCCGCCGCTGGACTTCACCTTGCGGACAAGGCCGGCAATCAGCCAAGCCCCGCCAGTGTCGAGTGCCTTAACGCCTGTCAAATCAACTGTGACCGTTCCGCCGTTGGGATGGAAATTCGCGAATTCACGCTCAACCATATCCAGAGACTGGGTGTGAAGATCACCCGATATCTGCAGGTGAACCTGATCCGTATCCAGGTCAGTTGTGAATGTAGGCGGGGTCATGGGGGTATCTGATGTGAATCTGCATGGTGCTGCAACGGGTTTTTGTCACGCTTCAAGTATTTAGCCATCAAGCGATGCAAGATGGCATTCATCGCAAGAATGATGGTGTGAGCTTGCAAAAGGCTTGTTTCGGCAACCAGTAGTGTTATTCTTTGCGCAGGTTTTTTGTTTGGTTATTATGGTTGTGTTCAATGTCTGATCATCACGCGAAGGTAGAAGTCGAAATTGGGTCCGAACGGGGCTTTGGTTACGTCTTCACCGCTGTCTTCATAATTATCGCTCTTTGGCCCTTGTGGGGCGGAGGGTCGGTGCGCCTGATCCCAATGGTTATCGCTGGGGTTATTCTGGCTTTGACAGTTTTTGCACCCGCTACTCTGAAGGTGCCGAACCGGCTTTGGTTCAAACTCGGCATGCTTTTGGGTGCGATTGTGGCCCCAATCGTCATGTTTTTGGTGTTTATCACTACGTTTGTCCCGTTTGGGCTGGTTACGCGCCTGTTGGGAAAAGACCTGCTGTCACAGAAACTGGACAGTTCATCAGATAGCTACTGGATTGTTCGTGAAGAGCAGCCCGGCAGCATGAAACAGCAATTTTAACAAGGGAGTACCAGGCGTGACATTCGTATCCGAGCTCTGGTCATTTATGAAAGTCAGAAAGAAATTCTGGCTGTTGCCCATTCTGATCGTTTTGGGTGTGTTTGGTGGATTGATCGTGTTGAGCCAAGGCTCGGCGATTGCACCTTTCGTCTACACGTTGTTCTGATCACATGGCATACATTTTAGGTATTTCGGCGCTGTATCACGACAGCGCAGCGGCGTTGCTTTGCGACGGCAAGATCGTTGCGGCCGCGCAGGAAGAGCGTTTTACACGGCGCAAACACGACCCCGGATTTCCGGTAGAAGCCATCAATTACGTGCTGGCCGAATCGGGGGTTGCGCTTGAAGACGTCGACAATGTGGTTTTCTACGACAAACCGTTTCTAAAATTCGAACGGTTGATCGAGACTTACATTGCGGTGGCGCCACGCGGGTTCAATTCCTTCCGCATGGCAATGCCGGTCTGGCTGCGAGAGAAGCTATTTCTCAAGGATCTGCTTGCAAAGCAGCTTCGCAAAATCGACCCGGAATTCGATCTCGAAAAACTGCTGTTCGCCGAGCACCACATCAGTCACGCGGCCAGTGCGTTCTATCCTTCGCCCTTCGAAGACGCGGTCGTGCTGACTGTCGATGGAGTCGGAGAATGGGCAACCACCACCGTGGGTATTGGTCGCGGTAACGAGCTGACCATGGTGAAAGAGCTGCATTTCCCGCATTCGCTGGGTCTGCTGTATTCTGCATTCACCTATTACACCGGGTTCAAGGTGAATTCTGGTGAATACAAGGTCATGGGCTTGGCGCCCTATGGCGACCCCAAATACAAGGATCTGATTCTTGAACATCTTGTCGACCTGAAAGAGGACGGTTCGTTCCGCCTGAACCAGAAGTATTTCAATTATACAGCTGGTCTGACCATGACGAGCAAAGCGATGGAAGAGCTGTTCGACCAACCGGTTCGAAAAGCCGAAACCGACCAGCTGACGCAGTTCCATATGGATATTGCCGCCTCGGTTCAGGCCGTGACCGAAGAGATCATGCTGCGGATCACTCGGGACCTGGCGAAAGAGCATGGTATACGCAACCTCTGCATGGCCGGAGGCGTTGCTCTGAACTGTGTCGCGAATGGCAAAATCCTTCGCGATGGCGCCTTCGACAATGTTTGGGTGCAGCCCGCAGCGGGTGATGCGGGCGGGGCGCTGGGTGCTGCCTATGCGGCCTGGCATCAAGAGCTAGCGCAGCCGCGGCAAGTGACCTCGGGTGATCAGATGCTGGGGGCCTATCTTGGTCCGCGTTATGAAGATGACGACATAGCGCAAGAACTGGCGGCGGCCGGTGCGAAGTTTTCCACCTATGAAAATGGTGAGTTGATTGACCAGACGGCGCAGGCGCTGGCTGACGGGAAGGCCGTTGGTTGGTTCCAGGGGCGGATGGAATTCGGGCCGCGCGCGTTGGGTGCCCGCTCCATTCTGGGCGATCCACGGTCAGCTTCGATGCAGAAAACGCTGAACCTGAAGGTCAAGTATCGCGAAAGCTTCCGCCCATTTGCCCCATCCGTTCTGCGCGAAGACGTAGCCGATTGGTTCGAACTGGATGGCGATAGCCCTTACATGTTGATCGTGGCGGATGTGCAGGAAAAAATCCGGCGCAAGATGACCGAGGAAGAAGATGCTCTGTTCGGGATTGAAAAACTGAACGTCAAACGATCTGACATCCCTGCTGTGACCCATGTTGATTATTCTGCCCGTATCCAGACAGTCCACCAAGAGACCAACCCAGCCTATCACGCGCTGATTTCAAAGTTCAAAGAACTGACCGGATGCTCTTTGGTGGTGAACACTTCATTCAATGTGCGCGGCGAACCGATTGTGTGCACGCCCACCGATGCGTTCCGCTGTTTCATGGGAACGGATATCGAGGTCCTGTCCATCGGGAACTGCCTGTTGCGTAAGGAAGATCAGGATCCCGCGCTTAGGGAGAATTACGAGACAAAATACGAGCTGGACTAATCTGTTGCGCAAGCGGCGGAACCGCGACACAGTCTGCCCCTGAGACCTATTTGGTGGAATCGGGGGCAGGGAATGCGGCAGCGCGGAAATGTCTTGTTTGTCGTGATTGACCAGCTTCGTGCAGATTGTCTGACCGGCGCGCTGGCCGAGCATGTCAATTTGCCTAATTTGCGCGCTTTTATGGACGAGGCCGTAACGTTTAAGCGCCATTTCTCGGTTACTAACCCTTGTGGCCCGTCGCGTGCGTCCATCCTGACCGGGCAATATGCGATGAATCATAGATCGGTTCGCAATGGAACGCCTTTGCGGCACGACACGCCAAACATCGCAACCGAGATGCGTAAGGCGGGATATCTGCCCTTGCTCTACGGGTATACCGACACCTCGGCTGACCCACGGGTTTACGATGCCAATGACCCGATCCTGAAATCTTACGAACGTCCCATGGAGGGGTTTGAAGAGGTCGTGGAAATGCGGCTTGAAGAATCTTATCCCTGGCGCGCTGACCTGCTGAAAAAAGGTTATAGGTTCGACACATACTGGGATCTGCACAAACCTGTTTCAACCTCAGGTGAGCCATCCAAATTGAACGACCCGGCGGTGTACTGCGCCGAAGACAGCGACACCGCCTTTTTGACCAATGCTTTTCTGGACAGTATCGCGGCCTTCGGCGACCAAAGCTGGTTTGCGCATCTGACCTATATCCGGCCTCATCCTCCTTTGGTCGCACCCGCTCCCTATAACGATATGTACGATCCCGTCGCGTTGCCGGGGCCGGTTGGTCATGTCAGCCCAGAAGATGAACAGGCAATACACCCGTTTTTTGGACCAACGATGGCGCGGTATTCGGCTTCGGATTTCGTTTTGGGTTTTGATGAGGTGCAACCCTCCACGGCCAATATTCAGGCGCTGCGCTCTGTTTATCTGGGTCTTGCAACAGAGGTCGATTATCATATCGGCCGCGTTGTCCAGTTTCTCAAGGACAGCAATCAATATGATGAGACATTGATCGTAATCACAGCTGACCACGGTGAAATGCTGGGTGATCGACATAGCTGGGGTAAGATGACCGTCTATGACGCAGCTTATCACACGCCTTTACTGATCCGGATGCCAGGCAATCAGGCGCAGGCCGGAGCCGTGGTGACGGCACCGACCGAGTCGATTGACATCACGCCAACCATTTTGGATTGGGTGGGCCAGAGTATCCCGAATTCTATGGATGGGCGGTCTTTGATGCCGTTTCTGCAGGGGCAGGGACCCAAGGATTGGCGAAGCTTTTCTTTCAGCGAGCTTGACTTTGCCGAGCCGGAAAATCCAACCCTTTGGCAACAGGAATTGGGAACGGGTAGTAGCGATTCATGCCTGTCCATCTTGCGTGACGAACGGTTTACGCTGGTCGAGTTTGCGGCAAACCTGCCACCGCTTTTGTTTGACCACCTGCGTCGCGGCGAAATGGAAAACGTGGCGAGCAACCCGGAATACGCAACAGACCTGGCCAGGTTGGGGCGCGAGATGCTGCGGCACCGTATGCGAAATATGGACCATACGCTTTCCCTGCATTCCATCACCAAAGAGGGGCCAAAATCCAAGCTCAGGCATTAGTCGGGAATGTTGCCCTGTCTCTGCTACACCTGCGATCAATCTGATGTTACGCATAGCTTCAGAGAGGGGGCAGATTGAACATCACAGATAACCAGATAAAGGCAATGACGACAGCTGGGCTGAATCTGATCGGTCAGGCGTTGTCGATCTACGACAGTCAGTTGCGGCTGGTGCTTTGCAACCGGCCTTTTCAGGTGATGTTCGACCTTCCGGATGATCTGGTCCGGCCGGGTGCGTTGTTCCGTGACACAATACATTTTCTGGCGAGCACCGGCGAGTATGGCCATGATGAGGTTGTCGAGGACATCGTCGCACATAGGGTCAGTCAGGCCCTCACTTTTGAACCGCACTATATTGAGCGCGTCAGGGCGAATGGGCAAGTGATCTCGGTCGAGGGTGCACCGCTGCCCAACGGCGGATGGGTAACGGTCTATACCGACATCACAGATACCAAACAGGCCGAAGCGCTATTGCGGGCGCGTTCCGAAGAATTGTCGGACGAATTGTTGACCCGGGCCGAGGAAATGGCGGCGACCAACCGAAAGCTAGCGTCGACCATTTCGGCTTTGGAAGAGGCAAAACGTCAGTTAACCGAAATCGAAGCCCGCACCCGGATGACAACCGAAATGATGCCAGCGCATATTGCGCATCTGGATGCCGATGGGCGGTACGATTATTCCAATCGCAAGCTCAGTTCGGTTTTGCCCGGCCGACCCTCTGAGATTCTTGGGATGCATATTTCTGACGCTTTGGGACCGGCCGCATTTGCGCGGATCGAACAGAACCTGAACCGGGCCTACGACGGGGAAGCCACGGTATTTGAATTCACAGAGGGTCAGGATTCACGTCGAATCCGTGTTTCGTTCACGCCCGACAGCGAAGGCGGTGTCTATGTGATGTCAGTCGACATCACTGAAGAAACGCAAGCCCGTGTGGCCCTGCAACAAACACGCCGCCGGGAAATGGCGGCGCAAATGACAAGCGGTCTTGCGCATGATTTCTCAAACTTGCTGACAATTATACTGGGGATGCAGGCCAAGCTTGATAAAATGGACCTGCCGGAAGGCGCACAAAAGCTGGTGGCCGCCACGCGCCAGACTGCTAAACGTGGCGGGCAGTTGCTGAACCGCATAGCAGGCATGACCGGTAACCGAACGCCGCAACCCAAAGCCACGGATATGCGTGCTCTGCTAGAGGATTTGCGTATTCTCGCCACGCCGTCACTGCCGCGTGGCATGGGGCTTTCGGTCGTGAATACATTGCCGGATGTGGCACTTATGCTGGATCAGGGGATGATGCAGGACGCAATCCTGAATCTGGTGCTAAATGCGCGAGATGCCTGCGGAGAAACAGGTCAGATCACGATCAGCGCGCATACGATTGGTGGAACCTGGGTCGAGATTTCCGTCTCGGACACAGGGCCGGGCTTTTCGGAAGAAGCGCTTGGCAAGGCACTCAATCCATTCTTCACCACAAAGGGTGACAAGGGATCGGGTTTGGGTTTGCCCATGGTTTACGATACGGTCAAACTGACCGGTGGAAATCTGAGCCTGCGCAATACACCAAGCGGCGCCATGGTGGTTCTTCGGTTACCATACCGCGCCGCGCCGCCTGCGCTGGAAGGACTGGTTCTGTTGGTTGAAGACAGCAGCCAACTTCGTCGGAATTTCCGTGATATGCTTGTGGAGATGGGGTTCACCGTGATTGAGGCGACCTCAACCGATGAGGCGCTTTCATTGGTGAACCAGATCGAAGACATCGCATTGATATTGTCCGACATTCGGCTGGAAGGACCAGAGACAGGGCTTGACCTTTTGCAGAAAGTGAACCCTTCCTTGCCGTGCATTCTAATGACATCGCTGCCTTATTCCGACCCGCTGCATCGTCAGGCACTGGCTTTGGCACCAGTTCTGCGCAAACCGTTCACACAAGCGCAGCTTACTGCCTTAATCCGAAATGAGGCCGCATGATGAACCAACCGCTGGTAACCATCTTAGATGATGAGCCTGAGATACGTCGTATCCTGACCGACACACTGGAAGAGGCGGGGTTCCGCACTCAAAGTTTTTCCCGTGCTCGTGAATTTGAAGCATCGTTGAAAAGAGTGGTGCCCGATGTGTGTCTGGTCGACCTGTCTTTGCCGGACACAGACGGCTTGGCACTTGTTCATCGCCTGGCTTTGGAACAAGGTGCCGCAGTCATCATTATTTCGGGGCGGGCACAGGTACAGGATCGTGTCACCGGATTGGAGCTTGGCGCGGATGACTACATCACCAAACCCTTTGATCCAGCCGAAGTGGTCGCTCGTATCCGGGCGCGGCTTCGATCGTCGCGGGCACCAGTGCCTCAGTCAGAGATCGCAGAATTCAACGGCTGGACCGCGTATTTCGACCGCTATGTTCTTGAAGACGGTTCCGGATCAGAAACGCCGTTCAGCCACGCCGAGGCCGAGGTGTTACGTCTGTTTCTAGATAGTCCTAAACGATTGATCAGCCGGTCGCAGATGCAAGAAGCGCTCGGGGGAGGCGCGGGCGACAGCTTTGACCGGGCCATGGACGTGCGAATATCCCGATTGCGAACAAAACTGGGCGAGGACCCCAAGAACCCGCGATTGATTAAAACCATCTATGGGGCAGGGTACATCTTTTTGGGCGACGTCGCCTGGCGATGATGATGACGAAGCTGGGTGCATCTGGCGTTCGGTTTGAAACGGGCTCATAAGCTGTCGGAACGTAGGGGCGTTAAAGTAGATATTGCGGTCGCCACCCCGTTATTGTCGGTCGCGTGTTGATAATCTGTCGGCAGGCACTGGATTCTCGGTACAGTCAGGCATAACTAACACAACCGCGCGGTTCTTTGGCTAAGGCTAACTTGGGTTGAAACGTGATCAGATATCGAATTCGAAAAGGTTTTGGAGCGTAAAATGATCAAAGAGACCTTAGCGAACTGGCGATCCAGCCATCTCGGTCGACTTTTGAGTGAAAGTCTTCGGAAGCAGGGTTGGTTGTACGGTGTTGCCATGGTGGCGATGATTGTCGTCGCAGCAACAACTGCGGGAACCGCATGGATGATGGAGAACATCGTCAATGCGATGACCACGCCTGAGATGAAGTCGCAAGTCTACCTGATTGCCGCAGCGGTCGTCGGCTTGTTTTTGAGTAAGGCTGTCGCCTCTTATATCCAGTCAATCTTTCTGGCGCGTGCGGGCAACCGGATCATCGCGGTGCAACAGGAAAGGCTTTACAATAAGCTGCTGAAACGCGGTGTTGGTTTCTTTGCTGAAACAGAATCGTCCAACCTTCTTATGCGCGTAACTCATGGCGCTCAGGCCGCGCGGCGGCTTATCGACGTCATGGTGACCAGCTTCGTTCGTGATGCCCTGACATTGGTCGGCCTCATCTTCGTGATGATTTACCAGGAACCTGTACTGTCAATTCTGTTCTTCTTTGTGGGTCCCGTTGCGCTTTTGAGTGTGCGTTACATCCTCAAAGGTGTGCGGTCGATCATGCAGTCAGAAATGAAGGCGCTGTCTGAAATCATCAAGGTTCTGCAGGAAACATCTGCGGGCATTCGGGTCATCAAGGTCTTTGCTTTGGAAGACAACATGACTGACCGTATGAATGGGGCGATCAGGTCGGTTGAAAAACGGGCGAACTCAATTTCCAGATTGCAGTCGATTGCCAGCCCGTTGATGGAGCTTCTGGCCGGTGTCGCGATTGCGGGTGTTCTGATCATCAGTACCCTTGATATTACCGGCGGCGAACCGACTTCGGCAGGTCAGCTGATGTCATTCATCACAGCCCTTTTGATGGCTTATGAACCCGCCAAACGCCTGTCAAAAATGCGGGTCGTGATTGAAACGGCCCTGGTACCAGTGGGGATGATGTTCGAGCTGCTCGATCAGGAAGACCCGATGGTCGAAAGCGTGAACCCTGAAAAGCTGAAATCCGGCCCGGGTGAAATCCGTCTAAACAACGTGACGTTCGGCTATCAGGGTGAGCAAAAAGTAATCCGAGATATGAACCTGACCTTCGAGGCAGGCAAGACGACAGCTCTGGTGGGTCAGTCCGGTGGTGGCAAGTCCACGATTTTTGGGTTGATCATGCGGTTTTATGATCCCGATCAGGGCAAGGTCGAAATCGATGGCCAAAATCTTGTCGATGTGAGTTTTGCCTCTTTGCGCCGGAAGATATCCTATGTGGGCCAAGACACGTTCCTGTTCTCGACAACCGTGATGGAGAACCTTCGTTTTGCGCGACCTGGTGCCACCGATGAAGAGGTGATTGAGGCCGCAAAGGCTGCCCATGCTGATGTGTTCATCTCACAACTGCCATATGGGTACGATACGCAGGTAGGCGAAAACGGCGCGTTTCTTTCTGGAGGTCAAAAACAGCGTCTGGCGATCGCGCGGGCAATTCTGCGCAATGCCGAGATTTTGCTTTTGGATGAAGCCACCAGTGCTTTGGATGCGGAATCTGAGGCGCTTGTTAAGGCTGCGCTGGACAAGTTGACCGAGAATGTAACAACCATTGTAATCGCACACCGGCTTTCGACTGTGCTTCAGGCAGATACCATTATGGTTGTTCAAGACGGTGAAGTTATCGAACAAGGCAACCTTGATGCGCTAATCGAACATAACGGGACGTTCCGCCAACTGTTTGACCAGCAATTCAAGCTTCCGGGATCCTAAGCTCAGTCCGAATGGGCGGGGCCCCACATAGATTCTGAACGGCATCGAGAAGTAATGGGCGTTGGCCCGGTCAATTACTACTCACGAAGGGCCTGATCTTTGACTTTGACAATCGGCTGCAGCAGGTAGTCCAAAACGGTTTTCTTGCCCGCAAGAATATCCACCTCGGCAATCATGCCGGGAATAATTTCAACCGCTACCCCGTTCCCATCCAACATCGAGTGGTTGGTCCGGATTTCCACGACGAAAACTTCTTCATCGTCCCGCTCAGATCGCGTCACGGTATCAGCCCCGATACGGATAATTTGCCCGTCCAAGGCCCCGTATCGAGCAAAATCATAGGCAGTAATCTTGATCCGAACCAACTGTTCAGGGTGCAAAAATGCGATGTCTTCAGGGCGGACATAGGCTTCGACCAACAAAGACTCATCCAGCGGTACAATTTCGATCAGTTCCTCACCGCTCCGTGCCATACCGCCTATGGTCGTGCGATGAATGCGATTTACGATGCCGCGTACCGGCGACCTGATCTGTGCCTGTTCCGCTCTGTTTCGTAAGGCTGGCAGTGATGGTTCCAGAGTAGCCAGTTCCGCAGTTGCCAATGCAAGTTCGGTCAAAGCCGCACTTCGAAACCTGCTTTGTGTCGCCCGAACCCGATCATCAATTTCCTCCAATCCTGTCTTCAGACGGTTGGTAGCGGCTTCAGCCCTGGTCCGGCGGCCTTGCCACTCAGCCTCGCTGCGTCGCAATGACAATAGTGTCGTCGCGGGTTCCATCTGCTGTTCTACTAGGGGGGTAATGATTGCCCGTTCCTCGGCCAGAACTTTCAAGGTCTCGGCCGCGGTCACCGTATCGACAAGCCCTTCTTCGTATTCTCTTAACCGCTGTTCCCGTTGGCTCATCAGAATTGAGATTTCTGCCTGCAACTCTGATCGCCGGCCTTGAAACAGAGCTGTCTCAGACTGAACAACAGTCGGCGCACCTTGGACCAGGATAGTATCAAATGTCAGCTCGGTCCCGTCTATCTCAGCTTGCAGGCGCTGGGATCGGGCTCTCAAACCATATGCACGCTGTTCCTCTTGGCTGAGTTTGCTGTCGATTTGGGTGGTATCGAACTCCATCAGCAACTTCCCCTTTTCAACAACCTCGCCTTCTCGGACATTCAATGACTGCAGAATGCCGGACTCCGTAGCTTCAATCATCTGAACATCCGCCGACGGCACGATGCGGCCTTCTACACGGGTGACATCATCAAGTTCAGTGAAATGGGCCCAAAACGCTGCTGCCACCAAGAAAGTCAGGATTACCAAGAGAAGCAATGAACTCCTGACCGGTGACCCGCCTCGCATTTCCCGGGCAAGCGAGGCTAGGTCATGATGCTGCGACATTCAGATGCCTCCGTTGCTTTCCGGAATGCTGTGACAGTATGCTTTTTGGTCCATCTACCCGTACTTTGCCGCCCTCTATGACGATAACCCTATCGACAAGTTCCAATAGGCTGTTTCGATGGGTTACGATCAGCATAGTAGTGTCGGGGGTCGCCTTTTTGAGTCGCTGAATGACCTCAGCTTCGGTTTTGACGTCCATGGCACTTGTTGGCTCGTCCAGAAGAAGAACCGGAGGTTTACCAATCAAGGCTCTGGCCAGGGCGATGGCCTGCCGTTGTCCCCCTGACAATCCCTCACCGCGCTCTGCCAGATTTTGGTCATAGCCTCCGGGATGGCGAGAGACAAAATCCTCGACCCCAGCGACTTGCCCCGCCCAAATCAGGTCCTCATCCCTAGGCCTGATTGCGCCGCTTTTGATATTGTCGCGGATTGACCCGGAAAACAGCCAAATATCTTGCAGAACAGAGCCGATATTGCGCCGCAAATCACCTGGATCAATCTGTCTGATATCGACCCCATCCAATTGAACAGACCCGGCGTCTGGATCGTACAAGCCAAGCATTAGCCGCGCGACCGTGCTTTTCCCCGAGCCGATCGGACCAAGGATTGCAACCTTCTCTCCGGGCGAGATGGTGAATGAAACACCGGACAAGACGTTGTCGTGTTTTTCGGGATAAGCAAACTGGATATTTTCGAAGGTTAATCTTCCTTCAAAGCGATCGCGACTGATCCAGCTCCGCCCTTCGGGGCGCTCACTGTCGGCCTGCATCAAGGCATTAAGGTTTCGATAGGCATTTCGGGCCTGATTAACCCGTGTCAGGGTCTGTGCCAGTTGCCCAAGTGGCGCAAGAGCCCGGCCGGTCAACATGACCGAAGCAACAAGCGCGCCCATGCTTGCCTGACCATCCATCACAAGAAAAACACCGTAGAAAACGATAAGGACCTGAGCGGCCTGTTGGGTAAATCCGGTCAGATTCAAGGCAAATTGAGTCACTGCCCTGCTGCGCGCGCCATGTGATGACTGAAGCTGTATGGCAGCCTCCCACCGCGACCTCATGGGCCGGGCCGCCGCTGTCGTTTTTATGGTCTCCAACCCGGATACAGTTTCGACCAGAACCGATTGCTTGGATTGACCATCGGTGAAGCTTTTCTCGGCAAGGCGAGAAAGTATAGGTTGCACGATGATGCCTGCTAGCAAAACGACAGGCACAGCCAGAGCTGGAACAAGTGCAAGTGGGCCACCGACCAAGTAAATGACAAAGACAAACAATGCTATGAAGGGTAGATCCACGACTGCCACCAAGGTGGCGGATGTGAAAAACTCACGGAGTGTTTCAAATTCACGAATGGTGCTGGCCATGGCCCCTGTCGAACCTGTGCGCGCCTTCATGCGAATGTTGAGGACCTGGTCAAAGACTCTACGGCCCATCGAAATATCTACTTTCTGGCCAGCCCGATCTATGAATCCTGCCCGCAGGAGTTTGAGCGCGAAATCAAAAAGTAGCGCGATCCCAACACCTGCTGTCAAAGCAATCAGAGATTCTGTGGCTTCGTTTGGCAAAACACGGTCATAGACGACCATGATAAAGACCGAGGTAGATAGACCAAGTAGATTTGCCAACGCCGCCGCAAGCGCAACCTGAGTGTAAGACCAACGATTTGCCGTCATAGCGGACCAAAACCAGTGGCCCGAAGCAGAACTGGACCCCGTAGCTAAATCCTCACGGTGATTGCGCCGCAGCAGGATCGCAAACCCTGTATAGACATCTGATAGATCGGTTTGCTGAATTTCACCTATTTCCGAACCAACCTCTGGATCATAGATCAGAACCCGACCATTTGAGGTTCGGCCATGAAACACAACGTATCTTCCCCCTTCAAGAATCAACAACGCAGGAACCAAAGTGTTGTCAAAAGCTGACAAAGCCCTTCTTCCGTATCCCGCTTGGACCCCAACACGCCGTGCCAGTTCCAATGAATCGCGGATTGTAAGCTCTCCGTTCGGGCCTGTTTGGGCCGCGAGGATCCCAGCAAAAGTGATCGGACAGTCAAGATGGGCCGCAGCGTGCATCAGGCATTTTTCAAAGCACGATAACTCGGGCGTTGCGAAGGCAGGTGTCAATTGTTTCATTGAGAGCCCTCAACGGAACTGATTGAAATGCCAAGGAGGTCCAGGATGTCACCAGTCAAACTAAGGATTGCGTAGTCTGTCAGGAAATAGTTCTGTTCGGCTAGGATAAGTCTTTCCTGCGCATTCACATAGTCGCGCTGTGCGTCAAGGATTTCGATCAGACTGCGTCGTCCGATTGTGAATTGCGCGCGCGCCGCTGCAACACTGTCAGCATTCGCTTGCGCAGCTATTCGCGCCTCTCTAAGCCGTTGTGCTCCAGCAATTTGGTCAGCGCGAATTGTGTCCAGCTCTCTTTGTATTTCTCGCGTTAGGGATTGATGAACGAATTCCGCTTCGCGAACTTTGGCTTCAGCCGCGGTGATGGCGGCACGGCGCTGTCCAGTAGAGTCCAGCTCATAATTGAAGGACAGGTCGACCCCGAAATTTGCGTCATTGCTATCATCGCGATCCGCAAATGCCGAAACATTCACGCCGGGTTGACGGCGTGCCAAAGCGGCAGAACGTTCTGCCTTGGCGGCAAGCAGGGCCGCTTCCGAACGTCGAATCTGCAGGCTTCCCGTTACGATACTATGATCCGATTGTGAGATCGTCGGCGCTTCGACTGGGGGTTGCAGATCACCTGACGGGCTGCCAAAAACTTCACGAAAACGGGCATCGGCGAGGTCCACTCTGGCTTTTGCATCCGCCAGTCGCGTCCGTGCATCGGCCATCCGCGACCGCGCTGTCAATACATCGGCGTTCGAACCAGCGCCTAATGCAGCCCTCTCGGAAATTTGTTGAACGAGCTGTTGGTGGACTTCCACATTTTTCACCGAAATATCCAGGATTTTCCGTAAATCCAAGACCACTATATAGGCCTCAATCGCAGCCAGAGCGGTTGCCGAGGCTGTTGATAACTGGCCGCCGCGACTTTCAAAAACCCGTGCTTCTGCAGCAGTCAAATCACCGGACGCGGCCCCCCCGTCATAAACGAGCTGTGAGATCCGCAGATAAGGGGTCACGTTGGCTGTGTCCGAGTCTACCCGCTCGGATCTGGCGTTGATTCCAAGTGAAACCTGCGGAAGAAAGGCCCCTTTTGCCGCGTCGTGGTTGGCTACTGCCACATCCAGCGCGGACATAGATCGCGCGAGGTTGGGGCTGGTCTCGACAGCGTGCCGTACACGCTTGCCAAAGGAACTGGTAATCAGTTTCTGAGATGGTTCATGTGTGCGGAAACCCACGGCCCCGGTCGAAAAAGAAGCCTCGACCCCGGCAATGTCAGGTGGCTGGGTACAGGCCGATACTATGCTGAAAGAGAGAGCAGAAATCAGAAAACTCAAAAAGCGACCGCATGTGGGCATTTGTCATTCACACTTCATTAGGGCCAGATTACGTCATCGGTTTGGGCTTGGGCGAATGCATTCATGAAACCGGTAAGTTCTGAATTTTCGGTGTATTTTACAGATGCACCGGCCTGGGAAATCTGCTTTTGCGCCTGAAAAAGCCATCTGAGATTGGATAATGAAGCCTGATGGCCATAGATCAGGCGTAAGCCTTTTGTTTCGACCAGTTCCAATTTGCGTTTTGCCGATAGCTGTTCCAGGCGTGCAGAGTTGATTTGCAACCAGTTATGTGCAGAGCCTAATTCCAAATTGTCGCTCAAGGGCTCAAACAGCCCAAAAGCGTCTATCATCTTGCAAATTTCGGTAGTTCTAATCTGAGAGGTTGCGCGCGCTTTCAGGAAGTCTTGAACTTCTTTCAATTCAGTGCCGAGCTTATCCGGAGCTGAAAAAAAGGGATTGTCAGAGCACTCTTCGGTCAACAGGCCCGAACCTTCATCTACCACCAGCTGAAAGGTGCTGCCGCTATCCAGCCGGCGGCACGTAAAAGGATGACTACGCAGTTCGGACGGAATATAGCTGGCCAGCCAACGCCCTTCTGTTGAAACAAATGGCGAGGGTTCACCAGCAAGAAGTGAATATACCGCAATTGGTTCAATTTCTGGGCCGGTCCTGCGAAACACGATCGGAAAAGTGGCTGCAATCTGGAGCACCTCTTCTTCCACGATCACGCTCTCGGTGCGTTCAGCTGCAAAGTCATAAGATGTGAAACGCTTCCAATACCGATGACTGTGACGGTTGAAATTGATCGGAATTAGGCCATTCTGTGCCATTTCTACCTCTTGAAAATCGAGAGTACTGCCACCCGCGTAGGGTGGCAGCGTAGTCGAGCGTCAGGCACTGGCCCCGGTTGGATCGGTATGCAGAATATTGTCAGCAGTAAGCCCGCTGAGGTCATCCAATCCGGTGAAATGGGCCACCGTTTCGACTGTCGCCGCATCGGATGCGGAATAGTCGACCTTGACCAGCACACTGTCAGTTCCATCCGTAGCCAGGACATAGATCTCGTCACCTGCTTCGGCGCCGGTAAGGCTTTCGACCGCTGTCTCGATGGTTTGAGCCGTCAGATCGCTCAGCTCTGTCGTCAAACCAACCACTCCGGTGTCCGCGCCTAGTGCATCCCCTACTGAAAGCGTTTCCACACCGGTTCCGTCGCCGCGCAGGCTGCCGACATCCAATCCACTGAACATGATCGCATCAGCGGTGTCAGTCGCGGGTCCAGTCGTGAAGCCAGTGATCGTATCAACGCCATTTGCTGTTGGGTCCGGCTCGAACACGACAATGTCCCGACCAGCACCTGAGACATCCACTGTGTCATCGCCGTCCTGGCCACGAATGACGTTGTCGATGTCGGTTGCAATCAATGTGTCGTCGCCTGACGTCCCGATCTGCAGCACCGATGGACCACCATCCGGAGTCGTCAACGTCAGAACAATCGGTTCAGAGGCATCTAGAACTGTCATCGTGAATGTGACGATGGGTTGGGACAGGTCGGAATAGGTGGTCGCCGCGCCAGCAAAACTGACGGCTGATCCACTCACCGGGTTCGTCAGGAACAAATCGAATGCCCCATTCTCGATATCTGATCCGGTGTCAAACGTCACCACTGAGGGATCGAAACCCAGTTCGGCTGTGATCGCCAGACCGCTGGACAGATCCGTATCAGGATCTGCGTAGATTTCAAATGTGACCGTGGATCCACTTTGCCGGGCTTCAGTAATTACATAGGCTGCCGGTTCATGGGCCGTGTTTTCATCCGTAGCTGGCAAAGGGTCGGGTCCACCTGCCACAGATACCGCTGCGCCAAAGTCCAGATCATCTCCCGCCTCGACCGATGCAAAGGTGGCCGCACTTACCGCCAGTGTCCAGGTTCCGTCGGCGCCGACCGTAGCGGTTCCAACTGACACGGAATTCAACGTCACATCTACGCTCTCGCCCGCGGCAAGGCCTATTGACGTGCCAGAGACAACCACACCCGAACTTTGCGCGTCATCCAATGAAACGGCGCCGTTTGTTCCAGTGTTGTCTATTGCCAGGACGGGCCGAAAATCCGTGGTTAACGGCGCGGTGGCCGGGGTTGAGGTATTGCCAGCAGAATCCGTAACCGTCGCTGAAACCTGGAAGGTTGTGCTGTCTGCCAACGCTCCCAAGTCACCGGACGGAACGGTTGCTGACCAGGTGCCACTAGAGGCGGTGCCTGTATAGGACTGCCCGTTCAGTGTGACTGTAACCATTTCCCCGTCGGCGGCATCCGTTGTCCCGGTGATCGTCAGGTCACTATCTTTTTCGGATACATCCAGCTCTGACCCGACCGAAAGAGGGTCGATCGTGACCGATGGCGCGGTAAAGTCTGTGTCAAAACTGGTTGATGTCGCTGTTGTGTTCCCAGCCGCATCCGAAGCAGATGCCTCGACATCGTAGGTTTCGCTATCCTGAAGTCCGGCCAAATCCGCGGCTGAGGCGGTATAGGTCCAGGACCCGCCCGTTACGGTCGCCGTGCCGGTGACGTCAACTGTGCCGTCCTGCCGAACGATTTCTACGGTCACAACCGTGCCATCTGCCGCATCAGAGGTTCCGGACACTGTAAGGTCGGTTCCTTGTTCCGCGGCGTTCATGACAGCCCCATCCGACAACCCGGTGATAGAGACCGCCGGTGCTGTGAAATCCGTTGTGAAACTGCCGCTGGCCTGCAGGGCAGGGTTTCCAGCCGCGTCAGAGACATCTGCGGTAACATTGACGGTTGCTGCATCGGACAGGGCAGCAAGATCTATCGCCGGGACGGTCGCCGACCAAGTACCGCCAGAGGCGGTTGCGGTGTAGTCCTGCCCATTCATGGAAACGGTTACGGTTTGACCATCCTCAGCGTTCGTTGTTCCAGAGATTGTCAGATCAGTGCCCTGTTCGGCTGCATTCATGACAGCGCCGTCGGAAAAGTTGTCGATGCTTACAGTCGGCGCGGTGGCATCTTTCGAAAGCGGGACACTTGCCTGCGGTGCAGATAGGCCGTCTGTGTCAAGCACATCCGCCGTGATCGTGAAATCGCCCCCATCTGCCAGCGATGCAAGATCGCTTGCAGGGACGGTGACGCTCCAACTGCCGCCGCTGACTGTACCGGTGTAGGTTTGTCCATCCAGGGTGACTGTCACCACCTGGCCGTCCTGAACGTTTCCTGTTGTGCCAGAGATTGTCAGATCAGACCCGGTTTCGGCAGCGTTGAGGACCGCACCAACGGACAATGGCGCGATATTCACCGAAGGCCCCGTCAGATCGACCGGTACCGAAGCCGTGGCCGGGACCGATGGGTTGCCTGCCACATCGTCAACGACAACATTTACCGAGGCCGGATTTCCGGTGGAGAGCGAGCCGAGATCGCCGCTGGGGATGGTAACACTCCAAGTGCCACCCGATGCGGTGCCGGTATATGTCTGGCCATCGAGAGTCACGGTGACCGTCTGCCCGTCTGCGGCGGATGTCGACCCGGTGACAATCAGGTCAGAGCCGATGTCCCCCAGGCCAATCGAACCGCCAGAGACCGGATCAAGCGTGATCGTTGGAGCGCTAAAATCTGTGTCAAAGCTTGCGCTTGTCTGTATCGCCGGATTTCCTGCGCGGTCGTCGACATCGGCAGTCACTGAAACGGTCACCCCGTCAGGCAGGGCGGCCAGGTCTGTGGCCGGCACGGTAACACTCCAGTGGCCGCCGCCATTCACTGTCCCAGTATAAGTCTGCCCGTTTACAGATACCGTTACTGTTTGACCTCTCTCGGCGTCAGAAGTGCCCGAGATTGTAAGATCAGTCGCTTGCTCGGCGGCATTCAGAATGGCCCCGTCCGAAAAGCCCGTAATGCTGACCGTCGGTGGAAGAGTGTCCACATCGAATCTTACCGTTTCGACCGATACTTCCTCACCCGTTCCATCCAGGTTGCGAACGGTGACTGTTGTCACACCTTGAGGAAGGCTAGCCGCCTCAACCGCCGTAAGGGAAATACTCCAACTGCCATCTGGATTGGGCGTTGCCGTCTTGGTCAGTGATCCGATTGTCACCTCGACCGTTGTGGTTCCGGTCGGTGCCATCAGGTTTGCGCTGGCGCTGTTCAATGCGTTCGCTTGCAGACCAGCAAGGTTCAGGCTCTGGAAATTTGGAGCGGGCGCCGGAGCCTCGTCATCTCCACCGCCACCGCCACCACCTCCTCCTGCTGCGGCTGCACCCGCCAGACCAAGGCCCCCCAAAACAGCACCGGCGCCGCTAACGCCGCCAGCGGCTGCTGCGGCTCCCCCGGCTTCGGCGGCCAGTGCGAATTGCGCGACTTCCGCCGCCGCATCTTCGGCAATCATGATGGAGCCGCCGTCCAGGATATGAACATTCTCTGCCGAGACCAAAATCGTGCGCCCATCTTCCAGTTTGAGAAGAACATCGCCATTTGCCAGTAGCTTTGCGCTGTTAACGCCGGGAATCGCATCAGCGAATTGGAAGGTGTCCAGTTCTTCGGTCGTGGCCTGTGCCAACGCAGGAAGGGCAAGCAAGGCCGAACTTAGGCTGCCTGCGATGCCGCGCCCGACCCAGCGGCGCATTTTGTTGTCGATCCACTTGCGTATCTGTTGCCGCTGACCCGCATCGGGCCGGGTACTTGCAGGATTGCGTGTCATATCAGGTGTTTTGGTCATCTTGCCCTCACATGCTGTTTCCGCGCTGAAATCATGGGCAGCGACGTTTTGTTCATGTGTGTTGCCCATCGGATGTTCATGCGGTCGGACCAGAAAAAATTGTGTTAAACTGAAACCGAACTCCTCGTTTTCACCACAATCCCGCTTTGGTATTGGACCGGGCATCAGATCATCCTGTTCAAGAGCCAGATTTTGGCGTGGGGTGATTTGGTATGATGCTTCAGTTCGGCGGAGTAGTTGCAACAGGGAGCGCAGCGCTCGATTCAGGTATCGGCGATACGGCTTTAGAAACGTTTAACGGGGAAACGTATCTGTACAGCCTGACCGGACAGGGAGGGGGCATTGTTGTATGGCACCTCGTCGAAGGCGCAGTTCCCCAGCAGCAAGACATAGAATATTTCAGTGGTACAATCTCGGGCACAGTTGGACGTTCCGGGGTAACGGTTTCTCTGTTGGGGGGCGATCACATCGTTCTGGATGTCAGGTCCGCAACCGGCCTTGTCAGCTACGAAATCCTTCCAGACGGATCTATCGGAGAATTACAGGAAACCGGGACCCTGAGCGGTGGGGGTGGCTATTCGGCCTTAGTGCAGGTTTCCTTTGGATCGGTCGACATTCTGGCCGTGGCGCAAGAGGGCAGCGGGTTGATTTCGACCTATACGGTTGGCTCAGACGGCTCACTGACCTTTGCGGGGGCCGTTGCAGGTCAGGCCGACTCGATCAAGACCGCTCAGTCCGGGTCGGATCAATTTGTCGTCGCAACCGACGCCACCAGCAATTCGATAACGACCTTTTTGGTGGACAGCAGCGCAGGAACCTTGAGCCTCGCAGATTCCGGCGATGGGGTCGCGACCTTGGGCTTTGGCGCCCCAACGGCCGTCGAAATTGCGCAGGCGCATGGCCATTCCTGGGTCATCGTTGCTGGCAGCGAAAGCAACACGATCAGCGTCATGGAGCTGTCTGGTGATGGCCGGTTGATACCCACCGATCATGTGCTGGATACACTGAATACCCGCTTTGAATCGGCTCAGGACCTGGCCGTGGTCGAAGTGAATGGTCAGGTGTTTGTCGTGGCCGGGGGAGGCGATGATGGGGTGACACTGTTTACCCTGACACCGGATGGTCAACTGGTCTATCTGGACAGTTTTGCCGATACGTTGAGCACCGGGCTGCAAAATGTCGAATCGCTCAGCGTGGCCCATGTCGGGGACGAAATTCAGATCTTTGCGGCCTCACAAGAAGAGGCCGGGTTGACGCAGCTTACTTTTTCGGTCGCTGACCTGGGTATCGTCGCGGACGGTTATGGGACAGTCACTGGCACCGCGCAGAACGATATGCTCAGTGGCAGCATCCTTGATGCCTCTCTACTTGGCGGCGGCGGCGATGACATCCTGATAGCGGGGATTGGGGCCACTACGATGACCGGCGGTTCCGGGTCTGATATCTTTGTGATGCAGACCGGAACCGCGATGACAACGATTACCGATTTTGAAGTCGGATCGGACAGGCTGGATCTGTTTGACTATCCATTTCTGCGCTCACCTGGACAGCTCACTTTTACGTCCACCGCGCAAGGTGCGCAGATCGAGTATCTGGATAATGTGGTTCAGGTGTTTTCGGCGTCAGGTGCTCCGCTGACCAGCTCAGATGTCTTCGGCGCCGGATTTGGCGGGCCAGACCATATTCCGGTGGATTTGAACGGTTTGGGCGTGCTCGACCCGGACAGTTCGGCAGGCATTCAAGGGAATATTACCATTGATTCACAAGCTGCAAATCCCGGTCTGTCAAACGCTGAAATACGTTTCACCCCGGAAGGGGGCGGCACGGTTAGTGTCCAAGCCGACGATGAAGGGAGGTTCGATCTGGATCTGCCTTCGGGCACATTTATCGGTGAACTGGATATCATAAAGTCCTATTCGGCTGGAACCGGCGAGATCACCGCTCTGGACGCATTGCAGGTCTTGCGACTTTCCGTGGGACTGGACCCGACATGGGGGCAGGCAGCACCGGAAAACCTGATTGCGGCGGATATCAATCAAGATGGCCTCATCAACGCTCTGGATGCGCTGGCTATCTTGCAGATCGCCGTCGGATTGCCCACAGCGTATGAGGCAGAGTGGATGTTTCTGGACGCGGATGCCGATTTGTCGGGGATCACAAGTTCAAACGTGACCTACGAAACCGGTGTCGATGTCGTCGCGGTAGACGGAGTGATCACGACTGACATGACTTCGATCCTGTTGGGCAATCTCGAAGCGGTTTAAAGACAACGGAATCTATTCCCGGAAGGCCCTGTTAAAGTAATCGGCCATCGGTTTTATCAGATATGAAAACGGGGATCGCTCGTCCGTCTTGATCATCGCTTCGACTGGCATGCCGGGTACAAGGCGTTGTCCGTTCAGGCGCTCGATCTGGTTGGCATCAGGTAACATTTCAGCGCGATAAAATGTGTGTCCGGTGTTCTCATCAGTGAACGTATCGGCAGAAATCGTGACAACATGCCCTTCGATTTCGGGGGTTTCGCGTTGGTTGAAGGCGGGAAATCGCAGGAGGGCGGGCTGCCCAATATACACTTGGTCCACATGAATCGCATCTACGCGAGCGGCAATCAGCAGAGGAATTTCCTGTGGTACGACATACATCATCGGTTCTGCCGGTTGTACAACCGAATGCAGTGCAAACACCTGGCTTCCATAGACTGTACCGGAAACCGGCGCCCTAATATCCAGCCGCGATAGACGAACAGCCAGCGAGAGCCTGCGTTCAGACAGTTCGGCGATTTTCGATTGCGCATCGCGTAAGGCGGTGATTGCTTCTTCGCGGCGTGTCGCCTGCAGTTCTACAATCTTGATCTCGGTTGCCGCGATTTGGCCTTTGAGCCGCGCGGCAGCCGCTTCGAGCCTGCCTATTTCACCTGTCAGGCTGGCTTCTTCGCGTTGCAAGGCGGAGACCCGACTGGCTTGTGTCAGACCGCGTTGAAGCAGGCTTTGCTGGTCCTGCAGCTCCTCTTGTATCAGATCGACCTGACGGCGCAGCGAGACCAGTTGCGCCAAGGTGCCCTCGATCTCGCTTTCTATCTGAATGCGTTGCTTGCTCAACTGCTGAGTCTGCTGATTTAGGGTATTCAGACGTGCCTCGAACAGGCGTTGCTGGCCGGCGATCAGCTCAGGGTCAATGTCTTCTTGTTTCTGAACGTCGTTCAGCGCGGATGTCAAAACAGTCAGATCAGTGCCATCGCGTTCGGCCTGAAGCCGCGCCTTTCGGACGAGTAATTCAAACAGCTGCGCCTCAACGATGGTCTTTTCCGAGGTCAGAAACGTGTCATCCAGACGTAACAGAATGTCGCCGCCGGTGACGGAATCACCGTCGCGCACAAAAATCTCGCCGACCACGCCACCGTCTGGATGCTCGACTACCTGGCGGTTGCTTTGAACTTCGATGACGCCCTGCGATACAATGGCGCCTGCCAGCCTGGTCTGCACCGCCCAAAAGCCCAACCCGCCGATTAAAATAGCCAGTGCGAGAAACCCGACCAGAGCAGGAAATGTAATGCGCCAAACAGGGCGCGTGTCATTATAATTGGGCTTTTGCATTACTCACCCACCCGTGCCAGACCCTTTTTGATCGCATTTGCGTTCTGAACCATGGCGCTTAGCACCTCGTCGCGGCTGCCGGATTTCACAACCTGCCCATTTTCAACAACTGCAAGATCGTCGCATTCGGAAATGGCCTGTGGCCGGTGCGTCATGATGATGGCTGATTTACCCGCGGCCTTCAGTTCTCGGATCGCGGTGTTCAATGCCTCAGTGCCATCAGCATCCAGAGCCGAGTTCGGCTCGTCCAGGATCAGTAGGACAGGATCTCCATACAAAGCGCGCGCCAGAGCAATACGTTGCTTTTGGCCACCCGACAGTTGACTGTCATTGCCTTCCAGAAACGTGTCGTACCCCTTTTCCAACGTCAGGATCAGGTCATGTGCCTTGGCTTTTTTGGCTGCAGCGATGACCGCTTCCGAATCCGGGTTTTGGGACATCCGGGCGATGTTTTCGGTCACTGTTCCGTTGAACAAAGTGACTTCCTGCGGCAGATAGCCGATGTGTTGGCCCAAATCATCAGTGCCGTATTGATCCAGCGTAGCGCCTCCAAGCCTGATTTCGCCAACGGCCGGTTTCCACAATCCTAACAGGGCCTTGGCAAGCGTGGATTTTCCTGACCCGCTTTTGCCGATCACGCCCAAAGCTTTGCCCGGTTCTAGTTTCAGTGAAACGTTCCTGAGTGTCGGTAAATCGGCGCCGGGTGGTACAACGGTCAGTCCTTTGGCGATCAGGCGCGCATCTGGTACAGGCAATTTGGTCCGGTCCGGCTCGGGCGGGGTGGTGTCCAGGAATCGGTTCAGTGAAATCCACGCAGATCGCGCACGCTCCACCAATGCCCATTGGCCCACCGCCTGCTCGACCGGGGCCAATGCGCGCCCAAGCAGGATGGACCCTGCAATCATTGCCCCAGGGGACAGTTCGTTTCTTAAAACCAGCAAAGCTCCCAATGCCAGCATGGCAGATTGCAAGAACAGCCGCATCGACTTGGTTAATGAGGTAAAGCTTCCGGTCCAGTCGCTTGCCGAGATGGTCTGTCTCAGCGCATCGGTCCTCTGGGTCAGCCAGCGTTGCGAGATGTCATGCTGCATTCCTTGCGAGCGGACAACTTCAGCGGCTTGTCTGGCATGTTCCGAGAATGAGCCTGCCCGCGCCGAGGCCTGCTGCGCAGCGGCCACCTTTCTATGAGTGAGTGCCTGATTAAGCAGAGCGATGACAATCAGGATCGCACCACCCGCAACGGCAAGCCATCCAAGCATCGGGTGGAATAGGAAGATTGCTGCCAGAAAAACCGGTGTCCAGGGGATATCCATTACGGCCAGCAAAACAGGAGAGGAACACAGGTTCTGGATTGCCTCAAGGTCGCGCAAGGCAGTGGCTGGGGCTGCACGGGCCTGCGGAACAAGAGATTTTCGCAGCGTTGCCTCGAACACCCGCTCGTCCAGTTGCGACTGGTACCTCGCTCCGAACCGCGCAACGATACGTCCTCGCGCAAAATCCAGCATGGCCATAAGGCTATATAATAGAGCGACAATCAGAAACAGCGCCGTGAGGGTTTCAACCGCCCGAGAGGCAAGGACCCGGTCATAAACCTGCAGCATGAATAAAGGCCCGGTCAGCATCAGCAGGTTGACAAAGATGCTGAACAGGAAGGCCAGTGCCAGAAATGACAGCCCCTTGTTGCGCACCTTGCGCAACTCATGTCTGGCAGGCAGGGACCTGGGAATTTCAGAGCTCACGTTGTTAGCCTTGGGTTACTGTTCGATACGGGCATTTGCGCCTTAATTTCTTGCACATTAGCCTTTGGTAAGCCGAATGCAAATGTGCGACTTACCGGTTCAGGGAAATGGGCTGATATGTCAACATGATCACCACAGTCTCAAGCGGGTTTCTGCCAGACTGGGGCGATGGATCGCAAGGTGCTAAACGCTGCACTCAAATGAGCAACTTACGATCTGTAGGAAAGCAAAAACTGACCAACCTGAATCCGGCGTCAGCCTGAATTCTATTGATGCAGGTCAATGCGCAGCGCCAGCGAATGGCGTTCATGTAGAACCGTTCAGGTCGCCTCGGGGTCATTCATCCTTTGTAATCTCATATTGAGACTGTATGAAGAGACCGGAAGTTTCGAAACCCAATCTCAGCTCTTTTAGGAGTTTGATGACATGAAGCTCAAGTTTCCAACTGCATATACAATTCTGTTTGCGTTGATAGCACTGGTCGCCATTGCAACCTGGTTTGTTCCCGCTGGCCAATATGACCGCGTCGCTAACGAAGCCCTGGGACGCGATGTTCCGGTACCGGGCAGCTATCAGGTTGTCGAGCCCAATCCGCAGGGGTTCTATGATGTCGTACTGGCCCCTATCGGGGGGTTTTATGACCCTGTCAGTTATGAAGCGCGGGCGATTGATGTTGCACTTTTTGTGCTGGTGATTGGCGGTTTTTTGGGAGTTGTAACGCGAACCGGGGCGATTGACGCCGGGATTGCGCGCGCAATGGTGTGTCTAAAGGGGCGCGAGAAATGGATGATCCCCATCTTGATGGCCTTCTTTGCTGCGGGGGGCACAATCTATGGCATGGCCGAAGAGTCACTGGCTTTTTACGCGCTGATCATCCCAGTGATGATTGCCGCGCGCTATGACGCGGTAGTGGGTGTGGCCATCATCATGCTGGGGGCGGGGGTTGGCACGCTGGGATCGACGATTAACCCGTTTGCCACAGTCATCGCCTCGGATGCGGCGGGGGTGCCCTTCACCAATGGCATAATGCTGCGCTTTGCGCTGTTGCTGGCATGCTGGTTGGCCTGTGTGGTCTTTGTCATGCGATATGCAGCCAAGGTCAAAGCCGATCCGGATCTGTCCATCGTTGCCGACAAGCGCGAAAGCAATGAGGCGCATTTCCTCAAAGGTGGCCGCACGGGCGGTGAAGCTCCGACCTTTACGAGTATGCATTGGCTGATCCTTTTGATCTTTGCGGCCAGCTTTGGCGTGATGATCTGGGGTGTCGCGGCAGGAGGCTGGTGGATGGCCGAGATGTCCGGCCTGTTCATTGTGTCCTCGATAGTCGTGGGATTGATCGCACGGATCGGGGAAGAGGAATTCACCTCGACCTTCGTTGACGGTGCCCGGGATTTGCTGGGCGTTGCGCTGGTGATCGGGATCGCACGCGGGATCGTAGTGGTCATGGACGCAGGAAACATCACCGATACCATTTTGTATTGGGCAGAAGGTGCCGTGGATGGTTTGGGCAAAGTGGCCTTTATCAATGCGATGTTCGCCTTGCAGGGGCTGTTGTCCTTCCTCGTCCCGTCATCTTCGGGCTTGGCGGTTCTGACGATGCCGATCATGGCGCCGCTAGCAGACTTTTCCGGCGTAGAACGGTCTTTGGTCGTGACGGCCTATCAGTCAGCCAGCGGTTTGGTGAACCTGATTAACCCCACCTTTGCGGTGGTCATGGGCGGGCTTGCCCTGGGGCGTGTGCCCTATGAACGCTGGCTCAGGTTCATGTGGCCGCTTTTACTGATCCTGATCGTCATCATCATGGCCGGGCTCAGCCTTTCCGCGTTGGCATGAGGTCGCATTATGCCCACCGACACCCGATCTAAACCCAAAGGAACCCTTGGGTTCTGGATGTGCACCGCGCTGGTGGTGGGCAATATGATCGGGTCCGGTATTTTCCTGCTGCCGTCTTCTCTGGCCGCGTTCGGGCCAATCTCGATGGCGGGATGGGTTCTGACCGCAGGAGGCGCGATTGTTCTGGCGTTAATCTTCGGGCGACTGGCGCGATTGTCTTCAAATACCGGTGGGCCATACGCTTATGCGCGCGAGGGCTTTGGCGATTTTGCCGGTTTCCTGATCGCATGGGGCTATTGGATTGCGCTGTGGTCTGGGAATGCCGCCGTTGCCGTCGCTTTTGCTGGCTATCTCAGCTTTATGGTACCCGCCATCGGGGAAACTGCGCTCGCGGGATTGGCGGTCTCACTTGGTGCGATTTGGCTGCTCACCTGGGTCAATCT
Organism: Ruegeria sp. CDSC081; assembly: GCF_059610485.1. Taxonomy (NCBI): domain Bacteria; kingdom Pseudomonadati; phylum Pseudomonadota; class Alphaproteobacteria; order Rhodobacterales; family Roseobacteraceae; genus Ruegeria; species Ruegeria sp. CDSC081. Next base: position 16,034 of record NZ_JBXWNS010000003.1, on the reverse strand, counting down.
GCGCGGCGTTCGGCAGGCCGGGATTGTGCAAGTGGTGACCACGGTGATGAAGCTGGCCCCGCTGCTGGTGCTGATCCTGCTGGGACTGTCCCATGTCCAACCTGAAAACTTCCGGCCGGTTAACCTCAGCGGTATGTCGAACATATCGGCGATCTCGGCCTGCGCGGCGTTGACGCTTTGGGCCTTTGTGGGGCTCGAATCCGCAACGGTTCCGGCGGGCGATGTCAGGAACCCTACCAAAACGATCCCTCTTGCGACGATTGTCGGAACCTGTGTTGCCGCATTGGTCTATATCGCCACGACCTATGTGGCGCTTGGGGTGGTGCCATCCGGCACGCTGGCCGGAAGCAACGCACCGCTGGCGGATGTTGCGCATGTGATGTGGGGGTTTGGCGGTGCGGTATTCATCGCGGTCGGGGCCTGCGTTTCGACCTTCGGCACGCTCAACGGATTTGTGCTGCTGACCGGGCAAGTGCCACTGGGCGCGGCGCGTGACGGATTGTTCCCGGCCGGTTTTGCCCGGGTGTCACGGACTGGTACGCCGGCATTTGGCCTGATCTCGTCGAGCCTCCTAGCCAGCGCTTTGATCGCTATGAACTACACCCGATCCTTGGCTGAACAGTTTGAATTCATCATTCTGTTGGCCACCCTATCCACGCTGGTTCCCTACCTGCTTTGCGCAGGTGCCGAAATTATGATCCGCGCAAAACGCAAAGAACGCACCCGCCTGCCACCGCAGGCCTTTGTGCTGGCGGGTCTCGGTTTTGTCTATTCCTTCTGGGCGATTTTCGGCGCTGGAAAAGACGTCGTTTTCTGGGGCGTCCTGTTGCTGTTGGCTGGGTTGCCCATCCATGTCTGGCTGCGTTGGCAGTCCGGCGCGATTACATCAAAGGAGATATCATGACTGGATTTGGCGCACATTCCGAGATTGGGAAACTTCGAAAGGTGATGGTCTGCGAACCGGGTCTGGCCCATTCCCGCCTGACCCCTGGCAATGCGGCAGAGTTGCTTTATGACGATGTTCTTTGGGTGCACAAAGCCCGCTCTGACCATGCCGATTTCCGCATGAAGATGGAGGATCGCGGGGTTCAGGTTTTAGAATTCCAGACGCTGCTTGCAGAAACGCTGAAGGACAAGGGAGCCCGTAATTGGGTTCTGGACCGCCGCATTACCGAAAATCAGGTGGGCGTCGGTATGCTGAATGAGCTGCGCGGCTGGTTGGATGAGATGGCGGCCAAGGATCTGGCCAGATATCTGATCGGCGGCATCGCGGTCGAAGATATGCCGTTCAAACCCTCAGGTATGTTCGGCAGCTATCTGGGGCCATTGGGCTTTGTGATTCCACCGATTCCAAATACGCAGTTCACTCGTGACAACAGTTGCTGGATCTATGGCGGCGTGACGGTCAACCCGATGTACTGGCCGGCGCGGCGCCCCGAAACCCTGTTGGTGACCGCGATCTACAAGTTCCACCCCGAGTTCCGCGACGCAGATTTCGAGATCTGGTGGGGTGACCCAGACAAGGATCACGGTGCCGCAACGGTCGAAGGCGGTGATGTCATGCCCTGGGGCAATGGCAGTGTGTTGATCGGCATGGGCGAACGCACCAGTCCGCAGGCGGTTGGTCAGGTCGCCCGCGCTCTGTTTGCCAAAGGCGCGGCGGAGAGGGTTGTTGCCTGTCAGATGCCCCGCAGCCGCGCGGCTATGCATCTGGATACAGTGTTCAGCCATTGCGACCGTGAGACCGCGACTGCCTATGTCGATGTCTGTAACGACATCCAATGCATCAGCCTGCGCCCCGGCAACAAAGAGGACACGATCGACTTCCGGCGCGATGACAAGCACCTGTTCGATGTGGCCGCCGAATGCCTGGGGATTAAATCCCTTAACATCGTGCAGACCGGCGGCGATGCGTTCAACCAAGAACGCGAGCAATGGGACGATGGCAACAACGTGGTGGCGTTAGAGCCCGGCGTCGTCGTTGCCTATGACCGCAACACCTACACCAACACGCTGCTGCGCAAGGCAGGGGTCGAAGTGATTACGATCTCGGGCTCGGAACTGGGGCGCGGACGCGGCGGCGGGCATTGCATGACCTGCCCGATTTGGCGCGACCCCGTGGATTACTGAAAAAGGAGATTGACCAATGGCATTCAACATCAAAGGCCGCAGCTTTCTGAAACTGCTCGATTTCGACCAGCGTGAGCTGCGTTATCTGCTGGACCTGTCGCGCGATCTGAAGCGCGCAAAATATGCAGGGTCTGAAATCCAGCATCTGAAGGGCAAGAACATCTGCCTGATCTTCGAAAAATCCTCGACCCGAACCATGTGCGCCTTTGAAGTGGCCGCGATGGATCAGGGGGCTGGTGTCACCTATCTGGGCCCCTCGGGGTCGCAGATCGGGCATAAGGAAAGCATGAAGGACACCGCCCGCGTGCTGGGCCGCATGTTCGACGGCATTGAATATCGCGGCTTTGGGCAGGAACTGGCGGAAACCCTGGCCGCCAATGCGGGCGTACCAGTCTATAACGGGCTGACTGATGAGTTCCACCCGACCCAGATGCTGGCCGATCTGCTAACCATGCAGGAATTTGGCGAAAGACCTCTACATGACATCAAATACGCCTATGTGGGCGACGGGCGGTCCAATATGGGCCATTCGCTGATGATCGCGGGCTGCATGATGGGGATGGATGTACGCATTGCTGCTCCAAAAGACCTGTGGCCGTCGGACGAATTCCGTGGTCCTGCAGAAGAAGCCGCCGCGCGCTACGGCGCGACGCTGACCATCACCGATGATCCTGCGGCCGCCGTGGATGGGGTTGATTTCATCCATACCGATGTCTGGGTCTCGATGGGCGAAGCACCCGAGGTCTGGGACAGCCGGATCAAGCAGCTGACCCCCTATCAGGTCAACAGCGCGCTGATGGCGGCGGCAAACAATCCAAACGTCAAGTTCATGCATTGCCTGCCCGCCTTCCACAATACCGAGACCAAAGTGGGCGAGGACATCCACGAAAAATTCGGCATCACCGAAATGGAGGTCACCGAAGAGGTGTTCGAAAGCCCCGCCGGTATTCAGTTCGAACAGGCGGAAAACCGGATGCACACGATCAAGGCCGTTCTGGTCGCTACTTTGGGGGCCTGAGCCATGCGCATCGTCGTCGCCCTTGGGGGCAATGCGCTGCTGCGGCGCGGTCAGGCCCTGACCGCCGAGAACCAGCGTGAAAATACCGCTATCGCCGCGCAGGCGCTGGCCACCATTGCCGAGGGGAACGAGCTGATTGTGACCCACGGGAATGGCCCTCAGGTGGGATTGCTGGCCCTACAGGGCAACGCCTATAAACCGGATGAGGCCTATCCGCTGGACGTGCTTGGGGCGGAAACCGAGGGCATGATCGGGTACATGATCGAGCAGGAGTTGGGCAACCGTCTGCCGCCCGAGACGCCTCTGGCCACGCTGCTGACCATGATTGAGGTCGATGCCAAGGATCCCGCCTTTGACGACCCCACAAAATTCATCGGTCCGGTATATGACAAACCCGAGGCTGAACGATTGGCCGCCGACAAGGGCTGGCAAATTCGTGCGGATGGCGACAAATGGCGACGGGTTGTTGCATCTCCGCTGCCGAAACGGATCTTTCAGATCAGGCCGATTAAATGGCTGCTGGAACGGCAAACCGTGGTGATCTGTGCCGGTGGCGGGGGCATTCCCACGGCCTATACTTCTCCGGGTTATCTGGAGGGGATAGAAGCGGTGATCGACAAGGATCTGGCCTCGGAGCTGCTGGCCCGAGAGGTCGGGGCCGATTTGTTCATTTCGGCAACGGATGCTGATTGTGCCTATCTGGACTGGGGTACCGATACTCAGCGTGGCATAAAAGCCGCCTCACCAGAGGCCATGGCCAAGTTCAATTTCGCCGCCGGTTCGATGGGCCCAAAGGTCGAGGCCGCCGCCCAGTTTGCGCGGCTTACCGGCAAATCCGCAGCCATCGGCGCACTGGCCGATCTGGCGGATATCGTTGCGGGCAGGAAGGGCACAACCATAAGCAAAGACGCAGCTGAAATCCTATTTCACGACTAACTCAGATGATTGCTGGGGCTGACGGCATCTCTAACATAACCGCCAGCATGTTCAGTCCCACCTAAGTGGTTCTGTTTGAATTCTGGCAACAAGGGCAAGGCGGCACCGGACGTGTATTCTCCAGAACCAATAACGGCTTGAACTTTCATTTTCTTTGCGCGACTTGAAAGCATGAAGACTTTGAACTGTCCAAACTGCGGTGCGCAAACCCCGATTGCGCTGAAAGGGATAAAGGTTGCCACCTGTGCGTCCTGCGGTACGACGTTGATGATCAATGATGTCCAGGTTCAATCGGCGGGCCAGCAGGGTGAGATGCACGATGCACCGCTTTTGTTCGGGATAGGCGATCAAGTGCAACTGGGTCGAACGTCGACATTGATTCTTGGTCATGCGCGCTATTCCTACGGGCGGGGGTTCTGGGATGAGTTCTGCGGTGTCGATGGTGATGGCCGCACCTGCTGGATATCGCTCGATGAGGGAGATGTCGTTCGGCAGAAACGCTTGACCGAAAAGGACACGCCGAAATTCATGCCTCCGTTCAAGCTGGGCGAAACGCTGGATTTCGACGCGGCCACATTCACGGTTACCGAAGTTGAACATGCCGAATGCATCGCCCTGCGCGGACAATTCGATGAGGTGCTAAAGGTCGGGGAAAGCCATGAATTCGTGAACGCTTCCGCCGGAGACGAGGCACTGTTGTCCGGTGAATTCTGGCCGGGTCATGCGATCTGGTTCTACGGTCGGTGGTACGACGCGTTTGATGTGAAGGTTCAGCGGCAGTCATGACCCGAAATCCAAGTCTTCTTTCGATCAACTGCACTTGCTGCGGCGCCGGTCTGGATGTGCTGGGCGGGGGCAGGGTGATCGTGCAGATCTGTTCCTATTGCGGGGCCGAACTGGATGCACAGAACAACTACCGGACTCTACGCCAGTTCAAGGATCAGAAACGCCCGGAAACTCCGCTTTCGATTGGGATGAGTGGGTCGTTGTATGGTGCTGAGTTCACCATAATCGGTCTGATCGAGCATGCCGAACGCTGGGGCGGACGGGTCTATCAATGGATAGACCATCAGCTCTATTCGCCAACTCACGGCTATGCCTGGCTAACGCTTGAGGCGGGGCATCTGGTGTTTTCCAGACGCTATCGCGGATCGGCCTGGATGTCGGAGCGGTGGGTTGAAACAGCGGAATCTCCTCCCTCTGTGACGACCGAGGATGGGCGCTTTGTGTATTACGAGACCACCACAAGCGCGGTCACCTATGTCGAGGGCGAATTCACCTGGACGCCTTCACTGGGCGAAAAGACAACGACGATTTCAGCGATGTCTGATACGGCGATGCTGGGGTTTTCAACCACTGGGTCCGAACGCGAGACCTATCGCTCGTTCTATGTTTCGAAACATCAGGCCGAAGCAGCTTTTGGGGTTTCATTGAACCTGAACCCACATCGGGTGCATCCGCTGCAACCTTTCATCGAGGGCCCAAACTATAGATTTCTGCTGGTCGTATCATTCGTGTTTACGATCCTCTGTCTTGTGATGGCGGTCTCCTTCTCTCAACGATCAGGAGAGAGGGCGATAGAGCGTCAGGCGCTAAAACGTGGCGACTTCCCCGCCGAGATCACAATCCCGCTTGAAGCCAATAGCCAACTGACGAAGGTTACCTTTTCGGGCAATGTTGAAAACAGTTGGATCTATCTGGACATCGAGCTGCTTGATCCGGACGGAGAGCCGGTGTTCCAGGCGGGTCGAACAATCGAATATTACACCGGTCGCGACTCGGACGGCACATGGCGTGAAGGCAGCAAATTTGCGAGCCTGACGTTTCGGCCAGATCGCACGGGTGACTACACATTGGCACTGGACGTGCCAGAGCAGGGGCTTTGGAACGGGCGGGGCGCAGGCTATGTGCCGGGGCAGCCGTTCAGCCAGTTGCAAGTCAGTGTCAAAACCGGACTGTCCAGCGGTCTTTGGACATTTGCGCTGGCCGGGGTTTTTGGAGCGCTGTTCCTGTTTCAGTTCGGGCGCAAATGGTTGCATCAACGCGCCCGGTGGTCGGGAACTGATTGGGTAGATGAGGATTAAAGTGACAGCTTTCAGGATCATTTTCATCGTCATTTCAACCCTGGCCGTGGCCGCCACGGGTTATGTCTCGTGGCATGGGTATTGGGCCGAAAGCCGTGACTTGGACACTTCGGTTCGGGTCGGCAGCGGTGGCGGCGGGTACTATCGGTCAAATCGGATAAAATAGCGAGGAATCAATGGATTATATAGCAGCAATTCAGATTGCAGAAATCATCAGCACGATCTTTTATACCCTTCTGGGCGTCACACTGATGTGGGTTGTTTGGAAGGTGATCGACTGGATGACACCCTTCTCGGTCGTCCACGAAATCGAAAAGGATCAAAACATCGCGCTGGCGATCCTGATTGGGCTGCTGTTTGTAGCAGTTTCCATCATCATTGCGGCTGTCATCTTGTCATGACCCCGCCCCGCGCGGTTGAGGCGCGTGCCGCGTGGTTGTTGCTGGCCACCTTTCTGGTGGCCGTCGCCGGGCTGATCTACGAGCTGATTGCCGCCACCTTGTCCAGTTATCTGCTGGGGGATTCCGTCCGCCAGTTTTCACTGGTAATTGGCATCTTTCTGTCGGCGATGGGAGTAGGTGCTTGGCTGTCGCGCTTTGTCTCGGATGCGTTTTCCGGTTTTGTCTGCGCGCAGATCCTACTGGGCATCGTTGGCGGATTTTTAGCGCCGGTGCTGTTTCTGAATTATGCGTGGTTGGGGCAGGTGGCTTTGCCACTTTACGGCGCTTTGATTGCCATTGGCATCCTGTCCGGGATGGAGATCCCATTAATTGCCCGGGTGCTTGAACAGATCGGGGCGCTGAAGTTCCGATTTGAGAACGTGCTGAGCGTCGACTACATCGGAGCGCTGGTCGCCTCATTGGCGTTTCCACTATTGGTGATCCCGTATCTGGGGCTGATGTCGGCGAGTCTGGCTTTTGGCGGTCTAAACCTTGCCGTGGCTGGCCTGTCTCTGCTGGTGTTTCGGGAATGGGCTACGCGGGTCCAGGTGGCAGTCTGGGCGGTGGCCTTTGTGGCAACTCTGGGCGCACTGTGGCAGTCCGAACGGCTGGTCTCGGTCGCCGAGGCCGAACTGTTCGAAGATGATGTCATCCTGTCCGAGGCCACGTCGTATCAGCAGATCACCGTCACCCGGTACCGCGACCGGGTGCGCCTGTTTCTGGATCATTCGATCCAGTTCGATTCCCTTGACGAACACCGCTATCACGAGCCACTTGTGCATCCGGCCATGGCCCTTGCGCCGCGCACGCTTGACGTTCTGATCTTGGGGGGCGGAGACGGCATGGCCGCGCGCGAGGTGCTGCGCTATCCCGAGGTGCAGTCTGTGACGCTGGTGGATCTTGATCCGCGTGTGACGCAGTTGTTTCGCGACCATCCAGATCTGTCCAAGCTGAACGACAATGCTCTCAGCGACCCGCGCGTGACGGTTGTCAACGAAGACGCCTGGAGATTTCTGGAGCGGGAAACCCAGATTTACGACGTGGTGATCATTGATCTGCCAGACCCCAAATCCATCGCCTTGTCCCGGTTATACACCAAGCAATTCTACGGCTTGCTGGCCGAACGGCTAAGCGGGCAGGGGGTCTTTGTCACCCAGGCCGGATCACCGTTCTTTGCTCGGCAGGCCTTTTGGTCGGTGGCCGAAACGATCGAGAGCAGCCGCAATCCGCAAAGGCCCGGGCGGGGACTGCAGGCGGTTCCCTATCACAGCTACGTGCCGAGCTTCGGCGAATGGGGGTTTGTTCTGGCTACATTTGAACCATTGACCGACCGTAGAATCGAACTGCCGGATGGGTTGAGCTATCTCGACGATGATGTTTGGCGAGCGGCACAGATTTTTGGCGGTGATACCGACCGGATCGATGCCGAACCTAATACACTGCAATCGCACGCACTGATGGGATATTACTTAGACGGTTGGGACTACTGGTTCCGGTAAACCGCGGTTGACGCGCGTAATTTCAACTCGGGCAGGGCGCAGGTGCTTCTCAAGATATGCGACCGCTTTGTCCGGTTGCGTTGTGCCACACATGAAGATGTCGATGGCGGCATAATCATTTTCCGGCCAAGTGTGGATCGAGATATGGGATTCTGCCAGCAACAACACTCCGGTCACACCGCCATGCCCGCCAAATTTGTGGAACTTGCCCGACAGTATCGTTGCGCCAGCCTCCCGCGCCGCGCGGGTCAGTGCCTCTTCGATGCGCATTACGTCGGTTAGGTATAGGCTGCCGTAATGATCGACCAGAATATGCATTCCCGAGCCAGCCAGCGTGCCTGTGTCAGCGTTTTTGATTGCCGGTATGGTCATGATCCTGGTCCTTTCTGCGATTTGATTTTTCGAAGATTCTTAGGGGTTCGTGCGCGGCAAGTACCTAGTTGGCTTCGCCCTTCAGGGCAATGGAAATGAAATTGAGGGACGCAAAGAGGACTTTTCGAATTTAATAGTTAAGAAAGAAGAACGTACTCAGGTTAAATTTTCTCTTGATCAAATGGGACGCAGCTTTCCACGATTATGCTCGACCTAAGGTCCAGATTTGCGTGTCATGGTTCTGGGGTGAAGGGCCGAGACGATAGGGTTTCACTGGACAGTAATTTGGAATTTTATCCTTGTAAATCTTCCACCAAATGGAATAAATGCAAGGTATGATCAAGCGCGGTGATAGAAAGTCAGTTGAAGACTCTCTCGAGAACCAGGCGGGCGTAGTCCTGCTTGGGCCGCGGCAAGTTGGGAAGACAACCCTCGCGCAGGATATCGCTGAAAGCCGTGACGCTGTCTATCTTGATATGGAGAGATCTGCTGATCGCCAGGTACTCGAAGAGCCAGACCTCTATCTCGACGAGCAGGTTGGGCGCCTGGTGGTGATCGATGAAGTTCAGCTTATGCCAGGCCTGTTTAAGGCATTACGCGGTCAGATTGACCGACGACGAAGACAAGGGTATCGGACTGGGCAATTCCTGCTGCTGGGGTCGGCCTCGAACACGCTTCTGCACCAAAGCGCAGAATCCTTGGCTGGCCGGGTCAGCTATCACGAGCTGACGCCTTTCATTTTGTCGGAAACCGGAGCGGACTCGATCTCTGCGCTGTGGTTGCGGGGTGGGTTTCCAGATAGCTTCCTTGCCAAGAACGACAAAACCAGCCTGGCATGGCGCGAGGATTTCATCCGCACCTATCTGGAACGCGATGTTCCGGCTTTTGGGTTGCGCATCCCGGCGGAAACATTGCGCCGGTTTTGGACGATGCTTGCCCATGAACAGGGCGGGCTACTCAACGCGGCAAAACTCGCGGGAAACCTTGGCGTATCGGGCCAGAGCGTTGCGCGCTATCTTGATTTGCTGGTCGACCTGATGCTGGTGCGCCGTTTGCAGCCCTGGCATTCCAATGCCGGAAAGCGTCTGGTCAAATCTCCCAAGGTTTATATTCGCGATTCCGGGCTGGCCCATGCGCTTCTTGGGATAGAAACGCAAGAAGACCTACTGGGGCATCCGGTTGTCGGCGGCAGTTGGGAAGGGTTCTGCATCGAAAGCCTGATCGCCGCGGCACCGCGCGGAACAGAAGCAAGCTTCTATCGCTCTTCAGCAGGGGCTGAGGTAGATTTGTTATTGAAACTTCCCCGCGGCGGCCTCTGGGCCATAGAGATCAAGCGGACGACATCAGCGAAGGTCACGCGTGGGTTTCACATCGCGACAGAAGAATTGGACGCCTCAGAGCGCATCCTTGTCTATGCCAACGAAAAGGAAGTGCCGGGGCAGGGAGGTGTGCGAGCTATGCCTCTCATGAGCGCAATGAAACGGCTGGCGTCTGCATAGACGCAAGAGGGACCGCGCCATTGGCTCAACGTCATGCCCTAAATTCGAAGAAAACGTGGTCGTAGAAGCTATCGAATCCGACTGCTTGTAGTAGATTTCCCGAATGAGTAGTCACGTTGACCGCCAGCCCGACAGGGACAGCTGGTTTACAGACGGTTGAAAGCTCTACAGAAAAACGCCTGTTTTGATTATTCCAAGCCTGCGCTTCTGCCGCGTCTCAACAAAACGAACCGAAAGTGGCGAGGGTCTCAAGCCGCTACTGAAAGGGAGCAGTACGGACAGGATACGGGATTTTCAGCGCATCTGCCCCGGTTCGTGGCTATACAATAGTCAAGACACTCGTTAAGGGGCTGTCTTTACCTATGGATGATGCATTGATTGCAATACCGCACAATCCCATCTCCTGACCGATGAAAAGAACCACCGCTGTGAAACAAACCATTGCAAATGCGCTGGCTCGCAAGGGCTATGACACCTTAACCCAAGTTCAGCAGGCTGTAACCCGGCCCGAACTGGAGGGGAAGGATATGCTGGTTTCGGCCCAAACCGGATCGGGTAAAACCATCGGATTCGGTCTGGCGATTGCGCCGCGACTTCTGGGTGACGCTGAGACATTCGAAACCTCGGGCGCACCGCTGGCACTTGTTGTAGCACCAACAAGGGAACTGGCGCTTCAGGTAAAGCGTGAACTGAGCTGGTTGTTCGCCGATGCGGGCGCGTTTCTGGCGTCCTGCGTCGGAGGCATGGATATTCGGGATGAACGCCGTGCGTTGGCGCGTGGCGCACATATTGTTGTCGCCACTCCGGGACGGCTGCGGGATCATATCATGCGGGGCTCGATCGACCTGACGGCCATTCGCGCCGTGGTTCTTGATGAGGCCGACGAGATGTTGGATCTCGGGTTCCGAGAGGACCTGGAATTCATTCTGGATGAAACACCATCAGACCGTCAGACTTTGCTGTTTTCTGCCACTGTCCCACGTGCGATTGCCAATTTGGCGACACGGTATCAGCGCGATGCAGAACGTGTGAGCACCGTCAGCGAAAAGACGCAGCACGCCGATATCGATTATCGTGCTATGTTGGTCGGCCCGCGCGACGGCGAGAATGCAATTATCAATGTGTTGCGCTATTATGAGGCGCCGAACGCCATCGTGTTCTGCAATACCCGCGCGATGGTGTCACGTCTGACAGCGCGCCTGTCAAACCGGGGCTTTTCGGTCGTCGCCCTATCCGGGGAATTGACCCAGAGCGAACGCTCGAACGCCTTGCAGGCCATGCGCGATGGGCGTGCCAGGGTCTGTGTGGCAACGGATGTTGCTGCCCGCGGTATTGATTTGCCTAACCTTGATTTGGTGGTCCATGCGGAACTGCCAAACAGCCATGAAACACTGCTGCACCGCTCGGGTCGAACAGGCCGGGCCGGGCGCAAGGGCGTTAGCGCACTAGTGGTTGCACCCGCGTCGCGGAAAAAGGCGGAACGTATTCTGAAATTCGCCAAGCTGACCGCCGAATGGGGGACAGCCCCGTCAGCCGAAGAGGTGACCGAACGCGATCAGGTGAGGATGTTCGCATCGGATGACTGGCAAGCAGAGATCACGGAAAGTGAACGTGCAGCAGTTCAGAAAATGGTAGAAAGCTTTTCCCCTGAGCAGATTGCAGCAGCTTACCTGCGGCAGTACAAGCTGCGTCATTCCGCGCCAGAAGAGTTGGCGACGGTCGATCAGCAAAGCCAGAAACCGCGCGCGGCCTTTGGCCCCAGCGTCTGGTTTTCGCTGTCCGAGGGGCGCAATCAAAATGCGTCGCCGCGTTATATGCTGCCGATGATCTGCAAGTCAGGCAATCTGACGAAGGATGACATTGGGGCCATCCGGATTGCCGATGATGTGACCTATTTCGAGATACGTGAGCCCAGCGTCGAAGGGTTTCTGACAGCCGTTGGGCCCGAGATGAAGATCGAAAAGGTCAAGAATCTCGTGCGTCTGGACACGGCACCGGACTTTGCTGCAACTGGCCGGACCAAGCCCATCGGAAAGCAAAGAGGCAAACCGATTACGAGCAAACGAGATACGACTCCGACCGAACGGAGCAGCACTGCAACCTATGGACGTCGTAAGCCTGAACCCGAGGGCCGGGCACCTTCCAGCCCTGCAGAACGCCCCACAAGGGCCGTCAAATCAGCCAAAGTAGAACGCCAGCGTGCTTTAAAAGACGAGACAGATGCCTTGTTCAAACCGGTTGGTGCAAAGTCAAAGGCACGTAAGGGCGGTAAATCTGAAGCCAAAGGCGGCGATATCAAATCTGCCCGAACAGCATCAAAGGGTCCACCTCCACCCAAAGGTAAGTCAAGCAGCAAGAAGAACCGAGCGCGAGTCGCAGCGGCCAAATCTACAAAAGGTGGCGATTCTGTCCCGAAACGGCGGAAGACTTAGCCTGCATTCCATTCCGAACCTGGTTTTTTGGCTCTGGGCATTACCTTTAAGGGACAATGGAAGGCATGGGCGAAAGAAACCGCTCCATCACGACCAGGATCGGACTATCCCCCACAATGTACCTTTGGTTCACAGGTCGGGATTGTGTGAGAGGCTCACCTTAGAGAGCCGGACAAGCCTATCCAGTTTCTGTACCACGCGGGTAGCAGAGATGCTGGTGGAAACCATTAGGCAGAGGTTCTTTCGTATTCGTTTGCTCCAAGAAAGTTTGGCAAACTTCACATCAGAACGAGGAAAGCTTCGCGGACAGGTCGAAACCCAAGTCTGTAATTGTCGAGAGGCAGATGTAACTGCCTCTCGACAAATTGAACCACAATGGCTGCCTATCTGTTGAGGAACTCCATTTCGTACTTATCCTCAACATCGGGCACTGGATGCTCAGCGTGAAGCGACGAGACAATACCATAGATCATGAACAACAAGATCACAGCGATTGGTAGCCCTGCGACGATGGACGCTGTCTGTAGCGCGCTCAACCCACCGGCCAGCATTAGGACACCGGCAACAACGCCTGCGGTAATACCCCAAAACACACGGAACTTGATTGGCGGATGCTCGTCACCCATCGACAGCATTGTGCACATCACCAGTGTCCCCGAGTCAGAAGACGTGACAAACCACGAAATCAGCAGAACCGTAATCAACACTGTGATCGGGTACACCAACCATGTGTAGCCAAATCCTTTGACCGTTTGGAATACGCCAGCGGCGTAGTCATTGTTGACCGCCTCGACGACACCTGCGTCGTAGAACAGATCAACCCCGGCTGCAGCGCCACCAAAGACACCCATCCAGAGCATCACGACTGAGGTTGGGATAAGAAGAACGCAATAGCAGAATTGCTTGATCGTCCGCCCCTTTGAAACCCGCGCAATGAACAGTCCAACAAACGGGCACCATGCGATCCACCAGCCCCAGTAAAAGATCGTCCACCAGCTCTGCCATTGGTTTTCGGGCTCACCGTTGATCCAGAAACCCATGGGTATCACCGTCCAGAGGTAATCTCCAAATCCGGATATGGTTATGCCCAACAGGAATGCCGTCGGTCCCAGAATGATGAACAGGAGCAGCAGGCCAACACTTGCCATAACGTTGGCTTCAGACAAGATACGCACGCCTTTGCCAACACCCGATGCAGCAGAAGCCGTGCCAAGACAGGTGATGATTGCGACGAGGATCAACTGATTTGTCTGGGTGTTTGCCATCCAGCCAAGATCCTCAAGACCGGCGGCGATTGGTGTGACGCCCAACCCCAATGAGGTTGCGAGGCCAAAGATTGTACCAAATACGCCAATCAGATCGACGAGATGACCCCAGGGACCATAGATCCGTTCCTTCAGCACAGGATAAAGAGCGGTGCGCAAAGTCAGAGGAAGCCCATGGCGGTACGAGAAATATGCAAGACAGAGGCCAACCAGCACATAAAGGGCCCAACCGTGGAAACCCCAGTGGAAATTCGTGATCGTTACTGCAGAAACCGCGGCGTCAACCGAACCTGGTTCAATTCCCGCCCGTTCAAGGAATGGGCTGCCTTGGATATGGAACATCGGCTCTGCAACGCCCCAATAGATCAGACCAGATCCCAAGCCCGCACTAAACAGCATGCAAATCCATGAAAACGTTGAAAAATCAGGCTCGTCATCATCCTTGCCCAGCTTCACGTGTCCGAACCGGCTGATCATAAGCCATATTACAAAAAACAGTGCCGCGTTAACGACCAGTACATAGAACCAGTCCAGGCTACCGATGATGAAGTTTTTACCTGTCGCAAAGATCGCACTTGAAGCTTCAACATCACGGATCGTGAAGAACACAAACCCCAATATCATCACCATCGAAGCGATACCCATCGTCGGATTCATACCTTTGAACAAGCCGCTCTTTGCTACAAGATTGTCAGGTTTCTGTGTTGATTGATCACTCATTTTGCACCTCTTAGACCTGTTGTTTCGGCTTACCGTGTTGAACCCGCAGCGCCCTGACGGGCGGAGGTTGCGAGCCAGGACTGGAACGCTTCTTCCAGGCGCCCGTGGTTGGTGGCCCACCACTCGGCGTCCGACAGAATGTAAAGATTGTCTTCATACGCCGGACCGTTCGGGATGCGCTCCAAAACGTCGTCTGACAGGAGTGTCATCGAAGATTTTCGGGTTGGACCATTTGGCAGGTGCCCGACCATATCGGCCAGCGAATTTGAGCTGCTAGCAAAGCGAATAAAATCAATGGCCTCTTCTTTATTCTGGCTTCCTTTTGGAATGCCGAACAGATCCAGCTCAATCACACGGCCGTCCATGTTGACCGTAAAATCGGAACCATCTTCCTGGGCGGCCGTTGCACCGGTAGTGGCCCAAATCGATGACATAGCAATGTCGCCAGAGTTCAACAGGCGTACGGGTTCGCGCCCGGTTTCCCAGATTTGCAGGCCGGTTTTTATGTCGTCCATCTTTTTCAGCGCGCGCTCAACACCTTCTTCGGTTTCGAGCGTTGGATACACATCATCGCGGGCTACGCCGTCGGCCATAAGGGCCCATTCCATGATCACTGTCGGATCATTTCGGATGGCACGTGGCCCAGGATAGGTTTCTGTGTCGAAGAAATCCGAAATGGTTGATGGAGGCGTTTCTGCGAATTGAGAATTGTTATACGCATATGCGGTGCCCCATACGATGACTCCTACGCCACAATCATTCAGGGCACCTTCGACAAAATCCTCGCGAAATGGTGTACCATCGACGCCATCAGGCAGTTCTATGTCAGATATGTTCTCCAGCAAGCCCTCTTCGCAGGCGCGCAGTGAATCTGCTTGCGTTAGGTCGACCACATCCCAAATCACATTTGCGCTTTCGACCTGATCGCGGATTTCCGAGATGCCACCATTGTAATGTGCAACATGCACATCGGCGTTTTTGGCTTGCTCATAAGGGCGCACAAACCCAAGCATCTGACTTCGCATGTAAGGGCCGGTCCAGGATGTGAAGGTGATGGACGGCCCGGGCTCTGGGATTGTGGTTTCGCTCTCAGAGTTACTTTGCGCCATCGCATTACTCAAAGAGAGAGTAGAAAACAGCGCAGCTATCATTATCCGACAGCCCCTGACCGCCTTTAGCCTATAGTACATCATCAAATTCCTCCCTAGTCGCTTCTAATTTTGTATAAGCGCTTTGTTTGGGTCGTCCTCCTGGTCAATTCCCAGCACATTCAGCAAGAATACATCAAATTCACCCTGATGATCAGCAATAATCAAAAATTGCGAAAGCTAAATACGACTATTCCGCCAGACAGAGCGACAGATTTGGCAGAGCCACCAAGAAACAAGGCTTGCGGTTACAGGCTGTTTTCCAGAAGCCAGCGATACAGAGAAACCGGTTCCTGTTCATCGACCACAGTTAATTACGGATCTGATCTTGGGGCCTATCTCACCTTCGGCGAAAGAGTCTCAGGCGCGTGCGCAGGCGCTGGAATGACGACGCCCACGGGCGTAAAGTTGATGTTTTTCTCAAAGCCTTGATGTGTCATCGCAATAAATCTGACCGACAGATCGCCAAATTGAATGCACACACAGCGTTT